>DASWPX010000063.1:0-15931 GCA_036398395.1 Pseudolabrys sp. | reverse complement strand
CGACAGATTGATCGAGCCAAAGCGGCTGAAGGCCATGCCGTGCCGCCCGTTGCGGGTCGGCAGCACGCAATCGAACATGTCGACGCCGCGCGCTACCGCCTCCAGGAGATCGTGCGGCGTGCCGACGCCCATCAGATAGCGCGGACGGTCCGCCGGCAGCACCGGCGTCGTCTCCGCGACGATCTTGAGCATCACCTCCTGCGGCTCGCCGACCGCCAGCCCGCCGATGGCGTAACCGTCGAAGCCGATGCCGGTCAGCGCCCGCGCGCTTGCGACCCGCAATGCCGTATCGTCACCGCCCTGCACGATGCCGAACAAGGCCCGGCCACCGCGCACGCTCTCGAATGCGCGCTTGGAGCGCTCGCCCCAGCGCAGCGACAACTGCATGGCGCGTTCGATCTCGTCGCGTTTGGCCGGCAGCTTCAAACATTCGTCGAGTTGCATCGAAATGTCTGCGCCGAGCAGCGCCTGGATTTCGATCGAACGCTCGGGCGTCAGTTCCACCATGGCGCCGTCGAGATGCGATTTGAACGTCACGCCCTGCTCGCTCAGCTTGCGCAGTTGCGACAACGACATCACCTGGAAGCCGCCGGAATCGGTGAGGATGGCGCGCGGCCAGTTCATGAACTTGTGCAGACCGCCGAGCGCCGCGATCCGCTCGGCGCCGGGCCGCAGCATCAGATGATAGGTGTTGCCGAGCACGATCTCGGCGCCGGTCGCGGCCACGTCTTCGGGCGCCAGACCCTTCACGGTCGCCTGCGTGCCGACCGGCATGAAGGCCGGCGTCTGGATGCGGCCATGCGGCGTCGCCACCTCGCCGCGGCGGGCGGCGCCGTCGGTCTTGATGAGCTTGAAGGAAAAGGATTCGGTCATGGGGCTTCAGGATAAAGCAGACAGGCGTCGCCATAGGAATAGAAGCGATAGCCGGCCGCGATGGCATGGGCATAGGCGCGCTGCATCGTGTCGAGCCCGCTGAAAGCCGAAACCAGCATGAATAATGTCGAGCGCGGCAGATGGAAATTGGTCAGCATCAGGTCGACCGCCTTGAACTTGTAACCCGGCGTGATGAAAATCGCGGTGTCGCCGGAGAACGCCCGCAATTTCCCGTCGCCGCCGGCCGCGTTTTCCAATAGCCGCAACGCGGTCGAACCCACGGCGACGATCCTGCCGCCGGCGACGCGCGCGTTGTTGAGCGCAGCCGCCGTCTCGGCGGAGACCTCGCCGAATTCGGCGTGCATTTTATGGCCTTCGATGTCTTCGGCTTTCACCGGCAGGAACGTGCCGGCCCCGACGTGTAAAGTGACCTTGTGCAGCGCCACGCCGCGCGCCTGCAGGCGCGCCAGCAGCGCATCGGTGAAATGAAGTCCGGCGGTCGGCGCCGCCACCGAGCCGTCATGCGCGGCGAACAATGTCTGATAATCGGCGCGGTCGCGCTCGTCGGGCGCGCGCTTCGAGGCGATATAAGGCGGCAGCGGCATGGCGCCGCGTTCGGCGATCGCTTGGTCCAGCACCGCGCCATGGAAGGAAAATGAAAGAGTTACCTCGCCTCCCTCATCCTTCTGTGAAACTTGAGCGTCGAGTTCGTCGAGAAAACACACCCGGCCCTCGGCGCCGAAGCGCAGCGTGTCGCCGGTCTCCACTTTCTTGGCGCCCAGGATAAAAGCCCGCCAATGCGAGCCGTCGATGCGCTTGATGAGCGTCGCCTCGATCGAAGGCTCCGTCGCACCTCTCCCGATGCGGCGGCCCTTGAGCCGCGCGGCGATCACCTTGCTGTCATTGACCACCAGGCAGTCGCCGGCCCGCAACAAATCCGGCAGATCTGCCATCGTGCGATCTTCCAGCGCGCCGGGCCTCACGACCAGCAGTTTCGCCGCGTCGCGCGGGCTCGCCGGCCGCAAGGCGATGCGGTCCGGCGGCAGGTCGAAGTCGAAGAGATCGGTGCGCATGGATACCCTCGCGCGCCGCGCGGGGCGTTACGCCCCCATCGTCGCCTTGACGATCTTGTCGGGATTGGAAACCGGCTCGCCGCGCTTGATCTTGTCGACGTTCTCCATGCCCTCGATCACGTTGCCCCAGGCGGTATATTGCCGGTCGAGGAAGCTGGCGTCGTCGAAGCAGATGAAGAACTGGCTGTCGCCGCTGTCGGGGCTCGCCGCGCGCGCCATCGACACGGTGCCGCGCACATGCGGCTCGCTGTTGAACTCGGCCTTGAGCTTCTTGCCGGAGCCGCCGGTGCCGGTGCCCTGTGGACAGCCGGTCTGCGCCATGAAACCGTCGATGACGCGGTGGAATACGATGCCGTCGTAGAAGCCCTCTTTCACCAGTTCCTTGATGCGCGCGACGTGGCCCGGCGCCAGATCCGGCCGCATGGCGATCACCACTTTGCCCTTGGTGGTTTCCAGCGTGAGTGTGTCTTCGGGTTTGGCCATTTTTAAAACTCTCCGATTGATATCCCGTCATGCCCGGCCTTGCGCCGGGCATCCACGTCTTTCTTTTTAATTCACTCCGTCGTGGATGGCCGGGTCAAGCCCGGCCATGACGACTTCGTCGTCACTTCGCGTCGGCGGCGACTTGCATCTTCACGATTCTGTCCGGGTCCGGCACCGGCTCGCCCTTCTTGATCTTGTCGACGAAATCCATGCCGGACACCACCTGCCCGACGACGGTGTACTTGCCGTTCAGGAATGAGCCGTCGGCATACATGATGAAGAATTGCGAATTGGCGGAGTTCGGATCGGAGGTGCGCGCCATGCCGACGATGCCGCGCACATACGGCACGCTGGAGAATTCAGCCTGCAATGGCGGATATTTGGAGCCGCCCGAGCCGTCGCCGTTCTGCCCGTCCCCGGTCTGCGCCATGAAGCCGGCGATGACGCGATGGAACGGCACGTTGTTGTAGAAGCCTTCGCGCGTCAGCAGCTTGAGGCGCTCGGCGTGCTTGGGCGCGAGATCCGGCCGCAGCTTGATGACGACGCGGCCGTATTTGGTGTCGAGCAGCAGCGTGTTCTGCGGATCGAGCCCGGCCGGCAGCTTGACTTGCGCGAAAGCGGGCGCGGCGCAAACGAGCGCCAAAGCGAAAGCGAGAATGCGGATCATGAGAGCTCCAATTTAGCGGGAAAATTTTTGCTTCAAACGCGCGGCAATCGGGGCCGGCACGAAAGCGGAGACGTCGCCGCCCATGCCGGCGATCTGGCGCACCAATGTGGCGGTGATCGGGCGCACCGCGGGCGACGCCGGCAGGAACACGCTCTGGATGCCCGGCGCCATGGTCTCGTTCATGCCGGCCATCTGCATTTCATAATTGAAGTCGGTCGTGTCGCGCAGCCCCCGAACCAGAATGGTGGCGCCGGCCTGCTTGGCCGCCTCGATCACCAGCCCGGAAAAGGTGACGCAGGCGAGTTCGCATTTCGCCTCGCGCGCCAGCGGGCCGCAGATTTCCTGCAGCATCGCGAGCCGGTCTTCAGCCGAAAACAGCGGCGCCTTGCCGGGATTGATGCCGACGGCCAGTACCAGTTTATCGGCCAGCCGGACGGCGTGGCGGACCACGTCGAGATGGCCGTTGGTGACAGGGTCGAACGACCCCGCGTAGAGGGCGGTCCTCGGCATGGCCGGGGTCTACCCCGCCGTTTTGCGCCCCGCAAGGCCGTCCGGCGCGTCTCGATTGAACCTTTTGGCCGCTCGCCCGTTAGCCCGGCTAACCGTCAAAACCACCTGAACCTTCCGCGCAATCGCCGCGACTGATTGTCGAGGCCGTTACGCCAAGGGGAATCGCATGCTCAGAACCATCACCGCTATCATGTCCGCCGCCGCCGTCGCCGCCGTGGTCACCGCATTCACCGGCCCGAGCCCGGTCGATGCCGGCCCGAAGGCCAAACCGGTCGAAACCGCCATGCGGCTCTGCGTCAACCAGCCCTGGCCTTATCTGCACTGCGTCGGCACGCAGTTCGGCAACCCGAAGGTGCGGCTGGTCAGCGTCGAGCGGCTGAACTAAGTCCCGCGACAAGCTGGCCGAAGCGCGGAACTACTCCGCCTCGTCCTCGCTCAGCCGTTCGACCGAGACCACCTTTTCGTCGTCGGCGGTGTCGAGCACGATGACGCCTTGGGTCGAGCGTCCGGCGATACGAATGCCGGCGACCGTGGTGCGGATCAGCTTGCCGGCGTCGGTGACCAGCATCACCTGATCGCCTTCCTCCACCGGGAAGGAGCCGACGATCTTGCCGGTCTTGGCGGTCAGCGACATCGCCACGATGCCTTTGCCGCCGCGGCCGGTGGTGCGGTACTCATAAGATGACGAGCGCTTGCCGTAGCCGCGTTCCGACAGCGTCAGCACGAATTGCTCGGCCGCCGACAATTCGACATAGCGCTCCGCGCTGAGTTCGATCGCGGCTGCGGCCGCCTCCTCGGCGTCCGGCGGCGCTGCCTCCTCCTCAACGCCTGCGCCGCGCCGGATCGCGCTGGCGCGCTTGTGATAGGCGGCGCGCTCCTCGGCGCTCACATCCATGTGGCGCAGGATCGACATCGATATCACCTTGTCGTCCTTGCCCAGCGCGATGCCGCGCACGCCGTCCGAATTGCGCCCTGCGAAGACGCGAACCTCCGGAACGGCGAAGCGGATGCATTGTCCGCCCATCGCCGTCAGCAGCACGTCGTCGGCCTCGGTGCAGATCTGCACGCCGACAATGCCGTCGCCCGCGTCGAGCTTCATGGCGATGATGCCGGACGGCCTGATCTTGGCGAAGTCGGAGAGCTTGTTCCGCCGCACGTTGCCACTGGTGGTGGCAAACATGACGTCGAGATCGGCCCAGGTCGCCTCGTCCTCGGGCAGCGGCATGATGGTGGTGATGGTCTCGCCGGCGTCGAGCGGCAGAATATTGATGAGCGCCTTGCCGCGTGCCTGCGGCGCCGACAGCGGCAAGCGCCAGACCTTTTCCTTGTAGACCTGACCCGCCGAGGAGAAGAACAGCACCGGCGTATGCGTCGAGGCAACGAACAGCCGCGACACGAAATCCTCTTCGCGCACCTGCATGCCGCCACGGCCCTTGCCGCCGCGCTTCTGCGCGCGATAGGTCGAGAGCGGCACGCGCTTGATGTAGCCAAGATGCGAAACGGTCACGACCATGTCCTCACGCTGGATCAGGTCCTCGTCGTCGACGTCGCCGGCGGCTTCCGCGATCTCGGTGCGGCGCGGCGTGGCGAATTCGTCCTTCAGCGTCGTCAGTTCGTGTTTGATGATGGCCTGGATGCGCGCGCGCGAGCGCAGGATATCGAGATAGTCGGCGATCTCGGCGGCGAGTTTGTCGAGTTCTTCCTTGATTTCCTCGCGGCCCAGCGCCGTGAGGCGTTGCAGACGCAGATCGAGAATGGCCTTGGCCTGCTCGGCCGAGAGCCGCGCGGTGCCTGCGCTCGAAACCTTGTGACGCGGGTCGTCGATCAATTCAATCAGCGTCGCCGCCGTGGTCGCCGGCCATTCGCGCGCCATCAAGCCTTCGCGCGCCTCGTTGGCGTCCTTCGAACCGCGGATCAGCTTGATAACCTCGTCGATATTGGCGACGGCGATGGCAAGACCGACCAAAATATGCGCGCGGTCGCGCGCCTTGTTGAGCAGGAACTTCGTGCGCCGCGACACGACTTCCTCGCGGAACGCGACGAAGGCGGTGAGCATATCCTTGAGCGTCATCACCAGCGGACGGCCGCCGTCGAGCGCCACGGTGTTGACGCCGAACGAGGATTGCAGCGGTGTGAAGCGGTAGAGCTGGTTGAGCACCACATCGCGCTCGGCGTCGCGCTTGAGTTCGATCACGACGCGGTAACCGTCGCGGTCACTCTCGTCGCGCAGATCGGAAATCCCGTCGATCTTCTTGTCGCGCACCAGTTCGGCGATGCGCTCGACCATGGTCGATTTGTTCACCTGGTAGGGAATTTCGGAAATGACGATCGCTTCGCGTTCCTTGCGGATGGTCTCGAAGGCGACCTTGCCGCGCATCACGATCGAGCCGCGGCCGGTGTGGTAGGCGCTGTAGATGCCGGCGCGGCCGAGAATGATGCCGCCGGTCGGGAAATCCGGACCGGGTACGATCTTGATGAGGTCGTCGGTGCTCACCGCCGGGTCGTCGATCACCGCCATGCAGGCGTCGATGACTTCGCCGAGATTGTGCGGCGGAATATTGGTTGCCATGCCGACGGCGATGCCGCCCGCGCCGTTGACCAGCAGATTGGGGAAGCGCGCCGGCAGCACCACCGGCTCGTGCTCGTTGCCGTCGTAATTGGCCTGGAAATCGACGGTGTCCTTGTCGATATCGTCGAGCAAGGCCATCGCCGGTTTCGCCAGCCGGCATTCGGTATAGCGCATGGCCGCCGGCGGATCGCCGTCGACCGAGCCGAAATTGCCCTGCCCGTCGATGAGCTGCAGGCGCATCGAGAAGTCCTGCGCCATGCGCACCAGCGCGTCGTAGATCGCCTGGTCGCCGTGCGGGTGATATTTGCCCATCACGTCGCCGACCACGCGCGCCGACTTCACGTATTTCTTGTCGGGCGTATGGCCCTGCTCGTGCATCGAATAGAGGATGCGCCGGTGCACCGGCTTCAAGCCGTCGCGCACGTCGGGCAGCGCGCGCGACACGATCACGCTCATGGCGTAATCGAGATACGAACGCTTCATCTCCTCCGTGATCGACACGGGGCGGGTATCGGATGGACTTCCGTCCCCCGATTTCGGGCTTTCGACGTCGGACAAAATGCGGTTCCCGCGGAATTATGAGTTGGCTTTTTCTTAGCTGATTCAAGCCAGGGCCGCCACCGCAAAAGGCCCCGGCGCACCGCTTAATACATGCGTTTTCTCAAAGGCTTATGCGAAGACGCCGAGCCTAAAATGGCATCTTCACGGCGGCGCGCAAAGATTGCGCGTGGGATGAACTGGTTCCTTCGGTAATACCGTATTCGACCTCGACGTTGAGCCCGCCCTGACTGCGCGCGCGGAAGCCGATGGCGCCCGTGGTCGTGCTTTGGACGCCCGCGGCTTGGCTGAACGTGGAACTCGAGGCCGCGCCGAGATCGGCGTAATACATCGACTGGTCGAAGGCGCTCTGGCTGGTCTGGCGGTATTCCACTCGCGCGGTCGGTGAGAACACGCCGAAGCTCATCGGCATGTCGATCGAGCCGCGCAAGCCCGCCGCGCCCGACACCGCGTTGAACTTCATTGCGTTGTAGCTGAGCAGTTGCGTACTCGGTCCGCTTTCGGAATAGCCGTTGAACGTCGCATTCATGAAATCGGTACTGACGTAAGGCGCAAATTTGATGCGACCGCGACCCAGTTCCAAACTCGCCGCCAGCGAGCCGAACCAATAGGAGCCGCCGCGGCTGCCGGACACCGTCGAGCCGTCGCCGGTGACGTAGCGGCGATTGTCGTAGCCGAGTGAGCCATAGCCGAGCGAGCCATCGACGAATACCGGATCGAACAGCTTCAGGCTCGCGTAAACCTCGCCGGTGAAACTGCTGGCGTCGCTGCGCGTGCCGTTCTGTCCGACATCGGTTCGGTCCGCGCCGTAACCGAGCGCGGCGCCAATGACCAGCTTGTCGCTGACCTGGTAATCGGCGCCGGCTGTCAGGCCGGCGGTGGTGAATTTATTGCCGGACGCCACGCCGCTCGGCGTCAGCGTGCCGAACTGGAACGAACCCGAAGTCCAGAACGCCATCGACGACGCCCATTCCGCCGCGCATGGCGGCGCAACGGGCGGCGGCATCCGCTGGGCAACGTAGCCCGGCGGCGCCGAATAACCCGGCGGCAGAACGATGACCGGCGCGTTGCCGTAGGTCCCGTAAGGCGAATAAAGCGCATTCGGGTTTTGATACTCGCTGTAAGGCTGCTGTTGCGGCTGCGAGATCGGCGGCGCCAGGCCAAAGTTGAACGAGCACGGATTGAAATGATCGTGCAGGCCTTCGAGATGGCGCGACACGTTGGTGACTTGCGCGGCCGCGAAGCGCTGGGCGCTCGCCACCTGCGCCAGGATCAGGCCCTGCACTTCCGGATCGAGCGCGGGATCGGGCCGCGGGTCGAGCGTGTAGCTGCGGCTGCCGGTGTTGCCGTTGACGTCGCGCGCCTGCACCGCGAATGTGTCATTGCCGGTCGCATTCGCGGTGCCGCTGATGACGCCGGTGGCGGCGTTCAGCGTCAACCCGGACGGCAGCGCGCCCGCCGCAATCGAATATGTATAAGGCGCGGTGCCGCCGCTGGCGACGATGGTCTGGCTATAGGCTCTGCCGAACACCGCGTCCGGCAGCGTCGCCGGATTGACCGTGAGCGTCACGGTGCCGACGTTGAAGCTGTAGAGCCGCGTACCGACATTGCCGAGCGTATCGAGCGCGCGCACGGTAAAACTCACCGGCCCCGCCGCCGTCGGCGTGCCGCTGATCAGGCCCGCGGAATTCATCGTCACACCTGCCGGCAGCGCGCCGCCGGAAATCGTAAACGTGTAAGGCCCGGTGCCGCCGGTCGCGCCGACGTTTTGACTATAAGCGACGTTGCGCGTGCCCGCCGGCAGCGTCGGTGGCGTCACCGTCAAGACGCTGGTGCCGATGTTCACCGTGTAAAGCTGGCTGCCGGTATTGCCGGCCGAATCCGTCGCGCCGATCGTGAAAGTCGACGATCCGCCGGCGCTGGGCGTGCCGCTGATGACGCCGCCGGAACCGATCGACAATCCCGCCGGCAAGCTGCCCGACAGCAGCGCGAAGCTGACCGCGCCGGTCGCGCCGGTCGCCGTCACGGTCTGGGTGTAGCCGGTGCCTTGCGTGCCGTTCGGCAGAGTCGTCGGAGCCAGCGTCAACGAATTGGCGGTACCGACATTGATGGTGTAATTGCGCGTGCCGGTATTTGGCGAGGTATCTGTCGCCTGCACCGTGAAATTATATGAGCCCGGCGCGGTCGGCGTGCCGGTGATGTTGCCGGCGCTATCCATGTTAAGTCCGCCCGGCAACGCGCCCGATAGAACCGTATAGCTATAATTGCCGTTGCCCCCGCTCGCGGTCACCGAGGCGTTGTAACCGGCGCCCACCGTCGCCGCCGGCAACGTCGCTGGATTGAGCGTCAGTGGCGCCATGTTGATCGTCACGGAATAACTGCGCGTGCCGGTGTTGAAGTTTCCATCCGTCGCCGTGACGTCGAAGTTGAACGTTCCGTTCGCCGACGGAGTCCCGCTCAGCGTACCTGCGCTGCTCAGCGACAGCCCGGTCGGCAAGGCGCCGGATGTGCGCGCGAAGGTGTAAGGCCCGCCCGTGCCGCCGGTGGCACCGAAACTCTGGCTGTAAGGCACGCCGACCGAACCCGCAGGCTGGCTCGCCGGCGTCACGGTCAGAATATTCGAGCCGATGGTGACGGTGTACGGCCGCGAACCCGCGTTGTTGGATGAATCGACGACGCCCACCGTAAACGAGAAAGGCCCCGCCACGGTCGGTGTGCCGGTGATGTGACCGGCGGCGTTCATCGACAGTCCGTTTGGCAGCGAACCCGACGCGAGCGAATAGACATAACCCGTGCCGCTGCCGCCGCTGGCGACGACCGTCTGGTCGTAGGCGACCGTCAGCGAACCATTCGGCAGCGTGGCCGGCGCCACCGTCAGCGAATTGGTACCTATGTGCACCGTATAGCTATTGGTGTCGGTGTTGCCGGCCGAGTCTGTGCCTTTCACCGTGAAGGTGAAGGATCCGCCTGCCGTCGCCGTGCCGCTCAGAACGCCGCCGCTGCTTAGCGTCAGGCCGGTCGGAAGCGTGCCGGAGGTCAATTGAAACGTATAAGGTCCGGTGCCACCGCTGCCGCTGATGGCCTGGTTATAGGCGGTGTTGATGAAACCATCCGGCAGCGTCGGCGGATTGACGGTCATGCCGCCCGCCGTGCCGGTGCTGAATGTGTAAGGACGAAAACCGCTATTGCTGTCGATGTCCGTCGCCGTGATGGTGAAGTTCGAGGTGCCGGAGCCGGTCGGCGTGCCGGTGATGGCCCACGTGCCGCTACCCCCGGTCAACGAGAGACCCGCGGGCAATGCGCCCGACGTGATGGCCAGCGAATAGTTCGCGTTACCGCCGACCGCGGTGACGGCACTGTTATAGGCGACACCTTGCGTCGCCGGTGGCAGGGTGTTGGGCTGAATGGTCAGCGTGAACGTCTGCGCCGATGCCGAGGCGGTGCCGGCAAGCATCAGCACGACCAACGCGGCGGCGCGCACGCTGCAAAGCGATCGCACCAGACGCGGCGCGATGCGAAAGCGGTTCGATAGGTTTGAAACGCCCCGCAATGGGCCCCAGAATCGTTAGAACGTCCCCCTGGGGAACCTCGCTTTTTATGGTTAATGGCCAGTAAAACTACCTACGGGTTGTCCGCAGGCGCGTTTCGCCGATTGGAATGAAGACTCGAGGCCAAGTCACCGATGCTGTTCGATTTTTTCATCGCCGCCCTGGTCACGCTGGTGGTCGTGCTCGACCCCATCGGGCTGGTGCCAACATTCGTCGCCGTCACCGCCGACCTGCCGGCGAAATCCCGCCGCGCGGTCGCGCTGCGTGCCTGCCTGATCGCCGCCGCGATCCTGGCCGGCAGCGCGCTGGCCGGCGACTGGCTCCTGCGCACGCTGTCGATCACGCTGCCGGCGTTCCGCGTCGCCGGCGGATTGCTGCTGTTCTCGATCGCGTCGGAAATGGTGTTCGGCGTGCGCATCGCGCGCCAGTCGAAAGCCGCCGAGCAGGTGCTCGAGGATCACGTGCGCAACATCGCCGCCTTCCCGCTCGCCATTCCGCTGATGGCGGGCCCCGGCGCGATCACCGCCACCGTGCTGCTTGCCGGCCGCAGCGGCGGCGATCCGGCGCGGCTGGCGGTCCTGCTCGCCGTCATCGCCGCCTCGCTGGCGCTCTGCCTGCTCACGTTCGCGCTCGCCAGCCGCATTGCGATGCTGATCGGCACCACCGGCAATGTCGTCATGTCGCGTCTGCTCGGCGTGCTGCTGGCGGCGCTCGCCGTGCAATACGTCATCGACGGCGTGCGCGCGGCGATGGCGGGTTGAGAAAATCCCGTCGACGGCTTACGGCGCCACTCCCGACGGTTTCGAAGTCCTTTGATGACGCCGCACCACCGCCGCCAATATCGCGCCCGCCAAAAGGGTCGCCGGAACAGCAATCAGCCACGGCAGCATCGGCGCCGCGGCGAACAGCCACGTCCCCAGCGCCGGCCCGGCCGTGTCGCGCAGATCGCTGGCAACGCTGAAAGCCGCCTGATAGGTCGCACGTCCGTGCAGGGGCGCCATTTCGATCGCGAGCGTATGCATCAGCGGCCCCAGAAAGACACGCGACAGTGCGAGAGCCGTGACCGCCGCAACCATCAGCACGATCGACGGGTGCGGCAGCAGAAACACGAACGCGATCGTCTGAACCGCTGCGACGATGAGAATCACCACGTGAGCGGCGTAGCGCTGTGCCCAGCGCGAAAGCGGCAGTTGCAGCAGGACGCCAAGCGCCCCGAAATAAGTAAAGAGCAGACCGATACCGGTTTCCGACAACGAGCCGGAAATGTTGGCGTAGAGAGGACCGACGCTCTCGATCCAGCTGGACGCTATTCCAATCAGCGAGAGCGGCAACAATAATGCCGCCAGCCGCGCGTCGCGGAAGATCGCCGTCAGCGCGGTCAGGCTCTCTTCGTCCTCGTCGTCGTTCGATTTATCCGAGGTGCGCGAAGGCTTGGTCTCCGGCAGGAAAATCGCCACAGCCAATGTCGCGAGCAACAACGACAGTCCGGCACCGACAAAGACGTAACGCAGCGACGCGAGCGCGAACAGCGCGCCAAGCGCGGGTCCGATCATATTGCCGACATTGGCGGCAAACCGCAGCAGCGCGTAGGAGCCCGTCAGGCGTTCCGGTGGCGTGACGTCGCCAATCACGGTCGCCGCGGTCGGATGCAGCATGCATTCGAATACGCCGATGGCGATGAGACAGACGGCCGCCATTACCGGACCGTCGGCAAAAATCATCAGCACAAAACCCGCACCGACTCCGGCGGTCGAGACCAGCAGTACTGGCCGGCGTCCGACCCGGTCGGCGATGCCGCCGAGCAACGGCGTCACCAGCAGCTCGCCTCCGGCATAACAGCCGAGCAGCACGCCTATCCATGGCAGCGGAACGTGCGCGACCTTGAGCGCCCAAACCGCGAAGAACGGAATCAAGGCGGCATCGGCGACCGAAGCGGCGAAAAAGACGAAGCAAGCAACCCTGGTGGGCACCGGCGTGCGCGCCAGAAATGCGGACAGCTTTACGGAGATGGGCATTACGTCACCATTCATGCGGCGCGGTCCGTCGCGCTTTGCGCGCCGGAACGGGTCCAAGTTGCATGCGTTGGTTGACGTAAACGCTTACGGTCGCGCATGGCGCGACGGTTGCTTACTGGCTAGCGCGCCCCGGCCCGGCCGTCAACGGCCGGGCGTCGTTCTATCGATGTCAGAACGGAATCTCGTCGTCCATGTCATCGCGCTTGCCGCCGGCCGAGGCCATCGCGGGTTTGCGCTCGCGTGAAACGCTCGGGCCTGGCGAGCCGAAGTCGCCGTCCGAACTGTCGGCGCTCGCACCGCCGCCGCCGCGCGTATCGAGCATGGTGAGCTGCGAGTTGAAGCCCTGCAGCACCACCTCGGTCGAGTAACGGTCCTGGCCGTCTTTGTCCTGCCATTTGCGCGTCTGCAACGCGCCTTCCAGATAAACCTTCGAGCCCTTCTTGAGATATTGCTCGATGATCTTGCACAGGCCTTCGTTGAACACGACGACGCGATGCCACTCGGTTTTTTCCTTGCGCTCGCCGGTGGTCTTGTCGCGCCAGCTTTCCGACGTCGCCACGCGCAGATTCGCGATCGGACGGCCGTCCTGGGTGCGGCGAATTTCCGGATCGGCGCCGAGATTGCCGATCAGGATCACCTTGTTGACGCTACCTGCCATGACTGTTCTCCGCTGCCGTGTTCACCCATCAAAGTCACCTCGGCCGCGCTTCCACAAGCGCATTCGTGCTTATCCACACGCCGCCGGCGCACCATCAGAACATATATAGTTCCCTATTTGTTCTTATCAAGCCGGCGGCCATTCCGCAAGCGGCGCCAGCATCTAGCCATGGCGTGAGAGGCCCGCGCGTTCCCACTTGCGACTACTGCTAGTGGCACGCTCTTTACCAAAAATTAACCATGTCTTCGGCCACATAGCGCACTGATTCGGCTCAATATTTTGTTTTGTTTGTTGCGTAAAGAGCACAGATCGAATCATCCACAAGATATAGCTTCCGCGCCATGTATTAGTCCGTTTCCGCCAAACAACATCAGGAGACTTCACGATGAAGCGTTTCACGCTGGCGGTTTGCGCCGGCTTGGTGACGGTGGCGATGGCTACCTCATCCTTTGCCGCCGACCTGACCAAGCCCGTCTACAAGGCCAATCCGGTTTACGTGGCGCCGTTCAGTTGGAGCGGCTTCTATCTGGGTATCAACGGCGGCTACGGTTGGGGCAGCTCCAACTGGAGCAGCGCCGTGACGGCCGGCAGCCCCAAGCCAAAAGGCGGGCTGGCAGGCGGCACCATCGGCTACAACCTGCAAACCGGCGCCTTCGTCTGGGGCGTCGAAGGCGACTTCGACTACAGCTGGATCAGAGGCTCCGATGCCGGCGGATCCGGTGTCTGCGCGCCTGGCGGCTGCGAAACCAAGAACAACTGGCTGGCGACCGCACGCGGCCGCATCGGCTATGCCTGGGATCGCTGGCTGCCCTTCCTCACAGGCGGCGTGGCCTTCGGCGACAACAAGATGTCGCCGAACACCGGCATGTCGGAAACCAAGACCAAGCTCGGCTGGACCGCCGGCGGCGGCATCGAGTACGCCTTCATGGGCGAATGGTCGGTCAAGGCCGAATATCTTTACGTCGATCTCGGCAAATCGACTTGCGGTGTCGCCACCTGCGGCATCGATACCGACGTCAGCTTCAAGAGCAATCTGGTCAGACTCGGCGTGAACTACCGCTTCTGATCGGAATGTCATCACAAAACGACACGAGGGCCGGCCTTTGCGCCGGCCCTTTTTATTTGACGCACGCCCGAAGACGACGGGGCCATAAAGTCTCAGGGCTCCTTCGCCAGCAACCGATCCCTGATCGCCGATAATTGGACGTGCAGCTTGCCGAGCTGGTCGGCCGACAAGCCCACCGCGTCCGCGATACAGGCCGGAATATCGGCCGCCTTGGCGCGCAGCGCCCTGCCGTCCTTGGTCAGGCGCACGCGCACCTGCCGCTCGTCGTCGGGGTCCCGCGACCGCGCGATGTAGCCGAGGCTCTCGAGCCGCTTCAGCATCGGCGTCAACGTGTTCGATTCCAGAAACAGCGATTCGCCGATTTCCTTCACCGTGCGGTCGTCCTTCGACCACAGCGACACCATCACCAGGTACTGCGGGTAGGTCAGGCCGATATTGTCGAGCAGCGGCCGATAGAACTGGTTGAAGGCGTGCCCGGCCGAATAGATGGAAAAACACAGGAAGTCGTCGAGCGCGAGACCGTCCTGTGTGCCTGGTTTTACTTGCTTTGCCATCGCCTCTCCTTTTGCCGGTCCGGCCGCCCCGACCAAAGTAGCATTATAGATCGCATACGATCTAATCGCAAGCGCTTGATAATGCGGGACCGCCGTGCGAATTAAATCGTACACGATGTAATCGTGCGCGATAATTAACCGGCTGCCGGATACCCCGCGCCGCTTTCAACCCGGAGACACGACCATGACGGACTTCATCACCACCAAGGACGGAACCAGGATCGCCTACAAGGACTGGGGCAAGGGCCAGCCCATCCTCTTCTCGCACGGCTGGCCGCTCAGCGGCGATGCCTGGGAAGCGCAGATGCTGTTCTTCGGCCGGAACGGCTACCGCGTCATCGCCCATGACCGCCGCGGCCACGGCAAATCCGACCAGCCCTGGAACGGCAACAACATGGATCAGTATGCCGACGACCTGGCGGAGCTGATCGAAAAGCTCGACCTGAAGAACCTGATCATGATCGGCCATTCGACCGGCGGCGGCGAAGTCGCCCACTACATCGGCCGTCACGGCACGGGCCGTGTCGCCAAGGTCGTCCTGGTCGGCGCGGTGCCGCCGCTGATGCTCAAGACCGATGCCAATCCGGAAGGCACGCCGCTGTCGGCATTCGATGGCATCCGGCAAGGCACGGCCACCAACCGCTCGCAGTTCTTCAAGGACCTGACCGTGCCGTTCTACGGCTTCAACCGCGAGGGCGTGACGCCGAACGAAGGCTTGCGCCAAAGCTTCTGGCTGATGGGCATGGAAGGCGGCATCAAGGGCGAATACGACTGCATCCGCGAGTTCTCGGAAGTCGACTACACCGCCGATCTCAAGAAAATCGACAAGCCGACTTTGGTCATCCACGGCGACGACGACCAGATCGTGCCGATCGCCGCTTCGGCGCAAAAAACCGCCAAGATCGTCAAGGGCGCGGAACTCAAGATCGTCAAGGGCGGCAGCCACGGCCTCGCCCAGACCGATCCCGACAGCTTCAACGCCGACGTGATGGTTTTCATCAAGGCATGATCGGCCTTACTTTCCCCGGAGCTGCGGTCTTGCCCTGCGCTCCGGGGATTCTTTTTTTGCCGCCGCCACGTGGTTTTTTTAAGCGTTATCCCCACGTTCTTTTTCATAGAGCCGATGGGACTAGCGAAACTGTCCCGTTCTACCTACGTTCCTGATTGATCTTGAACGGCGCCGGGGCGCGTACCGGCGCTCTTGGCGTGGCAGAAGTTCCGCTGAAAGCTCTCATGGCCCCTTTTCCCGACAAGAAAGCCCGCGACGCCCGCCAGATCACCATCCGCGGCGCGCGCGAGCACAATCTCAAGAACGTCGACGTCACCATTCCGCGCGACCAACTCGTGGTCTTCACGG
>DASWPX010000062.1:0-20487 GCA_036398395.1 Pseudolabrys sp. | reverse complement strand
CAGCCCGAAGTGCGCCACCATCACGCGGAGCTCGTGCACGCCCTTCTCGTTGGCGGCGATCTGCGCGCGGAGGTCGGCGACGTTCTGCGCCGGGTTACGGCATGGATATATGTGCTCCGTCAGCGCGGCCATCAATTCCTTCTCGCAGAAGCGGCCGCGGTCGACCAGCTTGAAATTGTCGAGATAGACGCCTTCCTGCTCGATGGTGGTTGCATTCGGCGACATCGAGCCCGGTGAAATGCCGCCGACATCGGCGTGATGGCCGCGCGACGCGACCCAGAACAGAATCTTTTTCTTCGCGCCATCGAACACCGGCGTGCACACCGTGATGTCGGGCAGATGCGTGCCGCCGTTGTAAGGCGCGTTGATCGCATAGACGTCGCCGGGCCGTACCGTGCCCTTGTTGTCGCGGATGATGGTCTCGACCGAGCGGTCCATGGAGCCGAGATGCACCGGCATATGCGGCGCGTTCGCCACCAGCGTGCCGTCATGGGCGAAGACCGCGCAGGAGAAATCCAGCCGCTCCTTGATGTTGACGGAATAGGCGGTGTTCTGCAGCGACACGCCCATCTGCTCGGCGATCGACATGAAGAGATTGTTGAACACCTCCAGCATTACCGGGTCGGCATGGGTGCCGATGGCGTAAGTGCGCTTGAGCTTTTTCGCGCGCGTCAGCACCAGGTGATTTTTCGCCGTCAGTTCGGCTTGCCAGCCCGGCTCGACCACGATGGTCTGGTGCGGCTCGATAATGATTGCGGCGCCTTTGACCGTGGCGCCGGTCTTGAGCTGGCCGCGCGTATAGATATTGGCCTTGTGCCATTGCCCGTTCGAAAAGAATTTCGTGCGCCGCGCCGCCTGCGGCAGCTTGCCCCGTACGCGTCGAACGGCTTTTTCGCTGAACTTGGCGCCGCCGCCGACCGCTTCGACCGACACGGCTTCGACCACCATCTGCTTGGAACGGTCGATGAAACCGAAGCGCGCCTTGTGCGCCTGCTCGAAGGCGCGCTTCATGGCGGGAAGCGTACCGGCTTTCACCACCAGCGCGCTATCGGTGCCGGCATAGCGAATATGCGCGCGCAGGAAGACCTTGATCTTTGCCGCCGGCACGCCCTGGCCGGCGACTTCGTCCTTCACCTGTTTGGCGATGCGCGCCCCGACCTTCTTGATTGCCGCCAGCGCCTTTGCCCCGTAGGCCAACTCGATGGCCTGCTCGCGCGTGGCACGGATGTCGGCCAGCCCCATGCCATAGGCCGACAACAGCGACGAGAACGGATGGATCAGCACGCGCGTCATGCCGAGCGCGTCGGCGACCAGGCAGGCATGCTGCCCGCCGGCGCCGCCGAAACAATTGAGCGCATAGCGCGTCACGTCGTAGCCGCGCTGTACCGAGATCTTCTTGATCGCGTTGGCCATGTTCTCGACCGCGATCTTGATGAAGCCGTCGGCAATTTCCTCGGACGTCTTGTCGCCGCCGGCCAAAGCGACTTTCTGTGCCATGTTGTTGAAGGCATGCCGCACCGCGCCTTCATCGAGCGGCTGGTCCTGCGTGAGGCCGAAAATCTTCGGGAAAAAATCGGGCGTCAACTTTCCGACCATCACATTGGCGTCGGTCACCGCCAGCGGCCCGCCGCGCCGGTAGCATTTCGGTCCCGGATTGGCGCCCGCCGAGTCGGGTCCGACGCGGAAGCGCGCGCCGTCGTAATGCAGGATCGAGCCGCCACCCGCCGCCACGGTATGAATGAGCATCATCGGCGCGCGCATGCGCACGCCGGCGACTTCGGTTTCGAAGGTGCGCTCGTATTCGCCGTCGAAATGACTCACATCCGTGGATGTGCCGCCCATGTCGAAGCCGATCAGCCGGTCGAAGCCGGCTTGCCTGCCGGTTTCCGCCATGCCGACGACGCCGCCGGCGGGGCCCGACAGGATCGCGTCCTTGCCCTGAAACAATTCCGCCGCCGTCAGTCCGCCGGAGGACATCATGAACATCCGGCGGTTGTCTTCCTTCTTCTCCCTCCCCCCTTGAGGGGGAGGGCTCAAGGGGGGAGGTGAAGAAAGAGAAATCGGGGAGGTAAGAAGAGAAGCCACCCTCGCCACATAGCGCCGCAGGATCGGCGACAGATAGGCGTCCACAACGGTCGTGTCGCCGCGCCCGACCAGCTTGATCAGCGGCGACACCTCGTGGCTGACCGAGACCTGCGCGAAGCCCATCTCCCGGGCCAAGGCGGCGACGCGTTGCTCGTGTTCGGGAAAGCGATAGGCATGCATGAACACAATGGCGACGGCGTCGATGCCGCCGGCCTTGGCCGCTGCCAGATCGGCGCGCACCGCGTCGAGATCGGGTTCGCGCTCCACCGTGCCGTCGGCGCGCACGCGTTCGTCGACTTCCGCCACGCGCTCATAGACCAGATCGGGCTTGATGATGTGGCGCGCGAAAATCTTCGGCCGCGCCTGGTAGCCGATCTTGAGCGCGTCGCGAAAACCCTTGGTGATCAGCAGCAGCGTGCGGTCGCCCTTACGTTCCAGAAGCGCGTTGGTGGCGACAGTGGTGCCCATCTTGACCGCCCCGACGCGGCCGGGCGGGATCGGTTCGCCCGCCTTCAGACCAAGCAGATCGCGAATGCCCTGCACGGCGGCGTCGGCATAGGCTTCGGGATTTTCCGACAGCAATTTATGCGCCGCCAGTGTGCCGTCCGGCCGCCGCCCCACCACGTCGGTGAAGGTGCCGCCGCGGTCGATCCAGAAATCCCAAAGCTGCGACGATTTTTTAACTGGCATGCTTCGCGCCCCGCAACGCCGCACTATGTCCGGCCTGTCGGGAATAAAACAAGCCTGCTAGACTTGGCTTATGGGACAAAGGCCGAACGCAAAAACGCTTTTGTTCGCGCTCGCCGCCGCTTTGCTGCTTGGTTCGCCGGCGCAGTCTGCCGACCTCAAGGTGCTGAGCGGCAACGGCTCCAAGGCCGCGGTGCAAGAACTGTGCGCGCAGTTCGAACGCGCCACCGGCATCAGGATCGATTTGCGTTTCGGCGTCAACGCGGAAGTCAAAGACAAGATCGAAGCCGGCGAGCGCTTCGATGTCGTGATCGGCAACCCGCCGATCATCGACGCGTTGATCAAGGACGGCATGGTCGTCGGCCCGCGCACCGATTTCGGCCGCGCCGGGCTGGGCGTAGCGGTCCGCAGCGGGGCGCCCAAGCCGGACATCTCGTCGGTGGAGGCCTTCAGGCACGCGCTGCTGGCGTCGAAAGCGGTGGCGTTTCCGGGCAAAGGGGCGAGCGGTCTTTATTTCGTCGGCCTGCTCGACCGCATGGGCATCAAGGCCGACATGCAGGACAAACTGAAGCCGATGGAAGCGGAAGACACCGTCGAGGTGGTGGCCCGGGGCGAAGCAGACATGGTCGTGGTGGTGTCGACGCGCATCTCGGACGTTGCCGGCGTCGATCGCGTCGGACCCATTCCGGAAGAACTGCAGACCAAGATAGGATTCGCGGCCGGAGTGAGCACGGCCGCCAAGGAGCCGGATGCCGCCAAGGCGCTGATCGCCTTCATCTCTGCGCCCGCTGCCGCCGCCACACTCAGAGCCAAGGGCGTCGAGCCGCTCTGAAAGCTGTGCTCCGGCCATCATATGTGGTCAAAAGCAATAGGGCGGCGCGCGAGGAACCCCGCACGCCGCCTTGTTATTTGGAGCCTAGGCCGCGCGTCAGAGCCGGCCCATCAGAACCAATATCAGCAGCACGACGACCACGAGGCCGAGGCCGCCGCCGCCGTAATAGCCGGTGCCGTAGAACGGGCCGCCGCCGATGCCGGAAAAGCCGCCCAGCAGCGCGATGACAAGAATAATAAGAATGATAGTGCCGATAGACATGGGCTGTTGCCTCCCTAATGACTCGTCGAATGCGCGGAACAACGGCAGGGCATGCATAAAGTTCCATGCACGGAACGAATTCGATGCTCTATAAGGGCGCGCAAAAGGGAGGCCTTCTTGAAACTCGTTCTGCCGGTCGTGCTGGCGCTCTTCGCAATTGCTTCAACCGCGGCTGCGCAGGATTACCCCAACCGCGTCATCACGCTGGTGACGCCGTTTCCGCCGGGCGGCCCGTCGGATACCTCGGCGCGCATGGTCGTCGGCCCGATGTCGAAAGCGCTCGGCCAGCAGATCATCGTCGAGAACCTGCCCGGCGCCGGCGGCGTCATCGGTTCGAACCGCGTCGCCAAGGCCACGCCCGACGGCTACACCATCATGGTATCCGGCTCGGGCACCCATGCCGCGGCCGAATTCCTCAACAAGGATTTGCAATACCGCTCGACCGATTTCGCCCAGATCGGCCTGATCAATATTTCGCCGGTGGTGCTGGTTTCGCGCAGTGAAGTGCCGGCCAGCAACCTCAAGGAATTCGTCGCCTATCTGAAAGAGAACGAGAAGAAGGTGACCGAGGCCGACGCCGGCGTCGGCTCGTTGTCGAATCTCGCCTGCTCGGTGTTTCATATGGCCGCCGATGTTCACCCGACCGTCGCGTCCTACAAGGGCACGCCGCAGGCGACCATGGATCTGGTGGCCGGCACCGTCGATTTCGGCTGCAACCAGATCATCAACATCATGCCGCACGTCAAATCCGGCAAGCTCAAGGCCTATGCCGTCACCGGAGACACGCGTTCGCCGATGCTGCCGGACGTGCCGACGACGAAGGAGGCCGGCATGCCGGCTTTCAATCTCACGGTCTGGTTCGGCCTGTCGGCGCCCAAGGGCACGCCCCCCGCAGCGATCGAGAAACTCAACCAGGCGCTCAACACCGCGCTGAGCGATCCCGAGGTGGTCAAGCGCTTCGCCGATCTGGGCTTCGACGTGCCGCCGCCCAACGAGCGCAGCGCCGCCTATTTCGACAAATTCTACAAAGATGAAGTCGCGCTCTGGGCCAAGGTGCTCGGCGGCGGTGCTGCGAATAATTCGGATAAGAAATAATGGCGGCCGAAAGCGACTGGCGGCCCACGCGCGAGATCGAACTTGTCGCCGGCACGCCGCCCGGCGGCGGCCAGGACAGGCCGGCGCGCGCGCTGATCGAGGTGCTGAGCGCGCAGCGCCTGCTCGAGCAGCCGGTCAGGCTTACCAATATCGCCGGGCGCGGCGGCGGCAACGCCTGGGATTACCTACGCAAGCATAACGGCAATCCCCACGTGCTTGCGATCAACTCGCCGACCATCATCAGCAACAAGTTGCTCGGCGTCAGCACCGCCGACTATTCCGACCTCACGCCGCTCGCCAATCTCTATACCGAATACCCGATCTTCATCGTGCGCGCGGACTCGGCCATCGCCGACGTCGCGGATTTGACGCGGCGGCTGAAAGCCGACGCCGGCGCGGTGCGCATTTCTCTCGCCACGGCCATCGGCAATCCCAACCATATCGCGCTCGCGCGCCTGACGACGCATGCCGGCGGCGACGTCAAGGCGCTCAAGATCGACGTGTTCGATTCCGCGCGCTACGCCATCGCCCATCTGATCGAGGGCAAGGCCGAGCTCGGCGTCATCACCGCGGTCAGCGCGGTGCAGGAATTGACCGCCGGAGCCTTGCGCACCATCACGCTGTCGGCGCCGCGGCGGCTGGGCGGCCTGTTTGCGAATGTGCCGACGCTTCTGGAGAGCGGCGTCGACTGCAAGGTCGGCATGTGGCGCGGCATCGTCGCTGCCGGCGCAATTGCGCCCGCCGCCGCGGCATTCTGGAATCGCACGCTGGCAAAGGCGACCGCGACGCCTTCATGGCAGGCCGAGCTCGAGAAGAAATATTGGGCCAACACGTTCGTCTCGGGTACGGAAGAACTGGCCTTCCTCGACGAGGAGCGCGCCATCATGACGCAGGCGCTCGGCGATCTCGGCCTGCTGCCTGCGGGCCGCTAGTCCTGCCACGCGGATGAATATTTGGGCGTCCGTCCGGTAAGCCGGCGGTCTTGGATCAAGTCTGGCGGGCAAAAGCCGCGAATTTGGCCGCCTATTTTCACGGCTTTTGCGCCCAAAAACAATTCATGAAACTTTCACTCGAATCGCGTATTATCTTCAGCAATGACGGTACGTGAGACTGCGCCACGATGAGAAGAACGGGGTATCCCCAAATCAGGATACCGTCGCTCGCCGCGCCCGCTCCGCTGTCTGCCGCAAACTTCTTTCTCCAAACCCTGCTGATGTTTTGTCACCCTGCGCTCGCGCGCGGGGCGTTTGCGTATGACTGTTCCTCCAGGTCCAGCAAAAGGAGTCTGCCTTGGGTAAACACTTCAGTCACAAACACTTCAACAACAAGCATCTCACCAAGAAGCAGCGCCGCCGCAATGGCCGCGGTTTCGAGACGGCTGAGATCATAGAATTCCAGGGCTCGAAGTTTGAGGCTGAACGCGTTCTTCCTCCGATCAAGGCGTTAAATCCCACACAAGCCGACTATCTTGACGCGCTGCGTTGCAGCCCGCAGGTGATCGTTCTCGGACCCGCCGGCACCGGCAAGACCTGGATGGCCGCCACTTATGCCGCCGATCTCTACCGCAACCGGCAGATCGACAAGATCGTCCTCACGCGCCCGAACGTGCCTTGCGGCCGTTCGCTCGGCTATTTCCCCGGCACGCTGGAAGACAAATTCGGGCCCTGGACGGTGCCGATCACCGAGGCGATCAAGGAGCGCATCGGCAAGGCGGCCTACGAGATCGCGCTCAAGGGCGGCGACATCGAACTGGTGCCGTTCGAAGTCATGCGCGGCCGCTCGTGGAAGAACGCCTTCGTCCTGTTCGACGAGGCGCAGAACTCGACGCCGGCCGAGATCAAGACCTTCCTCACCCGCATCGGCGAAGACTGCACGGTGGTGATCAACGGCGACGTCAGCCAATGCGATCTCGACGCCGCCTCGGGCCTGCGCACCGTCATCCACATGATCAAGTCGCAGATGCTGCCCGTGCCGGTCATCGAATTTGGCCGCGACGACATCGTCCGCTCCGGCGTTTGCGCCATGTGGGTACGCGCCTTCGAGGAAGCCAAGATCTAGCGTTCGCGCGCCATGGCGACGCGCGACGCGACGGCCAGCACGATGACGGCTGCGCCGTAGACGTATGCGGCAAGGGGCAGTCCGGTGACGGGCGCGAGCAGCCCGGTCAGAATGGCCGGCAGGCTGAAAGACAGGTAGCCTTCGACGTAGAAGGCCGACAACAGACCGGCGCGCTCATGCGCCTGCGCCAGCGGCATCACGGTCCTTATCGCGCCCGCGAACGCCGCGCCGAAGCCAAGGCCCGCCACGACGGTACCGGCCAGCATCAATCCGACCAACTGGGTCTCCACGCCCGCGAGCGTGACGGCGACGCCGAAGGCCAAAGCCGGTATGCCGCCGGCGAGTATTCGGGAGGGCGCCACATTGCGGAGCGACAGCACCGCGCCCGCGCCGCTGAAGGTCAAGGCGGCGACGACGAGCCCGCCGACGATCGGCGAAGTCACGCCGGTCGCCACGCGGACCAGCGACGGCATCAGCGAGAAGTAGAAACCGCCCAGCGCCCATGAGGCGATCGTGACGGGCGTCACCTGAAGCAGCGCGCGCCGCGCCTGGGCCGGCACATGGACATGGGGCCGCAACGAAGAGAATGCGCCGGGCTTGGCCACCACCGTCTCCGGCATGTGCCAGAGGACAAGCATTTCGACCGCCGACAGCGCGAGCAGCACCAGATAGACGAACTGGCGCGGATCGGGCGCGTAGGTCACAAGCACCGCGCCGCCCAGGCTTCCGGCGGAAAGTCCGACGAAGGCCGTCACGCTGTTCAACATGGGTCCACGGCTTCGGTCGGTATCGAGGATGGTTGCGCCCAGCGTCGCCGTGGCGAGCCCGGTGGCGAACCCTTGCACCGCGCGGGCGGCGATGAGGGCGCCGGCGGAATCCGCCAGCGCGAACATGACCATCGCGACGATGTTCAACGCCAGCGCCGCCATGATGGCGGGGCGGCGGCCGATATAATCCGACAGCGAGCCGACCGTCAGCAGGGCGGCGAGCAGGCTCACCACGTAAGCCGCGAAAACGATCGTCAGCATGAACGGCGTCAGGCCGAAGCTCTCCTGGTACTGGTGATAGAGCGGCGTCGGCGCGGCCCCGCAGGCCGAGAAGGTCATGGCGGCGATGACCGCCATGACCGTCGTTGCCGTATTCGTTAAAGACGCGCGCGCTTGTTGGCGGGGGCATGCGACACAGGTGGTCATGGCTTTCTCCTTTGGGAATGGGATCTGATTGGCGGCGGCTCAGAGCTTGGAGCCGCCGTCGACCGCGACGATGTCGCCGGTGATCCAGCGCGCGTCGTCCGAGACAAGAAACGCGATGACCGACGCCACGTCGGCGGGCTGACCGATCCGTTTTAGGGTCTGCATTCCCATCACCACCGCACGGCCTTCTTCGGTCTTGGCGAAGTTCGACATGTCGGTGTCGATCACGCCGGGCGCTACCGCGTTGACGCGGATGCCGCGCGGGCCGAGCGCCGTGGCGAAATACTTCACCAGCGTGTTGATGGCGCCCTTGGTCGATGCATAAGCCGACAGATTGCCGACGGCGGCGCGCGCGCCCAGCGACGACAGGAACACGATGGTGCTGCCGTCGCCGAGGATCGGCAGCAGTTGCTGCACCAGGAAATAGGGCGCGCGGACGTTGACGGCGAATAAATCGTCGAAGTCCTTGACCATCATTTCCTCTATCGGCACCGCTTTCGAAATCCCGGCGTTGGACACCAGAATGTCGAGGCGGCCGCCGATCAGGCCGCGAACTTGCGCGGCGAGCACGTGGGCGCCGTCCGGCGCGGCGAGATCGGCCGCGACTGCGTCGGCACGCCCGCCGGCCGCGCGAATCTGATCGACCACCGCCTTGGCCTCATCGGCGTTGCGGCCGTAATGGACGATGACACGGGCGCCGCCGGCGGCGAGCGCAAGGGCCGTGGCGCGGCCCATGCCGCGGGACGCTCCGGTGACGAGGGCGGTCTTGTTGGCGAAGCTGGGCATGGCGGTTTTCCTTTCGGGTCCTGGGCGCTGCCATCCGGCATCGCCTTCGGGCATAGAAATGATCCTCCAAGGCCATGAAAACTAAGACTTTGTTTGCACAAGCCATGCTTTTAAGATATGGGTACACGATGGAACTGCGTCATTTGCGCTATTTCGTCGCCGTCGCCGAGGAGGGAAGCCTCACCAATGCCGCCGAACGGCGGCTGCATACGGCGCAGCCGTCGTTGAGCCGGCAGATCCGCGATCTCGAGGTGGAGGTCGGCGTCAAATTGCTGGAGCGCGGCGCGCGCGGCATCGAGCTCACGGCCGCCGGCCGCACCTTTCTCGATCACGCACGGCTTGCCTTGCTTCAGGTCGAAGCCGCGGGCGACGCAGCGCGGCGGGCCGCCGAGCCGGAGAAGGCCGCCTTCGTGATCGGTTTTCTCACCGGCGCCGAGGTGGTGTGGTTGCCGGAGGTGCTGCGCATCCTGCGCGAGGAGCAGCCTGGCATCGAGATCACGCTATCGAGTCAATCCTCGCCCGATCTCGCCGGCGCGCTGATGCGCGGCAAGGTGGACGTGGCGTTTCTCCGCCGCGAGACGCAAGCGCCCGGGCTCGCCTTCAAGCTGCTCATCAAGGAGCCGCTGGTCGCGGTGCTGCCGACCGGTCACCGTTTGGCCGCGCAGAAGGAGATCAGTCTGCGCGACATCACAAAGGAGATTTATGTTTCGCCGACGCGCGCGGCGCCGGTCTTGAAAGCCGTGATCGACAGCTACGCGGCAAAGGCCGGCATCGCTCTGAAACCCGAATACGACGCCGAGAATCTGTCCTCGGCCATGTCGCTGGTGGCCTCGACCGGCGGCGTAACTTTGCTGCCGCTCTATGCGCAGAATTTGTTGTCGCCTTCGGTCGTCATTCGCCGGCTAAAGGGCGACGTGCCGACGATCGATCTGGTCATGGGCTACAGCCGCTCCAACACCTCGCCGCTGCTGAAGCGGTTGCTGGCGCGATCGGACGAGTTGGTGAAGAAGGTCGCGCCGCGCGTGCGGCCGCCCGACGATGGTGAAGCCGTTCGCCGCTAGTGCGAGCCCTGGTTTGATCTGCGTCATGGCTTTGCCGGCGGCGGAGGCGTAGGGATGAAGCTCCTCCTCAAGGAGACTTATGCGCATGGCGAAGCCCGGCAAGAAAAAACCAAAATGCGAGAATTGCGAAGGCAAGGGCCTGATCAAGCTCGGCGACAGGAAGGTGAAGTGCCAGCGTTGCGGCGGCACCGGGTATCAGTCGCGGCCGGTCGCAACCTCATAGGCTTTCTATAAAGCGGTGGCGGCTCCGGACGCGATCCGGCCTGGCTCGGTGTCCGACGAATGCCGTGACGCAAGGCGCGCAAATTCATCGAGCTGCCTTCGTCCGGTTTCGCGCAACCCGACTTTGCGCCGGCACGTTTACCATGATCCGGCTTTTTGCCGTTTACCAAACCGCGATTGAATATGCGGGGAATCTCAATCAAACCGCAATTTCATTAGATGGCATCTAATAAATCTACGCTTTCGGATTAATGACATCACACTTTGCGTTGTGAATACTCAAAGCTGAAGCGCATTCGATTTTGCGCGCCTCGATTGCGACCCCTTCTTCCCACCCGGAGCAAAATTACGAGATGATATCGAAGAAAGTTCCCAACCCGATCGACAAGCACGTCGGCTCGCGCGTGCGCATGCGCCGGATGATGCTGAGCATGAGTCAGGAAAAGCTCGGCGACGCGCTCGGCCTGACGTTTCAGCAAGTGCAGAAATACGAGAAAGGCACTAACCGCGTCGGCGCCAGCCGCTTGCAGCATATCTCGCAGATCCTGCAGGTGCCGGTGTCGTTCTTCTTCGAGGGCGCGCCGAACATGCCGGGTCATGCCGGCATGGGCGAAGCGCCTTCGCCGGCCTATGTGTCGGACTTTCTCGCCACCTCCGACGGCCTGTCGCTGACCAAGTCCTTCATCAAGATCAAAAGCGCCAAACTGCGCCGGCGCGTTGTGGAGTTGGTCGAGCAAATAGCGGAAAGCCAGTCGCGCTGATACGTCGCTGCGTACTCTGCGCGATCGCGCCGTGAAAATTAGTTGCCGAAATTGGCGGGGGCCCGGCGGTTTTGCCGCCGAGCCCCCTTTACAACTATCAGCCGGCCTATAAGCCGGGTTCTGTAAGGCCTGCGGGTCTCACCGCAAACGTGACGGCCATTCATCTGGCACGCCGGTTGCCCGGCGCGTCAAGCAACCTACCCGAATGACTGGCCCGGACGGACCTGACGCTTTCGCGTCAACGTCATTCCTATTCGGTCTTGCTCCCGGTGGGGTTTGCCGTGCCGCCATCGTTGCCGATGGCGCGGTGCGCTCTTACCGCACCGTTTCACCCTTACCTCGATCAATACACAACGCGACCGAGGCGGTCTGTTCTCTGTGGCACTGTCCCTGAGAACCGTCCCGCTTGCGCGGGCCAATTCCCGCCGGACGTTATCCGGCACCGTTCGTCCATGGAGCCCGGACTTTCCTCCCCGGCCGCCTTTCGGCATTGGCGCGGGACGGCCGTCCGGCCGACTGACGCGGATAGGAATGGCGGAGCAGGAGGGGGGCGTCAAGGCTTCGAGGCGCGCGCGTTTTACGCCAGGCGTGCCGGCTTGGCTTCAGCTTGTGTCACAGCGCTTGCCTGGCAGTAGCCCATAGGCTACAATACGTCTATGATCGAGGCTCGCCAGACTTCGGAGTTCTCCCGTTGGCTGAGCCGGCTGAAAGACGCCAATGCGGTCGCACGAATTGTTGCCCGCATCCGCCGCATCGAGCAAGGCAACCTTGGAGATTGCAAGAGCGTCGGTGCCGGCTTGATGGAGATGAGGGGCGATTACGGTCCCGGCTACCGAATTTATTATGTGCACCGTGGTGCGACGGTCGTGATCCTGTTGTGTGCCGGCGATAAGCGCACACAGCGGCGGGATATTAAGCGGGCTCAAGATATGGCGGAGAGACAGTAATGCTCAAGACGACACGGTTCGATGCTGCTGATTACCTCGACAGCGAGGAACGGCAGGCGGCCTATATCACGGCGGCGCTGGAAACCGGCGATGCTGCCTTCGTGCGGGACGCGCTGGGCATCGTGGCGCGCGCGCGCGGCATGGGGAAGGTCGCCAAAAGCGCTGATTTGAACCGGGAGAGCCTTTACAAGGCGCTTGGCGCAACCGGCAACCCGGAGTTCAGTACGGTCATGCGCGTCATGCGCGCCTTGGGTCTCAACTTGGCGGCTCGTCCCGCGCGGCCAAAGCGGCTACCCAGAAAACGACGTGCGGCCTAAGGGCTAAGCCAGCGGCGCCGGCCTCGTCTCGATCAGCGCGCGCAACGTCAGCATCGTCGACGCGTCGGCGATGCCGTCGATCTTGGCCGGGCGGAAGTGGCGTTGGAACGCGGTCACGACGGCCTTGGTGGCGTCGTCATACTCGCCGGTCTCCGCGATGCCGTAGCCGTAGGACGCCAGCGTGCGCTGCAGCCGCGCGACCTGCTCGCCGCGCTCGCCGGGGCCCAGCGTCGGCCCCTCGAGGTTGAGCGGGGCGGCGCGCACCCAATGGCCGATGCCGGATTCGCTCAACAGTTCCCAGGGGAATTTCTCGCCCGGATCCTGCTTGCGCGACGGCGCCACGTCGGAATGCCCGACAATGCGGTCGGCGCTGATCGGCCCGCGCCGCGTGACGATCGATTTGCACAGCGAGATGACGGCCGCCGTCTGGCGCAAGGGGAAATTGCGGTAGCCGAATTCATGACCGGGGTTCACGATTTCGACGCCGATCGAGCGCGAATTGATGTCCGTCTCCCCGCCCCAGGACGATACCCCGGCGTGCCAGGCACGTTTGGCCTCCGGCACACACTGGACGATGCGGCCGTCCTCGAACACCACGTAATGCGCCGACACTTTGCTGGCCGACGTGGTGAGCCGCGCCAGCGCTGCTTCGCCGGTGGCCATGCCGGTGTAGTGCAGCAGGATCATGTCGGGCGCGCGGCCGTCCTTTCGCTCGTCCAGGTTCGGCGACGGCACGACTTCGCTGACGATGAAGGAATCCGGCTGAAAAGTTGACATGACACTTCGATTTTGGCCGGACGGGAGGACGGGCAGCTTTATCTCACCGCGCCGCACCAAAAAAGCAATACGAGGGGCCGGTCGCCCGGAACCGGCTACCTCAGGACGGTTTCGGCAACAAATCCTTAAGATTAAGGGCTGTTTAATGAGGTTCACGAGGGTGACGCGCCGGGGCTCCGCGAAAGGGGCTGCGGCGCTGGGTTATTCCATGACAGCCACGTTAACCCATGACGTTTCAGGCAATTTCGCACGGTCCTTCGTTCCGCAGCGCTCCGTCCGGAGCGGCAGAATGAGCGCGAGCGGCGACGGCTTAGCCGCAGCCGTCCGCCATATCCCCGTGCTCGGGCCGCGCGCGGTCGAACTCCTTAATGTCCGCGACGGCGGCATTTATATCGACGGCACTTTTGGAGCCGGGGGTTATAGCCGCCTGATCCTCGATGCCGCCGCCGCGCAAGTCATTGGCATCGATCGCGATCCGCGCGCTATCTCCGGCGGCGCCGAATTGGCGAACGCGGCCGATGGCCGGCTCGTTTTGATCGAAGACCAGTTCTCCAATCTCGACGCGGTGGCGAGCGATCACGGCCACGACGCGGTCGACGGCGTCGTGCTCGATCTCGGCGTTTCCTCGATGCAGCTCGACACGCCCCTGCGCGGATTTTCGTTCCGCGCCGACGGCCCGCTCGACATGCGCATGGGAGGCGGTGGCCCAAGCGCCGCCGACATCGTCGCTCATGCCGGCGAGCGCGACCTCGCCAATATCATTTTCCTGCTCGGCGAAGAGCGGCACTCGCGCGGCGTCGCGCGCGCCATCGTCAAGGCGCGGGCGCTCGCGCCGATCACGACCACCGCCGCGTTGGCGCAGATCGTCGGCTCGGTGGTCCGCTCGCGGCCTAACGACATCCATCCGGCGACGCGCACCTTTCAGGCCTTGCGTATTTTCGTCAACGACGAACTGGGCGAACTGGTCGCAGCGCTGGAAGCCGCCGAGCGCATTCTCAAACCCGGCGGCCGGCTGGTGGCGGTGTCGTTTCATTCGCTGGAAGACCGTATCGTGAAATCGTTTCTCGCCGGCCGGGCCGAAACGCGCGGCGGCTCGCGCCACGCGCCCGAAATCATGCGCGCTGCGCCGAGTTTCCGCGTGCTCACCAAGCGGCCCGAGATTGCTGGCGGCGACGAGACGGCGCGCAATCCGCGCGCGCGTTCGGCGAAGCTCCGCGCCGCCGAGCGCACCGACGCGCCCGCGCATGATAGCGACGTATCCGATCTGTTGCCGCGGCTGCCGTCGCTCGCCGACATCATGAAGGGGCATTGAAATGCGCCTTCTCAATATCCTCGTCATCTGCGCGCTGATCCTGGCGGCGTCCTTCGTCTACAAGATCAAGTTCGATTCCACCTTGCAGGCCGAGCGCGTCGGCAAGCTCGCCTCCGAACTGCGCCGCGAGCGTAGCGCCATCGCCACGCTGCGCGCCGAATGGGCGCGGCTCGACACGCCGGCGCGCATCCAGGGACTGGCGGCGCGTCATCTGGCGTTGCGGCCGGTGCTGCCGACGCAATTCGATTCACTCGACCAGTTGCCCGACCGTCCGCCGCCGCTGCCCGCCAATAACGACCCTATCGGCGCCATGGCGGCACCCCCGGCGTCCGACGCCACCAGCAGCGTGTCGAAAGCGGTGCGCTGATGCACGGAACGGCCCCGCCGAAAACCAAGGAAACCCGCTGGCAGCGCGCTTTGCGCTCGCTGCTCTATGGCAAGGACGTCGATCGCAATCTCAAGGCCAAGGCGCGGCTCGGCCTCGCCATATTCGGTTTCGCCGGCATTTATTGCGTGATCGCGTTGCGGCTGGTGATGTTCGCTTCGGTCGGCGACGGCCATGGCGCGCGCCGCAGCATTGGCGCGGACGCCGTCGCCACCGCGCGGCCCGACATTCTCGACCGCAACGGCCAGATCCTCGCCGCCGACGTCAAGGTGCCGTCGCTGTTTGCCGAACCGCGCAAGATCATCGACGTCGACGAGGCGGTCGAACTGCTCACCGCCGTACTGCCCGATCTCGACGCGACGGAAGTGCGCGAGCGCCTGTCGTCGAAGCGCGGCTTCGTCTGGCTCAAGCGCGAAATCACGCCCAAGCAGCAGGACGAGATTCATCGGCTAGGCCTGCCGGGCGTCGGCTTCCTCACGGAGAACAAACGCGTCTATCCGAACGGACCGACCGTTTCGCACGAGATCGGCCTCGTCAATATCGACAACCAGGGCATCGCCGGCATCGAGAAATGGCTGGACGGGCAGGGGCTCGCCGCCTTGCACATGGCGGGCATGACCACCGATCAGGTGCAGCGTCCGATCCAGCTCGCCGTCGATCTGCGCGTGCAATTCGCGTTGCGCGAGGAACTGGCCGCCGCCCGCGAAAAATTCAAGGCGATCGCCGCGGCCGGCATCATCGCCGACGTCAATACCGGCGAGATCGTCGCGCTGGTGTCGGAGCCCGACTACGACCCCAACAATCCGAGCGAGGCCAGCGATCCGACCCGCATCAACCGGCTCACCACCGGCGTCTACGAAATGGGCTCAACCTTCAAGGCGCTGACTTTGGCGATGGCGCTCGACTCCGGCAAGGCGTCGCTGTCGTCCACCTACGACGCGCGCATGCCGCTGCGCTACGGCAAGTTCGAAATTCACGACTTCCATGCCGAGAAGCGCGTGCTCAGCCTGCCGGAGATTTTCACCTATTCGTCGAACATCGGCGCCGCGCGCATCGCGCTGTCGGTCGGCGTCGATGCGCACCAGGCGTTTTTGAAAAAACTCGGCCAGCTCGACCGCCTGCGCACCGAATTGCCGGAAAGCGCCGAGCCGCTCGTTCCCAAGCACTGGGGCGAGCTCAACACCGTCACCATCGCCTTCGGCCACGGTCTTGCGGTGGCGCCGTTGCAGGCGGTGATGGGCGTGTCCGCGCTGGTCAACGGCGGCAAGCTCATTCCGCCGACCTTCCTCAAGCGCGACCAGGCCGAGGCCGACAAGCTTGCCGTCCGGGTCATCAAGCCGGAAACCTCCGATAAAATGCGATTCCTGATGCGGCTTAACGTGGAAAAGGGCACCGCGACGCGCGCCAACGTGGCGGGCTATTATGTTGGCGGCAAAACCGGCACCTCGGAGAAGGTGGTGGGCGGCCGCTATTCCAAGACCAAGGTTTTGACCAGTTTCACCGCCATCCTGCCGGCCGACAAACCGCGCTACCAGTTGCTGATCATGATCGACGAACCGCAGGGCTCACCCGAAACGCACGGCTATGCTACCTCCGGCTGGAACGCGGTTCCGGTCGGCGCCAAGGTGATCGAGCGGGTGGCGCCGCTGCTGAATATTCCGCCGCGCTTCGAACTGCCCAAGGCCGACCAGATGCTGACGGTAAGCGCCAAGGAGAGCCGGTGAAACTAGGCGTCCTTCTGCCCGAGGCCAGGCTCGACGCACGCGCTGATGCCGTCGAGATCGCCGGCGTGAGCGCCGACAGCCGCAAGGTGAAGCCAGGCTTCCTGTTCGTCGCCATTGCCGGCGCCAAGGCCGACGGCGCGCAGTTCGCGAAGCTTGCGGCCGCCGCCGGTGCTGTTGCGATTGCCGCCGAGCATGAGCTTGAAGGGCTACCGGCCGGCGTCACCTTCATCCAAGTGAGCAACGCGCGCCGGACGCTGGCGCTGGCCGCGGCGAATTTCTATGCGCGCCAACCGGAAACTATCGCGGCCGTCACCGGCACCAGCGGCAAAACGTCGGTCGCCGCTTTCACGCGTCAGATATGGACGTCGCTCGGTCTGCCTGCCGCCAGCATCGGCACCATCGGCGTGGTCTCGCCCAAGAGCGAAACCTACGGCTCGCTCACCACGCCCGACCCGGTCGAACTGCACCGCACGCTCGACCAACTCGCCGGCGAAGGCGTCACGCATCTTGCGCTCGAAGCGTCGTCGCACGGCCTCGACCAGCACAGGCTCGACGGCGTGCACATCGCGGCCGGCGCATTCACGAATCTGTCGCGCGATCATCTCGATTATCATGCCACGCTGGAAGCCTATCTCGCCGCCAAGCTGCGGCTGTTCGACACGCTGATTGTGCCGGACGGCACGGCTGTGATCGGCGTCGACGACTGCTATGCCGGCCAGGTTGTCGACGCGGCGAAAAAGCGCGGACTCAGGATTATGACCGTCGGCGTACACGGCGACGACATCAAGCTGGTCGATGGCACGATCGACGGCTTCGCGCAGCGCGTTACCATCGCGCACGGCGGCAAGACTTATAAAGTGAAGCTGCCGCTGGTCGGCGCCTTCCAGGTGCAGAACGCCGCGCTCGCCGCGGGTCTCGCCATTGCCACCGGATCGGATCCGTCGCGCGTCTTTGCGGCATTGGAAAAACTCACCGGCGCCAAAGGCCGCCTCGAACTGGCGGGCACCTATAACGGCGCCCCTATTTTCATTGATTACGCGCACAAGCCCGACGCCATGGCCAAAGCGTTGCAGGCACTGCGGCCTTATGCCGGCGGCAAGCTCACCGTCGTGTTCGGCGCCGGCGGCGACCGCGACACGGGCAAACGTCCGATCATGGGCCGCATCGCGTCGGAAAATGCCGACCGCGTCATCGTCACCGACGACAATCCGCGCAGCGAGAACGCCGCCAGCATCCGCGCCGCCATTCTCGCCGAAACCAAGGGCGCGACCGAAATCGGCGACCGTGCGCAGGCCATCCGCGCCGGCATTGCATCGTTGAAAGCCGGCGACGTGCTGCTGATCGCCGGCAAGGGCCATGAGACCGGGCAGATTATCGGCGACAAGGTCGTGCCGTTTTCGGATCACGACGCGGTCGCGGCGGTGCTTCAGGGTAAAGTAGCATGAACCTTGGTTTGGAACGCGCGCGGCGCGGCGCCCGCAATCGAACTCCCTCTCCCCTTGAGAGCGCAATGCCATGACCGCGCTGTGGAGCATCGGCGACATGGCCGCCGCAATGCGTGCGGAGAAATCCGGTGCGCCGGCGGCGGAAATCTCCGGCATTTCCATCGACAGCCGCAGCGTTGCCAAGGGCGAAGCTTTCTTCGCTATTCAGGGCGATAACCGCGACGGTCACGATTTTGTCGAGGCCGCACTGAAAGCCGGTGCCGGCGTCGCGGTGGTCGCGCGCACCAAAGGTTTTCCGGCAGATGCGCCGCTGCTCGTCGTCGCCGACGTGCTCGACGCCTTGCGGGATCTGGCCCGCGCTTCACGCGCCCGTTCGCATGCCAGGGTGATCGGCGTCACCGGTTCGGTCGGCAAGACCGGCACCAAGGAAGCGCTGCGGCTTGCGCTCGGCGCCGACGGCGAGACCTTCGCTTCCGCCGCGTCCTACAACAATCACTGGGGCGTGCCGCTGTCGCTCGCGCGCTGCCCGGCGACGGCGAAATACGCCGTGTTCGAAATCGGCATGAACCACGCCGGCGAAATCACGCCGCTGACCAAGCTGGTGCGCCCGCATGTCGCCATCGTCACCACCATTGAACCGGTGCACCTGGAATATTTCGGCTCCTTGAAAAAAATCGCCGAGGCCAAGGCGGAAATATTTCTCGGCATCGAACCGGGCGGCGCGGCGGTCTTGAACCGCGACAACGCGCAATATGCCCAGCTCGCCGGGGCCGCCCAGGAAGCGGGCGTCGCGCGTATCGTCTCCTTCGGAGAAAACGCCAAGGCCGATGCCCGGCTGATCCGGTACTCGTTGCAGACCGACAGTTCCACCGTGCAGGCGCGTGTTTTCGGCGAGGACGTGACCTACAAGCTTGGCGCGCCCGGCCGCCATCTGGTGCTCAATTCGCTGGCGGTGCTGGCGGCGGTATCGCTCGCCGGCGCCGATCTCGCGCTGGCGGCACTTGCCCTCAACGGGCTGCGGCCCGCCACCGGGCGCGGGACGCGCATCACGCTGCGCACGCCGAGCGGTAGCGCGCTGCTGATCGACGAAAGTTACAATGCCAATCCCGCTTCCATGACGGCGGCAATCGCGCTGCTCGGCCAGGCCCCGCTCGGCCCGCGAGGCCGCCGCATCGCGGTACTTGGCGACATGCTCGAACTTGGCAAGCGGGGCGCCAAGCTGCACCGCGCCCTGGCCGCTGCCCTGGACGCCGCCAAGGTCGATCTTGTGTATTGCTCCGGGCCGTTGATGCACGCGCTTTGGGAGGCTCTTCCCACGAGCCGCCGGGGCGGCTATGCCGAGACGGCGGCGGGCCTGGAGCCCGCCGTGCTCGACGCCATTCGTGACGGTGACGCGGTGATGGTGAAGGGTTCGCTGGGCTCCAAAATGGGTCCGATCGTCAAGGCGCTGGAACGCCAATTTTCGGCACAGGCCGCGCTGGAAGCGCAGAACTAAATTGGGTTTGAGAAGATGTTCTATTGGCTGACCGAACTGTCCGACAAGGTCTCGTTCCTCAACGTCTTCCGTTACATCACATTCCGCACCGGCGGCTCCATCGTCACCGCGCTGGTCTTCGTGTTTTTGTTCGGCGGTCCGATCATCGACTTGTTGCGCATCAAGCAGGGCAAGGGCCAGCCGATCCGCTCCGACGGGCCGGCTTCGCATCTCATCACCAAGGTCGGCACGCCGACCATGGGCGGGCTGATGATCCTCTCGGGCCTTCTGGTCTCGACCCTGCTCTGGGCCAATCCGATGAATCCTTACGTCTGGATCGTGCTCGGCGTGACGCTGAGCTTCGGCCTGATCGGCTTCTACGACGACTATCTCAAGGTCACCAAGCAGCGGGCCGACACCGGCTTTAGCGGCCGTACCCGGCTTTGCGCCGAGGCGGCGGTCGCGGTGGTGGCCTGCGTCGCTCTCAGCCATCTCGGCCGGACGCCGACCTCGACCTCGCTGGTGTTTCCGTTCTTCAAGGATCTGGCGATCAATCTCGGCTGGGCTTTCGTGCTGCTCGGCGCTTTCGTGATCGTCGGCGCCGGCAACGCGGTCAATCTCACCGACGGCCTCGACGGCCTCGCCATCGTGCCGGTGATGATCGCGGCCGCGAGCTTCGGGCTTATCTCGTATCTCGTCGGCAACGCGCTGTTCGCCGAATATCTGCAAATCCGTTACGTGCCCGGCACCGGCGAATTGTCGGTGCTGTGCGGCGCGGTCATCGGCGCCAGTCTTGGATTTCTGTGGTTCAACGCGCCGCCGGCCTCGATCTTCATGGGCGACACCGGCTCGCTGTCGCTCGGCGGCCTGCTGGGCACCGTTGCGGTCGCCATCAAGCACGAGATCGTGCTCGCGATCATCGGCGGCCTGTTTGTGCTGGAGGCGGTGTCGGTGATCGTGCAGGTGGTGTCGTTCAAGCTCACCGGCAAACGCGTGTTCCGCATGGCGCCGATCCATCACCACTACGAGCAGATGGGCTGGACCGAGCCGCAGATCGTGATCCGT
>DASWPX010000061.1:0-17548 GCA_036398395.1 Pseudolabrys sp. | reverse complement strand
TCAGCTCCACGGCTATTCGGCCGCTTGCGCATAAGGCACGTTGCGGCCGCCGTAGCGGCGCACGCGGATATTGGCCTGCTCGGCGTGGCCGGAGAAGCCTTCCAGGATGCACAGCCGCGAACAGACCTCGCCGATCTTGGCACTGGTCGCGTCGGTCAGCACGCGCTGATAGGTGCAGGTCTTCATGAACTTGCCGACCCACAGGCCGCCGGTGAAGCGCGCGTTCTTCTTGGTCGGCAGCGTGTGGTTGGTGCCGATCACCTTGTCGCCATAGGCGACATTGGTGCGCGGCCCCAGGAACAGCGCGCCATAGTTCTTCATGTGATTGAGGAAATAATCCGGATCGCGCGTCATCACCTGCACATGCTCGGACGCGATGCGGTCGGCCTCGCTCACCATCTCGTCGACGCTGTCGCAGACGATGACCTCGCCGTAATCCTTCCAGGCCTGGCCGGCGGCGTCGGCGGTCGGCAAAATCGTGAGCAGCCGCTCGACTTCGCTCATGGTGTCGCGCGCGAGCTTCTCGGAATTGGTGATCAGCACGGCCGGCGAGGTCGGCCCGTGCTCGGCCTGGCCGAGCAGATCAGTGGCGCAGATTTCGCCGTCCACGCTGTCGTCGGCGATGATCAGCGTCTCGGTCGGGCCGGCGAGCAGATCGATGCCGATGCGGCCGAACAGTTGCCGCTTGGCCTCCGCGACGTAAGCGTTGCCCGGCCCGACGATCATGTCGACCGGTGCAATCGTCTCGGTGCCGAGCGCCATGGCGGCCACCGCCTGCACGCCGCCGAGCACGAAGATCTCGTCGGCGCCGCCGAAATGCATGGCGGCGACGATGGCCGGATGCGGCCCGCCCTTGAACGGCGGCGCGCAGGCGATGATGCGCTTCACGCCGGCGACCTTGGCCGTGACGATCGACATATGCGCCGACGCCACCATCGGGTAGCGCCCGCCCGGCACGTAGCAGCCAATCGAGTTCACCGGGATGTGCTTGTGGCCGAGCACGACGCCGGGCAGCGTCTCGACCTCAAGGTCGTGCATGGTCTCTTTCTGCTTCTGCGCAAAATTGCGGACCTGGGCCTGGGCGAATTTGATGTCTTCGAGATCGCGCTTGGGCACCTGCGCGATGGCCCGCTCGATGCCTTCCGGCGACAGCCGGAAATCCTTCGGCTCCCATTTGTCGAATTGCTTCGACAGATCGCGGATCGCTGTATCCTTGCGCTCTTCGACCTGCGCCAGGATTCCCTCCACCGTCTCGCGCACTTTGGCATCCGCGGCCTTCAGCGCGCTGGCGTCGATTCCGCGTTTGAGGTGGCGAGGCATGGGAGGTCTCCATTCACAAAGCTGTCGTCCCGCGAAGGCGGGGACCCAGCACTTACTTGCTACGCGAGATCCCGGATCGGGCTTCGCCCGTCCGGGATGACCGCTTCGCGGTCATTTAATCGCCTGCGGATTGATCGGCGAGCCGGTGCCGCCGGTGATGATCAGCGGCGGACCGCAGAAGAAGAATTCGTAGACGCCGTCTTCCTCGCAATCCTCGGCCAGTTCCTTGAGATAGAAAATCTCGCCCATGCACAAGCCCATGGCGGGGATCACTACCCAATGCCAGGGCTGGTTGGCCTCGGTGGTCTCGTTCGGCCGCACCTCGCAGCCCCAGGTGTCGGTGCAGATCGCGGCGATCTGCTTTTCCTGGCACCAGTAGCAATTCTCGAACTTGACTCCGGGTGCGTCGCCGCCGGCATAGCCGCCCCATTCGCCCTCCGCCATGCAGCGTTCCATCTGCCCGGTGCGCACGATGACGAAGTCGCCGCGCCCGATGGAGACGTTGGAGTCCTTGGCGCATTTGTCGAGTTCGTCGTTGGAAATGCTCTCGCCGTCGGCGAGCCACTTCACGCCGCGATGCCGTGCGATGTCGAGCAGCACGCCGCGCCCGACCATCTTGTTCTTGGAATGCTCGATGCCGAGCACGCTCAAGCCTTTGGAATCGATCAGCTTGGCGTCGTGGCCGTTATAGGCCTTGTCTTCGTAGAACACATGGCCGAGCGCGTCCCAGTGCGTCGCGCCCTGCACGCACAGCATCAAGGTGTCGTCGGCGTAGCGGATCTTGTTCCAGTCCTGCTGGCCGGCAATCGCGTCGGTGCCGGTGGCGAGCATCTGGTGGATGGGGTTGAAGCGGCCGCCGAACAGGCCGGTCTGCGGCCCGGTGCGGTCGAGCGGTATTCCGAGCGCGAACGCCTTGCCGGTGCGGATGAGGCTCGCGGCCTTGACGATATCCTCGGGCCTGACGTGGTTGAGGGTGCCGACGTGGTCGTCTTTGCCCCAACGCCCCCAATTGCTCAGCTTTTTGCTGGCTTCCGCGATCGCCTCTTTGCCGACCTTGATGTTCATGAAGCGTTTCCTTCTGGCTTGTCGTTTATTGGCTTATGGTTTTTGCAGCGCTGACTTGTGGATCAAGGCCGTCCGTCCGGATGCAATAATGCGCCGGACACCGGGGTTTCATCAAGCGGGGTGGCTGGGTACAGAACCAAAGGGAGTATTTTTATCATGCGCAATCTGATCGCCGCGGCGGCCGCCGCAATCGTGACGCTGCTGTTCGCACTGCCCACTCAGGCCGCCAACATCGTGGACGAGTGGGCGACAATCGCCGCCCCGCCGGCGCCCGTGCTTAAGCCGGTAACGGTCGATGCCAGGACGACAGCTCTGCTGATGCTCGACTTCATGAACCAGAATTGCGGAAAACGGCCGCGCTGCGTGGCCGGGATTCCGGGCATGAAAAAACTGCTCGGCGAGGCGCGCCAGGCGAAAGTCGCGGTGGTCTATTCCATCATTGCCAATACCACCACCGCGGACGTCATTGCGGACGTGGCGCCGCTGGCCGACGAGCCCTTCGTGCAGTCGGGGCCCGACAAGTTCCTGCGCACCGACCTTGAGAAAATCCTCAAGGACAAGGGCATCACGACGGTGATCGTCACGGGCACTGCGTCGAACGGCGCGGTACTCTACACGGCGAGCGGCGCGGCCTTCCGCGGCATGAACGTTATCGTCCCGGTCGACGGGCTGTCGGCGGTCGATGCCTATGCCGATTACAGCACGGTCTTTACCTTCACGAACGCGCCGAGCGTTTCGGCGAAAACGACTCTGACCAAGATCGACATGATCAAGTTCTGACCGCGATCAGACCTTCCCGAGCGCCCGCAAAATCTTGCCGGGCGTGAAGGGCATGTCGGTGAGAGTCTTGGCACCGAGCGGGCGCAGCGCGTCGTTGATGGCGTTCATCACGACCGCCGGCGCGCCGGCGGTACCGGCTTCGCCTGCGCCCTTGGCGCCGAGCTCGCTGTCGGCGGTGGGCGAGACGACATGGCCGCATTCGATGTCGGGCATTTCGACCGCCATCGGCACCAGGTAATCGGCCATGTTGCCGTTGAGCATCTGCCCGCGCTCGTCATAGAGGCACTGCTCGAACAGCGCCGCGCCGATGCCCTGGACCACGCCGCCGCGAATCTGCTCGTCGACCAGTTGCGGGTTGATGATGGTGCCGCAATCCTCGACGCACCAATGCTTGAGCAATTTGACGAAGCCGGTATCGGTGTCGACTTCGAGATAGCTCGCCTGGATGCCGTTGGTGAAGGCGAAGGGCCAGCCGCGCGGCACGTAATGCCGCGTCGCCATCAATTCGGCCTGGAAGCCGGGCGGCAGCGTGTCGGGCCGGAAATAGGCGACGCGCGCCAGTTCGTCGAGGCCAAGGCGTTCGTTGCCGGTGGTCTTGTCGATTACGATCCCGTTGCTGATATCGAGGTCTTCGGGCTTGGCCTGCAGCATCGCGCCCGCGACCGCGAGCACGTTGCCGCGCAGGGCCTTGCCTGCCTGCCAGGCCGCTTCGCCGCCGATGCCGGCCGCGCGCGAAGCCCAGGTGCCGCCGCCATAGGGTGTGTTGTCGGTATCGCCGATGACAACGCGCACTTTGTCGAGCGAAATGCCGAACGATGTGGCGACCACTTGTGCAAGGACGGATTCGGTTCCCTGACCCTGCTCGGTGACGCCGGAATGAATCGAAATCATCCCCTGGGCGTCGAGCTTCACGGTGGCGCCGTCCTGCGAACTGATGCGCGCGCCGCCGACGCCATAGAACGCCGCCGACGGGTTGGTCACTTCGACGAAGGACGCAAAACCGATGCCGCGATAAATGCCCTGTTCGCGCAGCTTCTTTTGCTCGGCGCGCAGGCCGGCATAGTTCATCATCGAGTCGAGATGCGCGAGAGACTCGTGATGCGACAGCTTCTCGAATTTCAACCCGGAGGCCGAGCCCGTCGGATAGGCGTCATCGGCGATCAGGTTGCGCCGCCGGATTTCCAGCGGGTCCATGCCGATCCTGGCGGCGGCGAGTTCGACAAGACCTTCGGTCACCGCCACCGCGATCGGATGGCCGACCGCGCGGTATTGGCACATGACATTCTTATTCGTGAATACCACGCGCGTCCGCGCGCGATAGTTCGGGCAGGCATAGGGACCGCCCGTGAGGTTGACGACCTGGTTGGCCTCGATGCCGCTGGTGCGCGGGTAGACCGAGTAGGGCCCGATACCGGTCAGATCGTCGATCTCGAAAGCGGTGATGGTGCCGTCCTTCTTGACGCCGATCTTGGCCCTGACGCGATGGTCGCGCGCGTGAATGTCGGTAACGAAACTCTCGATACGGTCGGCGACGAACTTAACCGGCCGCTTGAGCAGCTTCGACAGCGCGGCGGTGGCCATCTCATCGGCATAAGTATGCACCTTGATGCCGAACGAGCCGCCGACATCCTTGGTCAAAACGCGTACCTGGTCGATGGTCAGGCCGAGATGCTTGGCGAACAAGTCCTGCATCATGTGCGGCGCCTGCGTGCCTTGATACACCGTCAGGCGTTTATCGCCGACATTCCAGTCGGCCACGATCGAGCGCGGCTCGTTGGTCACGCCGGTGTGGCGGCCGAAGACGAAAGTGGTCTCCACCACCACATCGGATTCGGCGAAGGCCTTGTCGACGGCGCCCACGTCGAGCTTGCGTTCGAAGCATAGATTGTCGCCGAGGCTTGCGTGGATTACCGGCGTCGCGGCTTCAAGCGCGATTTCCGGATCGGCAACGGCGGGCAAAGTCTCATAAGTGACGTCAACCAACTCGCAGGCGTCCTCGGCCTCGGCGCGCGAGCGCGCAACCACGGCGCAGACCGCCTCGCCCTGCCAGCAGGCGACATCGATAGCGATGGGCGATTGCGGCGCCGACTTCAGGCCCTTGAGATGGGTGAGTACGCCGACCCAGGGCGTCATGACTTTGGCGAGTTCCGCGCCGGTGACGACGGCGATCACGCCTGGCGATTTCCTTGCGGCATCGGTGGCGATCGATGCGATGCGCGCGTGCGCATGCGGCGAGCGCACATAAGCGACATGCGCCATGCGGGGCAGGGTCACGTCGCTGACATATTGGCCGCGGCCTTGCGTCAGCCGCGCCAGATTGGGCCGCGGCACCGAGCGGCCGATATAGGAGTTCGGCCGGTCGAGCGCGGTCAGGACGGAGGGGGAGTCGTCGGTGATTTTCATTTCGCCGCTTCCGCGCGTGCCTGTGCCACCGACTCCACCGCATCGACGATGGCTTGATAGCCGGTGCAGCGGCAGTAATTGCCGGAAATATGCTCGCGAATTTCCTCCCGGCTCGGCACGCCGCCCTTTTTCAACAGGTCCTGCGCCGCGGCGATCATGCCGGGCGTGCAAAAGCCGCATTGCAGCGCGTTGCGCTGCTCGAACGCGGCCTGCAGGTCGGCGACCTCGCCGGAATCCGACAGGCCTTCGATGGTCTCGACTTTGGCGCCGTCGCATTGCACCGCCAGCATCAGGCAGCCGCGCACGATGTCGCCGTCGACCCGCACGGTACAGGCGCCGCAGACGCCGTGCTCGCAGCCGACATGGCTGCCGGTGAGGCCGAGATTGTCGCGCAGGAAATCGACCAGCGTCTGGCGCGGCTCGACGCGCTCGGCGACCTGTTCGCCGTTGACGGTCATGGAGATGTCGAGGGCAAGGCCGTTCATGACCGAGGTTCATGTAATTGCTTGGCGACGCGGCGCAGCAGCACCCCCGCGAGATGTTTCTTCACCGCTCCAGTTGCCTGCACGTCATCGTGCGGCTCAAGATCGAGCGCTTCGACCGCGCCCTCAACATCGCCGCGGGCCAGCGCCCCTTCGGATTGCATCGCGCGCACGGGCGTTGCGCCGACGCCAAAATAAGCGAGCCGCACGTCGGTGAATCCTTTGCCATCGGCGCGCGCGCTGGCGGCCAGCCCGACAATGGCATAATCGCCGTGCCGTCGCGCCAGTTCGGCAAAGCCTAAGCGCGTCTGCGCTGTCGCCGCGGGCAGGCGGATGGCGGTCAGCACGTCCTGCGGACCCAAAGCGGTCTCGAACAGGCCCTTGAAGAAGTCCGCAGCCTTGATCGTTCGTTTTCCGCCGAGACCGGCGGCCTCCACTTCGCCATCGAGCGCGAGTAGGCAGGCCGGCATTTCCGCGGCCGGATCGGCGAAAGCGACGGAGCCGCCGAGCGTGCCGCGGTTGCGGATCGCGGCGTGGCCGATGTGCGGCATTGCCCGTGCGACCAGCGGCGCGAACTTGGCGATTATCTCCGAGTGTTCGGCCTGGACGTGGCGCACCAGCGCGCCGATCTCGATCATTCCGCCTTTGTGCGAAATGCCGTCGAGCCCGCCGATGCCGTTGATGTCGATCAGCATGGTCGGCGCCGACAAGCGCATGTTGAGCGTGGCGATCAGGCTCTGCCCACCGGCCAGCAGCCGGGCGTCGTGATGCTCGCCCAATAGCGCAACCGCTTCCTCAAGCGAGCGCGGCTTTTTATATGCAAATGGCGCCGGCTTCACGTTTCCCCCAAAAACCTACGCACTGTTTTTCTCATTGTGACCGCTAACGCGGGCAGGTCAATGCGGCTATAAAGCCTGCGCAATTTTGCAGGGGAACCCAATGCCGAAAGAATTCGAAGGAAAAGTCGTCGTCGTCAGCGGCGGCAGCCGCGGTATCGGCCGTGCCATCGCGGCGGCTTTCGCACGCGAAGGTGCACAGACGGTTTTGGCGGCGGCCAACGCGGCCAATCTGGCTGAGGGCGCCAAGGCGGTCGCGGCGGCCGACGGCCCGGCGCCGATGACCGTCGCCGGCGATCTGCGCACGTTGGCGGGTTGCGAGCAGGTCTTCGCTAAGGTCAACGAGAAATTCAAACGCTGCGACGTGCTGATCAACAATGCCGGCGCCACCAAAGGCGGGAAATTCTTCGATCTGCCGGATGATGCCTGGGCTGACGGTTTCGCGCTGAAATTTCATGCCGCGGTGCGCCTCACGCGGCTGTTCTGGCCGCTGCTTAAGCAGGCGCATGGCAGCATTATCATGGTCGTCGGGGGCGCGGCGCGCACGCCGGGTCCGGATTTTCTGATCGGTGGCGCGGTCAACGCGGCGGTTGCCAATTTCACCAAGGGTCTTACGGCGATGGCCAATCGGGATGACGTCAATGTCAACGTGATTCATCCGGGCCAGACGCAGACCGATCGCGTCGAACAGTTGTTCGCTGCCTTTGCCAAGGCGCAGAACAAGACCGTGGAGGAGGTCCGCGAAGAATCGCTGGTGAAAAGTGGTCTGCGTCGCATCGCACAGCCGGAGGACGTCGCCGAGCTCGCGCTGTTTCTGGCGAGCGCCAAGGCGCGCCATATTCAGGGCACCGCCATCGCGCTCGATGGCGGCGGCACGCCGGGTTATTATTAGTCCGTTTTGCGGTTGGTGAAGCGGGCGTTGCCGAGGCCCGTGCCGATGGTGAGCACGCCCCAAAACTGAACATCTGTCATGAACGGCACCTCGCTCAGGCCCTGAACCACCGCATCGTTGTGCATGACGATGGCGGTATCGTCGTCGCCGATCTTGGGTATGGCCTCGTGCAGCAATGCCGGCAAGTTGAATTTGCTGCTTTCCCAGTTGCCCGGCAGGTTCTGCGCGCCGCGGTCGATCGAGCCGTCCTGCTCGATCATGCCGGGACAGCCGATGCCGATGAAGGGCGCAAGCTTGAGTTTTTCCTTGCCCGCCGCCGCGATCAGCTTTTTCAGCATGTCCACGAGCCACTCCACCGCGCCCTCGCGGTCGACCTTTTTTTCGTCGGCGTGCCGCCACAGGTCGCTCTTGAACACGCGGGCCTTCGACAGGTCACCCGCCTTCTTGAGATTGAGATCGACGACGCCGGCGCGGATATTGGTGCCGCCGATGTCGACGCCGAGGATGGCGTCGAAACCCTTGAACAGCCATTTCGGCGCCAGGTGCGCCGCACCGATCAGGCCGGCTTCATCGGGATCGTTGTGAATCGGCACCAGCTCGATGTCGTTGCCGTCGGCCCTCAAAATCACCGAGGTGCGGCCGATGGCGATCTCGCCGACCCGGCTGGCGCGAAAGCCGCCGCCGATCGCCAGCCGCTGCGTGTCCTTCCAGGTCTTGAGCTTGAGAAAGCGCCGCACGATGAGCGCCAGTTCCTGTGAATAATCCTCGACCGCGCCCTGGATGACGCCGGCCGCTTCCGGGTCGCCTTTGGCGAGGGCCTCGTCGAAATCCTTTTTGGTCAGGTCCTTGCTGTCCGCATCGCCGAACGGGTCTTCGCCGTTCTTGCGGAGCGCCTTGCGCCAGTTCTCGATGATGTCGCGGAACGCGCCCTTGCTGGCGTGGTCGCCGATGAAGCCCTCATCATCCTTGATTTCGACATTATAACTGTCGACCTCGACCGCCGGCAGGCGCTCGGCGCCGTGAGTCGCGATCATAGGCAGCGTTGATGCCTCGGCCATGAAACTTACCCCATGAGTGGGTAATAACGGCGACCGGGCCGGAAAGTTTCATCGGGGCTAGGCGGCTATCCCCTTAACGATATCGATGGCTCGCCGCAGCAGGGTCATCGAGGCTTCCAGCGTGCGGAAGGCGGCGTGCGAGGTCAGCGTCACGTTCGGCAGGCGGGCGAGGGGCGCGTCGGCCTTCAGCGGCTCTGCGTGAAACACATCCAGCCCGGCGTGGCCGATGTGCCCGCTCTCGTGCGCGGCGATCAGCGCGGCCTCGTCCACCAGCGCGCCGCGCGCGGTATTGACCAGCAGGACGCCCGGTTTCATGCGCGCGATGCGTTCGGCCGACAGGAAACCGCGGGTTTCGTCGCCGAGCGTGAGATGCAGCGACACCACATCGGCGCGCTCGAGCAGCGTATCGATGTCCACCTGCGGCACGCCGGCTTGCGGCTGCGGCGTGCGGTTATAGGCAATCACCTCCATACCGATGCCCTTGGCGATGCGCGCCACTTCGCGGCCGATGCCGCCAAGCCCGATGAGTCCCAGCGTCTTGCCGAACAGCTGCATACCCTCCTGCGGCGTCCAGATGCCGCCGCGCACGTCGCGGTCCATGCGCGCGACGTCGCGGGCGCTGGCCAACAGCAACGCGATTGTGTGTTCGGCCACCGCGGTGTCGCCGTAGCCCTTGATGGTGTGCACGGTGACGCCGAGCTCTTTGAGCTCGGCGATGTTCATGTAGCTGGCGGCGCCGGTGCCGAGGAAGACGATGTGCTTGAGCTGCCTGCAGCGCGCCACCAGCCCGGTCGGCATATAAGAGTGATCGTCGAGCGCGATATCGTAGCCGGCCAGCACCAATGGCAGTTCCTCGCGCGCAAAGGCCGTGGTGTTGATGTCGATTTTGGGATCGTCCGGCCGGATGACCCGCGCCCATACCGGCGCCAGTTGATCGTTGCAGTCGAGGAAAATGGATTTCATGGGTGCCGCAGATTACCCGCCGTTGACGCCGTCGCAAGCGCGGAATAGACGCTGCGGGCCTTAGCGGCGCCTCGCCGGTGGAAACATGGACGACAAACGCAAAGCAGCAACGAAACTGGCCTGCGTCATCGCCTGGCCGGCGGGCCATTCGCGCTCGCCGCTGATCCACAATTATTGGGCCAAGAAATACAATGTCGATGCCGAGTACCGCCGCGAAGCGGTGCCGCCGGAAAAATTCGTCGACTTCGTCACGCATCTGCGCGCGCACGGTTATGTCGGCGGCAACGTCACCGTTCCGCACAAGCAGGCTGCGCTCGCCGTCTCCGAGCCGGACGCGCGCGCGCGCGCCGTCGGCGCCGCCAATTGTCTTTGGTATGAAGACGGCAAATTGCGCTCGACCAATACCGATGTCGAAGGCTTCCTGGATAATCTCGACGCCGCAACGCCCGGATGGGACCGCGGCCTGGAAAGCGCGGTGGTGCTCGGCGCCGGCGGCGGGGCGCGCGCCGTGGTGTTCGCGTTGCTCGCGCGCGAGGCCAAGCGCATCTATGTGGTCAACCGCACGGTGGAGCGCGCGCAGGCGCTGCAAAAGCAATTCGGCGCGCGCGTGATCGCCGCCGGCTGGGGCGAGACCGGCGGCTTGCTCGGCGGCGCCGGCCTGGTGGTCAATACCACCACGCTTGGCATGGCCGGTCAGCCGCCGCTCGATATCAATCTGCGCTGCCCGGCCTCGCTGGTGGTGGCGGACCTGGTCTACGCGCCGCTGGTCACAGGGCTGCTGGCGGCGGCGCGCGATAAGGGTTTGCGTACGGCCGACGGGCTCGGAATGCTGCTGCATCAGGCGGTGCGCGGCTTTCAATTGTGGTTCGGTATCAAGCCCGAAGTGACGGCCGAATTGCGCGCCTTGGTCGAGGCCGATCTGCTCAAATAAGCCGCGGCATACCGTCACATTTCCGTCCGGAATAAGCGGCGCGGCGAGGGGTTAATGGCATGTCGGCCCGGCATAGGGGCGGCGATAACCTCCGGTGAGAACGTCATGAATTTATCACGCAGGACTTTGGTCGGCTCAGGGCTAGCTCTCGTCGTGGCGACGGCCGCATCCGCGCAAACGCCGCCAGCGCGCATCCGCGGCCAGATCGAGAAGGCCGACGGCGCGATGCTCTCGATCAAGACGCGCGACGGCGCCATGGTGGATGTGAAGATTGCGGACGACGCCCGCGTCGCCGCGCTGGTGAAGGCAACGCTCGCCGACATCAAGACCGACAGCTTCATCGGTATCGCCGGCGTTCCGGATTCGGACGGCAGCATCAAGGCCTTCTCGATCCACATCTTCATGCCCGCGCAGCGCGGCGTAGTGCCGGACCGGCATGGACCCTGGGACGCACGGCCGGGCAGCACCATGACGAACGCCTATGTCGAGAGCTCGGTTGAATCGAAAGATGGCTCGACCCTGACGGTGAAATACAAGGACGGCGAGAAGAAAATCGTGGTCACGCCGGAGACGGCGATCACCGCCGTGGCGCCGGGCAAGAAAGAGGAACTGATGACGGGAACTCAGGTCATCATCATGAATTCGGAAAAACAGCCGGACGGCTCGACGCTGGCAAAGGCCATGTATTTCGGGCGGGACATCAAGCCCGCGATGTAAGTGCGACAACAGGATATTATGATGCGCAAGACAATCTGTGCTTTCGCCGCCGTTTTTGTTCTGGCGGCTGCCGCTACGAGCTTCGCCCAGCAGCCGCAAACCGTGCGCGTGCGCGGCAGCATTGACGCCGTGGACGGCGCGCTTTTGACCGTCAGGACTCGCGCAGGCGACACCGTGAAGGTTAAAGTTGCCGACGACGTGAAGGTCGTGGCCATCGTCAAAGCGTCGTTGAGCGATATCAAGCCGGGGTCTTTCGTCGGCTCCGCGGCCATGCCGGAGGAGAACGGCCACTGGAAGGCCGTCGAGGTGCACATCTTCCCCGAGTCGATGCGCGGCACCGGCGAAGGCGACCGGCCCTACGATTACAAGCCGAAGAGCACCATGACCAACGGCACGGTTGCGCCGGCGCCGAGTGCCAGTAGCGCCATGACGAATGGCACGGTCGGCAGCGCCACTCCGCAGCCGGGGGCCACCACGCTCACGATCAATTACAAGGACGGTGAAAAGAAAATCGACGTGACGCCGGAGACCCCGATTGTCGCTTTTGTGCCGGGCACAAAGGACGAACTCAAGGCCGGCGCCGAGATCTATATTACGGGCGCCATCAAAGACGCTGACGGCACGCTGACCGCGTCGCGCATCAATGTCGGCCGCGGCATCACGCCGCCGATGTAGATCGGACGCTGCGCACCTCGAAGATCAATTGCGATCGAGCCAGGCCCGCCCGCGCGGCGTCAGTATCAGTCGCGATTGCTGCATCCCGCTGCCGTTCTCGAAGCACACCAAACCGTCGGAAATTGCGTCTTCCCAGATCGACAGGTGCGGGCAGCTTCGCCGCCAGGCTTCCGCATCGGCATAAGAGCGCGGCGCTTCCCCGATCCAGGCGAGGAATTGCTGCATCAGTGCGGATGCCGCCGGTTGCATGGTCTCCGGTGATTACACCCGGTCGAAATAGATTTCAACGTCACGCCGGCTGCTCGAAGGTGTGGATGTCGACCTTCGATTCCAGCGTCTTGTGCACCGGGCATTTGTCGGCGATCTCCATCAGCCGCTGGCGCTGCTCGGCGTCGAGCGGGCCTTCCAGCGTGATGGCGCGCTCGATGCGGTCGACCATGCTGACCTTGGTGTCGCAGGTCTCGCAATCCTGGGCGTGTATCTTGCCGTGGCTGAGCCGTACCGAAACATTGTCGAGCGGAATTTTCTTGAAATCGGCATAGAGCCTTACGGTCATCGAGGTGCAGGCGCCAAGCCCGGCCATCAGGAAATCGTAAGGCCCCGGCCCGGAATCGAGCCCTCCTTGTTTGACCGGCTCGTCGGCGAGCAGGCGGTGTTGCCCGGTCAATATTTCCTGCTGGAATTTTCCGCCATGCGTTTCGCGTACCAGCACGAGGCCGGCCTCGACCTCGGCTTCGGTCATGATCTCCGGCCGGTCGAGATAACGCCCGGCCCAGGCCGCGACCACGTTCGCCACATACAGCGCGTCATTCTTTTTGCTCAGCAGATGGTCGGCGCCTGCCAGCGACACGAAACTCTTGGGATGTTTGGCCGCGCCGAAAATATGCGAGGCGTTGTCGATGCCGACGGTGTCGTCGGTCGGAGAATGGAACACCAGCAGCGCCTTGCGCAGGTTCGCGAGGCATTCGTCCAGTTTTTTCTCCGCCACGTCGTCGAGGAATTCGCGCTTGATCGTGAAGGGCCGCCCCGCCAGCGCGACCTCGACTTCGCCTTCGGCGCGGATTTTATCGACCTGGTCCTTGAACAGGCCGACGACGTGGCTGGGGCCGAACGGCGCGGCGATGGTGACGACCGCGCGGGCGTCAGGAATTCTATGCGACGCTCCCAGCACCGCGCAGCCGCCGAGGCTGTGGCCGATCAGGATCGCCGGCGCGCCATAAGTCTTGCGCAGGTGGTCGGCGGCGGCGACCAGGTCGTCGACGTTCGACGAGAAATGCGTGTTGGCGAATTCGCCCTCGCTTGAGCCGAGCCCCGTGAAATCGAAACGCAGCGTGGCGATGCCGTTGATCGCGAGCCGTTCGGCGATGCGCTTGGCGGCAAGGTTGTCCTGGCCGCATGTGAAGCAATGCGCGAACAGCGCATAGGCCGCGGGCTTGCCGAGCGGCAAATCGAGCGTGGCGGCAAGCTGCTCGCCTTTCGCATTCGGGAAGTTGAAGCGTTCGCTGTGCATGGCGGCCTCGTGTGTCACGACCGGGCGTTTCGGGTCATCTCTTTGTTACTCATTACACGCATTGAAACCTGTATGCTCGCGCCTATCATTGGCATGACGCAAACGTTATCGCCGCCTGATGGTGCTGGAGTTTCACGATGAGTCTCGCCGATACCCGGTTCGATCAGCTTTTTCCGGTGTTCGACGCCTTGCAGGCCGAAACCGCGAAGCGCTTTGCCAGCGGGCCGGTGCGGGACTTTGCGCCCGGCGAACAGATATACGACGTGGGCCAGCGTAGCGTACCGGCCTGGCTGATCATTGCCGGCAGCGTCGAGGTCGTGCGGCGCGATGGCCTGCACCGCCAGTCGTCGGTGGTGTCGCTGTCGGCCGGCCAATTCACCGGCGAAGTCAGTCAGCTTTCCGGCCGCGGCACGCTTGCCGCCAGCAACGCCGGCCCGGAAGGCTGTTCCGCGCTGCCGTTCGACGCCGCGCATATCCGCGCGCTGGTGATCGGCTCGGCCGAAGTCGGCGAAATCGTCATGCGCGCCTTCATCCTGCGCCGGGTCGGCTTGATCCAGGAAGGCGGCGCCGGATCGCTGCTGATCGGCCCGCCCGGTGCGCCCGACATATTGCGGCTGGAAGGTTTCCTGACGCGCAACAACTACCCCTACACCGTTCTCGACGTCGCCACCGACGAGGCCGGGCGCGCGGCGGTGGAGCGCTTCGGCGTGCATGTCGACGAGCTGCCGCTGATGATCTGCCCCAACGGCGCCATGTTGAAACGGCCAACCGATGCCGAGGCGGCGATGTGTCTCGGCATTACTCCCGAGCTCGATGCCAAGACGATCTACGATGTCGTCGTGGTCGGCGCCGGTCCCGCCGGACTTGCCACCGCGGTGTATGGCGCGTCCGAAGGCCTGTCGATTCTCGTCATCGATCAGCGCGCCTATGGCGGCCAGGCCGGCGCTTCGGCGCGCATCGAGAATTATCTCGGCTTTCCGACCGGCATTTCCGGCCAGGCGCTCGCCGGCCGCGCCTTTACCCAGTCGCAGAAGTTCGGCGCGGAAGTCGCCATCCCGCTCGAAGTGACGCGGCTCGATTGCGGCGGCGGCCCGTCGCGGCCGGAACTGTTCCGGATTGAAATCGCCGGCGGCAAGGTCGTGCAGGCGCGCACCGTTGTGATCGCGTCCGGCGCGCGCTATCGGCGGCCGGACATCGTCAATTTGTCGGACTTCGACGGCGCCGGCATTTCCTATTGGGCCTCCTCGATCGAGGCACGGCTCTGCCAAGGAGAGGAAGTCGCGCTGATCGGCGGCGGCAATTCGGCCGGACAGGCCGTCGTGTTTCTCGCGCCCAAGGTCAAGCAGTTGCATCTGGTCGTGCGCAGCAGGGGGCTCGAAGCGAGCATGTCGCGTTATCTGATCGACCGCATCGAGGCCTTGCCGAACGTCGAGCTTCACGTCGGCACCGAAATCGTCGCGCTCGGCGGCGACCGTGCCGGCGGACTCACGTCAGTCACCTTCCGCGACCGGTCGAGCGGCACGACGCATAGCCATCCGCTGCGCCATCTGTTCCTGTTCATCGGCGCCGACCCGAATGGCGAATGGCTGCAGAACTGCGTCGCGGTCGACAACAAGGGCTTCGTTGTCACCGGCGCCGAATTTTCCGTCGATGCCGGCCGCGCGCCGCTGCCGCTGGAGACCAGCATGCCGGGCGTGTTCGCGATCGGCGATGTGCGGGCGGGTTCGACCAAGCGCGTCGGCGCGGCCATCGGCGAGGGCGCCGCGGTGGTGGCGCAGATCCACCAGGTTCTCGCGCATCGCGCCAGGCGCGGCGCCACGGGAAGCGCTACATAAGGCGCGCATCGAAACGCTTCACCCAGGCAGTCTTTTCCATGAAAAATATCGGTTTTCTTTCCTTCGGCCATTGGACCCCGTCGCCGCAATCGCAGACGCGTTCGGCGTCGGACGCGCTGCTGCAATCGATCGAGCTCGCGGTTGCCGCCGAGGAACTCGGCGCCGACGGCGCCTATTTCCGGGTGCATCATTTCGCCCGCCAGCTCGGCTCGCCGTTTCCGCTATTGGCTGCGTGTGGCGCACGCACCAAGAAGATCGAGATCGGCACCGCGGTCATCGACATGCGCTACGAGAACCCTCTCTACATGGCGGAGGATGCGGGAAGCGCAGACCTCATCGCCGGCGGCAGGCTTCAACTCGGCATCTCTCGCGGCTCGCCCGAGCAGGTGATCGACGGCTTTCGCTATTTCGGCTACGTGCCGGGCGAGGGCATGACCGACGCCGACATGGCGCGGCGCCACACCGAGGTCTTTCTCGACGTGCTGCGCGGCGAGGGTTTCGCCAAGCCTAATCCGTCGCCGATGTTTCCGAACCCGCCGGGGCTGCTGCGGCTCGAACCGCATTCGCCGGGTTTGCGCGACCGCATCTGGTGGGGCGCCGGTACCAACGCGACGGCGGAATGGGCGGCCAAGCTCGGCATGAACCTGCAATCGTCCACGTTGAAGATCGACGAGAGCGGCAAGCCGTTTCACGTCCAGCAGGCCGAGCAGATCCGGCTTTACAAGGCGGCGTGGCAGGCGGCAGGACATAAGCGGACGCCGCGCGTGTCGGTTTCGCGCAGCATCTTCGCGCTGGTCGACGACCGTGACCGGATGTATTTCGATCGCGACGAGAGCGAGGACCAGATCGGCTTTCTCGGTGGCAGTGAGCGCGCCATTTTCGGCCGCAGCTATGCGGCTGAGCCGGACGTCCTCATCGAGCAGTTGAAGAAGGACGAGGGCATCGCCGAAGCCGACACGCTGCTGCTGACGGTGCCCAACCAGCTTGGCGTCGACTACAACGCGCACGTCATCGAGGCGATCCTCAAGCACGTCGCGCCGGGACTGGGCTGGCGGTAATTACCGCAGCAGCGGCGCGAGCGCTTTCTTCCACGCCTCCGGCAGCGGCACAGGACGCCCGGAGGCGCGGTCGACATAGACATGCACCAGATGGCCCTGCGCCGAAGCTGTGGTTTCACCTTCGCGGAAAATGCCGATGTCGTAGCGCACGCTCGACGTGCCGAGCCGCGCGACTTTCAGTCCGACGCGGAGATTGTCGGGAAACACAATCGGGCTGAAATAATTGCAGTGGGTTTCCACCACCAGCCCGATCACCGCGCCTTTGGCAATGTCGAGCACGCCCTGCGCGATCAAATAGGCGTTCACGACCGTGTCGAAATATTCGTAATAGACGACGTTGTTGATGTGGCCGTAGGCGTCGTTGTCGATCCACCGCGTCGTGATCTCGGTGAAGTGGACGAAGGCGGAGGCGGGCAGCGGCTTCGGCCGGTCCATGAGATTATCGCGCTTTCGCCTTTTTCGCCTTGGCCGCCTTCTGCTTCATCGCCGCGCCCACCAGTACGCGGCCGTCGATGTCCGCGAGATTGTTGACGCCGGTCAGCGCCATGGTGACGTCGAGCTCCTTCTTCAAAATCTCGATGGCGCGGGCGACACCGGCCTGACCCGCCGCGCCCAGCCCGTAGATATAAGAGCGGCCGACCATGCAGGCGCGCGCGCCGAGCGCCAGCGCACGCATCATGTCGGCGCCGGTGCGGATGCCGCCGTCGAACAGCAATTCGGTTTCGGAACCGACCGCATCGGCGATCGCCGGCAGCATCGAAATTGACGACGCGCCGCCGTCGAGCTGGCGGCCGCCGTGATTCGACACCACGATGGCGTCGGCGCCGAGCTTGACCGCGGTCCTGGAGTCTTCGACGTCGAGTATGCCTTTGATGACCAGCTTGCCCGGCCAGATGCTCTTGATCCACTCGACGTCTTTCCAGTTCAGCGCCGGATCGAACTGCGATTGAATCCATGTCGACAGCGAGTTGACGTCGTCCATGCCCTTCACGTGGCCGGCGAGGTTGCCGAAGGTCTTGCTCT
>DASWPX010000060.1:0-3083 GCA_036398395.1 Pseudolabrys sp. | reverse complement strand
GCAGGCGGCAGAAATCCGGATTGAACTCGACCAGCAGCAGACGCTTGGGATCGACGCCGCGCTGGACCAGCGCCTCGGTCACGGGACCGGTGCCGGGGCCAAGTTCGATCACCGGGCCGGTCGATTGCGGATCGACGTAATTGGCCATGGTACGCGCCAAGGCCTTGCTCGACGGCATCACGGCGCCAGTCGAGAGCGGCTTTTCGAACCATGAACGGATGAATTGCATCTCGTCATCGAGACGCAGGGGCTTCTTTTCAACGCGGACAATTGAGTGCGATGGCATAAAGCAGGGTCACGCGTGCAGACGGCGGGTTAGCCGCGACCTTCACGGGTATAGGTCGCGGGCCGGGGGGTCAAGATGGGTCGTCGGAATGGCTGCCCCGATTGCCCAATCCGTCGATAAACTCTTTGACTCGGCTGAAGAATCCGGCCGATTCGGGCTGGGTTTCCTCCGATGAGAGCTTCTCGAACTCCACCAGCAGTTCGCGCTGACGCTTGGTCAGCTTCTGCGGCGTTTCAACTGCTACTTGAACGTACATGTCGCCCGTTTGTTTCGCGCGAAGCACCGGCATACCTTTGGCAGTCAGGCGGAAACGCCGCCCCGTCTGCGTACCGCCGGGAATTTTGACCCGCGCTTTGCTGCCGTCGATCGCCGGCACCTCGAATTCGCCGCCCAATGCCGCGGTCGCCATGGAGATGGGAACCCGGCAGTACAGGTCGGCGCCGTCGCGCTGGAAGAATTCGTGCTGGGCCAGCGACAGGAAAATATAGAGGTCGCCGGGCGGGCCGCCGCGCAAACCGGCCTCGCCTTCGCCGGCAAGACGAATACGGGTGCCGTCCTCGACGCCGGCCGGGATGTTGACCGAGAGCATGCGCTCGCGTGTGACACGTCCGGCGCCGGCGCAGGCCGCGCAAGGGTCGTCGATCACCTGGCCGCGGCCCTGGCAGGTCGGGCAGGTACGTTCGAGCGTGAAGAAGCCCTGCGCGTGCCTGATCTTGCCGGCGCCGCCGCAGCTCGCGCAGGTCTTCGGCTTGGTGCCGGCCTTGGCGCCGGTGCCCGAGCAGACTTCGCAGGCGACCGAGGTCGGAATACGGATTTGCGCGGTCTTGCCCTCGAAGGCTTCCTCGAGAGTGATTTCCATGTTGTAGCGCAGGTCCGAGCCGCGCTCGCGGCCCTGGCCGCGGCCGCCACCGCCGCCACGCCGGCCGCCGCCCATGCCGAACAGATCTTCGAATATATCGGAGAAGGTGTGGGCGAAGTCGGCGCCGAAGCCGTGGGCGCCACCGCCGCCTTGCTCGAAGGCGGCGTGGCCGAAGCGGTCATAGGCGGCGCGCTTGTCGCCGTCCTTGAGCACGTCATAGGCCTCGGAGAGTTCCTTGAATTTATGTTCGCACTCGGCGTCGCCGGGATTGCGGTCCGGATGGTGCTGCATGGCGAGCTTGCGGTAAGCGGCTTTCAGCTCCACGTCGGTAACGGTGCGTTGGACGCCCAGGATTTCGTAGTAGTCGCGTTTGGACATCACCGCACCGCGAAAAAAATACGCCCCCGGGATTTCCCCGGGGGCTTGTTGATTGCACGTGCGAGAGTCATTCGCCGCTCTGAAGGTTTAAGCGGATTTCTTGTTGTTCTTGTCGTCGTCGACCTCGGTGAACTCCGCGTCGACCACGTCTTCCTTCTTGCCGTCGGCGCCGGTGGCGCTTTCGCTGGTGTCGGCGGGCTCGGCGCCCTCGGCGTTCTTATACATGGCTTCGCCGAGCTTCATCGAAGCCTGCGCCAGCGTGTTGGTCTTGGCCTGGATTACGGCCGCGTCGTCGCCCTTGAGCGCTTCCTTGAGATCGGCGATGGCGTTCTCAATCGCGCTGCGTTCGGCGTCGCCGACCTTGGAGCCATGCTCGCTGAGCGCTTTCTCGGTGGAATGCACCAGCGCCTCGGCATGGTTCTTGGCCTCGACCGCGGCCTTGCGGGTCTTGTCCTCTTCGGCGTGAGCTTCTGCATCCTTGACCATCTTCTCGATGTCGGCCTCGGACAAGCCGCCCGACGCCTGGATGCGGATTTGCTGCTCTTTCGACGTCGCCTTGTCCTTCGCCGAGACGTTGACGATGCCGTTGGCGTCGATGTCGAAGGTGACCTCGACCTGCGGCACGCCGCGCGGCGCCGGCGGGATGCCGACCAGATCGAACTGGCCGAGAATCTTGTTGTCGGCCGCCATTTCGCGTTCGCCCTGGAATACGCGGATGGTTACCGCGTTCTGATTGTCCTCGGCGGTCGAGAAGACCTGGCTCTTCTTGGTCGGGATCGTCGTGTTGCGGTCGATGATGCGGGTGAACACGCCGCCCAGCGTTTCGATGCCGAGCGAGAGCGGGGTCACGTCGAGCAGCAGCACGTCCTTGACATCGCCTTGCAGGACGCCGGCCTGAATGGCAGCGCCGATGGCGACCACCTCATCCGGATTGACGCCCTTGTGCGGCTCCTTGCCGAAGAACTGCTTCACGACTTCCTGAACCTTCGGCATGCGGGTCATGCCGCCGACCAGCACGACTTCGCCGATTTCGGCGGCGGTGAGGCCGGCATCCTTGAGCGCCTTGCGGCAGGGCTCGATGGTCTTCTGGATAAGGTCGTCGACCAGCGCCTCGAACTTGGCGCGAGTGAGCTTCATGGTGAGATGCTTGGGACCCGACGCATCGGCCGTGATGAACGGCAGATTGACTTCCGTCTGCGTGGTGGACGACAGCTCGATCTTGGCCTTCTCGGCCGATTCCTTGAGCCGCTGCAGCGCGAGCTTGTCCTTGCGCAGGTCGATGCCCTGCTCTTTCTGGAATTCATCGGCCAGGTAGTTCACCAGGCGCATGTCGAAGTCTTCACCGCCCAGGAAGGTGTCACCGTTCGTCGACTTCACCTCGAACACGCCGTCGCCGATTTCCAGACAGGAAATATCGAAGGTACCGCCGCCGAGGTCATAGACCGCGATGATGCCCTGCTTGGCCTTGTCGAGACCGTAGGCGAGCGCCGCCGCCGTCGGCTCGTTGATGATGCGCAGCACTTCGAGGCCGGCGATCTTGCCGGCGTCCTTGGTGGCCTG
>DASWPX010000059.1:0-5374 GCA_036398395.1 Pseudolabrys sp. | reverse complement strand
ATGCGGTGGCGACGCGCGCCATCCTCAAGGTCGAGCTGATGAAGATGTTGACTGTCGGCATTGCGCTGGCGGTCGCCACCGCGGTGGCGGGCTGGCTGTTCGTGCGCTGGATGTTGCCGCGCGTCATCCCGGACGCGCCGCGCCGCACGGCGGCCAAAGCCAAACGCAAGTTCATCGCCGCCGACCTGCGCCACATTATCGTGCCGACGGTGGTACCGCTGCTGTTCCTCATCGCCGCGAGTTTCGCGCAAATTCCCAGTGAGCCGCTCGGCCGCGGCTTGAAGGAATTCCTGGTTTTCATGGCGCGGCCCGCCGTCGTGCTGACGCTGTCGCTCGGCTTGAGCCTGCTGATGTTGCGGCGCTGGGACAAGACGGTGGTCGCGCAAAGCGGCTGGCTCGGCGAGGCGCTCGCAGCTTCAGTGCGGCCGCTGCTGGCGGTCGGCGCGGCTGGTGGATTTATCTCGCTGCTGCAAGCGACCGGCATGGCCGAACTGATCGCCGAGCGCATAACGTTTCTTCATCTCGGCATCGCCATCCCATTCCTGGCCGCCACGGCGCTGAAGACGTTGCAGGGCTCGCCCTTGGTCGCGACCTTGACCGCCGCCGGCCTCATCGAACCGCTGCTGAATAGTCTGGGATTGGGCGATCCCTTCGGCCACGCGCTGGCCGCCGCGGCGATCGGCGCCGGCATCCTAATCGTTCACGTCAACGACCCGCTGTTCTGGCTGGTGGCCGATATGGCGGAACTTTCGCCGTTGCGCGGTCTCGCGCTCTACACGCTGGCGACGCTGGTACAAGCGTTAACCGCCGTCGTGCTATTGCTGCTGCTTCGCGCCATCGTGATATAGACGCGGCTGACAGCGGCAAGACCGGCGTTCGAACAATTCGGGTAAAGCTTTGGTATGCGCATGGCGCAGGGTTGAGCGCGCTGGTCCGGAATTCTTCGGACCGTTGCGCCTGTTTGCCCTCGTCGTATCGGCTCTGGCGCTCGGAGCCTGCGCCGACCGCGACCGGTTGAGCGCGGTGCCGGTCAACGACACCGGCCGCGCGAGCGTTCTCGGCATAGCTGACGCCCGGATTTTTGCGAGCGACCCGGAGACCTTTGCCGCGGTGCTGCAAAAACTGCGCGACCGTGGCGCCCGGTATTACGCCTCGATCGGCCGCCCGGCTCCGCCCGAGAATATTCTGGCGCTGTCCGGCGGCGGCGATAATGGAGCTTTCGGCGCCGGATTGCTGGTCGGCCTTTCGGAAAGCGGCACGCGCCCCTCGTTCCAAGCGGTGACCGGAATCAGCGCCGGCGCCCTCATCGCGCCTTTTGCCTTTCTCGGGTCCGAATACGATCCGATCCTGAAAAAGATCGCGACCGTCGAGCAGAGCGACATTTACATCAAGCGTCCCTTCCTGGCGGCACTCGTTTCGGATTCGGTGAACGATACGACGCCGCTCAAGCGGCTCATCGCGACATACATGGACGAGACGATAATGGCGCGGATCGCGGAGGAATATCGGCGCGGGCGCGCGCTTGCCATTGTTACCACCGATCTCGACGCCGGCGTTCAAGTGGTCTGGGATATCGGCGCCATCGCCGAGAGCGGACACCCGCAGGCGCTCGCACTGATCCAGAAAATCATGCTGGCATCGGCGGCAATTCCCGGGGGCTTTCCGCCGGTCATGTTCGACGTCAATGTCGACGGCGTCGCCCGTCAGGAGATGCACGTCGATGGTGGCGCCATCACGCAGACGTTTCTTTACCCAGCGTCTGTCCCGGTAGGCAAGCTCAACGCCAACAGCGCACGCCGGGCGCGCACCGCCTACATCGTCCGCAACGGACATCTGCGAGAGGACTGGACCGAGGTCGAAAAAAGCTCGATCGCGATTGCGCTGCGCTCGGTCTCCACGCTCACGACCAGCAGCGGCATCGGCGATCTGTATCGCATCTATGCCATCACGAAGCGCGACGGCATCGCTTTCAAGCTTGCCTATATCCGCGACGATTTCATTGAGCCGCACCCGACCGAATTCGACCACGACTACGTTGCGAAGCTTTTTGACTATGGCCGGGCCACGGCTCATGCCGGCAATGCATGGCAGAGCGAGCCACCCGGCCTCGCCGTCAACGCGCCCGGGCTTCGTCGGCAAGTTGTTTCAATACCGCCCGCAGCGGCCCCGGCGCGGTGACGCGCTGCGGGAAGAACAGCCGCAGGGCGTCGCGGCCGCTCTGCAATTCGATGCCTTCCGGATCGATGCCGACACAAGTCCATTCGCCGTCGGGTGCACCGAGCAGTTTGGTGGCATAGAGCCGACAGGCGTCGGCATGGTCGGCGTTCATATGCGCGATCGCTCCGGCCTCCGCCTCGATAAGCGCGGACGCGTCCGACACGTCGGTGAGAATGTCCTTGGCGCCGAGGTCGACGATACGGCCGAAGCCGGCGACCAGGTGCGCGCGCTCAATCTCCATCCGGTAAAATGCAAAATCGCCAAAGCCCGCGAACTGTTCGGCCTCCGGGTGGCGCCGCAAATAGGCGCGGGAAGCCGAAGCATCGGTATTCTTCGCGCACGTCCCCATCAGCATCACGCGCGCGCGCTGCAATGGGTCACCGTCCTTACGCTCGTCCAGCATCAGCGACACGCGCTTGTCGGCCAGCAGATTCTTGGTGTGGATCGCCAGCATCGACAGCAACATGAGCGGAGCGCCGGAGGCGTCGGTCGCGACGTTAACCAATGAGCAATAGGGATCGCCCGTAGCCGCCATCAGCGTTGCCAGCGCGCCGGAACGGCCTTCGCGCACGAGCTTTTTGGCGGCCGATTTGGCGTCGAAGGCTTTATCCGGCGTCATGCGGTTAGTTTGGCCTTTTGGGGTTGAATTCGCTGCCGAATCACATAGTTGTTGCAAAGAGGCCACATTTCAGACCCCGTTTCTGGGCTTCAAAACACGCGGGAACGTCAGCCAAGACCAAAGCGACGCATTCAGAGGGGCTCCATGCCGACCATCGCTCTCGTCGACGACGACCGCAACATCCTTACGTCCGTTTCGATGGCCCTCGAAGCCGAGGGCTACCGGATCATGACCTATACCGATGGCGCCTCGGCGCTGGACGGTTTCAAGACCTCGCCGCCCGATCTCGCCATCCTCGACATCAAGATGCCGCGCATGGACGGCATGGAAACCTTGCGCCGGCTGCGCCAGAAGTCGGACATCCCGGTGATCTTCCTCACCTCCAAGGACGAGGAGATCGATGAAATGTTCGGCCTCAAGATGGGCGCCGACGATTTCATCCGCAAACCGTTTTCGCAGCGCCTGCTGGTCGAGCGCGTCAAAGCCGTGTTGCGCCGCTCCAGCCCGAAGGACGCCGCGACCCAGAAGGAAACCGACGCCAAGGCGCTTGAGCGCGGCCAGCTCCGCATGGACCCCGAGCGTCACACCTGCACGTGGAAGGGCGACCCCGTCACCCTCACGGTCACCGAGTTCCTGATCTTGCAAGCGCTCGCCACCCGCCCCGGCGTGGTCAAAAGCCGCAACGCGCTGATGGACGCCGCCTATGACGACCAGGTCTATGTCGACGACCGCACCATAGACAGCCACATCAAGCGCCTGCGCAAGAAGTTCAAGGTCGTGGACGACGATTTCGAGATGATCGAGACGCTCTACGGCGTCGGGTACCGCTTCAAGGAAGCGTGACGCGACAGGTCTCCTTGCGGTAGAATTTCTGGGGCGTATTCAACAAGCCTAAGGTCACACTGGCTGGATTGAACGACGTGCTCGACCGAACCGCTGAAACTCAGGCGCAGCAAGCTCAAGCCGAGCGGCAGGAAGCCGAACGGCAAAACGCCGGGCCTATGGGCGAAAACGCCGTGCCGCCGCAGCGCATGCGGTTCGATGCGATCCCGCGCTTGTCGCGTTCGGCCTGGTCGTTTTTCGTCGCGCAAAGTTTCTCCAGCCTCACCCGCCGCATCGTCTTTCTCAATCTCGCCGGCCTGATCGCGCTGCTGTCCGGTGTACTCTATCTGTCGCAATTCCGCGCCGGTCTGATCGATGCGCGCGTGGAAAGTCTCCTGGTGCAGAGCGAGATCATCGCCGGCGCGATCGCCGCCTCGGCGACCGTCGATACCGACTCGATCACCATCGATCCCGACCGGCTGCTGGAATTGCAGCCCGGCGAAAGCTACGGCCCGTCCGACGACACCCTTTCCGGCATCGAATTCCCGATCAATCCGGAACGCGTCGCGCCTGTGCTGCGCCGTCTGGTATCGCCGACCAAGACGCGCGCGCGCATCTATGACCGCGACGGCGTGCTGATCCTCGACAGCCGCAATCTCTACGGCCGCGGCGACGTATTGCGTTTCGACCTGCCGCCGCCGACCGCCGATAAACCCGGCATCATGGAACGCGGCTTTATCGCCATAAGGCGCTGGTTCGGCCGCGGCGATCTGCCGCTCTACAAGGAACTCGGACCGGAGAACGGCAAGGGCTATTCCGAAGTCGACGAAGCGCTCGACGGCGCGCATGCCAGCGTGGTGCGGGTCAACGACCGCGGCGAGGTGATCGTTTCGGTCGCGGTCCCGGTGCAGCGTTTCCGTGCCGTGCGCGGCGCGTTGATGCTGTCGACTCAAGGCGCCGACATCGACGACATGGTGGAGGCCGAGCGGCTCGCGATCTTCAAGGTCTTTCTGGTCGCCGCCGCCGTCATGGTGGTGCTGTCGATGCTGCTCGCGGGCACCATCGCCGGCCCGGTGCGGCGGCTGGCCGAAGGCGCCGAACGCGTGCGCCGGCGCATCCGCACCCGTGTCGAAATTCCCGATTTCACGCGGCGGCGCGACGAAATCGGGCATCTGTCCGGTGCGCTGCGCGACATGACCAGCGCGCTCTATACCCGCATCGAGGCGATCGAAAGTTTCGCCGCGGACGTCGCGCATGAACTGCGAAACCCGCTGACCTCGCTGCGCTCGGCAGTGGAAACGCTGCCGATGGCCAAGACCGACGCCAACCGCAAGCGTCTGCTCGACGTTATCGAACACGACGTAAAGCGCCTGGACCGCCTGATCTCGGATATTTCCGACGCCAGCCGGCTCGACGCCGAACTGCAGCGCCACGAGGTCGCCACCGTCGAACTGGCGCGGCTGCTGGAAGCGCTGGTGCAGGCTGCCAATGAGATTCATACCGGCGACGTAAAGGTGATGCTCGCCTTCGAAGGCGGCCCGCATACCAAATTCGAGGTGTACGGCCACGATTCACGGCTCGGCCAGGTGGTCAGTAACCTGATCGACAATGCCCGCTCGTTTTCCCCGCCCGGCGGCAATGTGCGCATCACCTGCCGCAGGCTGCGCAACGAAATTGAGATTGTCGTCGATGACGACGGACCCGGTATCCGGCCCG
>DASWPX010000058.1:0-6837 GCA_036398395.1 Pseudolabrys sp. | reverse complement strand
AGCGAAACCTTGCCCGACAATCCGAACGCCAAACCGAGCGTCCAGCGGCGCAATATTTTCGTGCTGCTGCCGCTGGTGGCTTTTCTCGGTTTGGCCGCGCTGTTCTTCGTCCGGCTCGGCGCCGGCGACGCTTCGCGCATTCCGTCGGCGCTGATCGGGCAGCCCGCGCCCAAGACCGACCTGCCGCCGCTCGCCGGGCTCGAACGCGACGGCAAAAGCGTGCCCGGCCTGAACGATGCGAATTTCGCGGGCGCGGTGACGCTGGTCAATGTCTGGGCCTCGTGGTGCGTGCCTTGCGCCGACGAAGTGCCGTTCCTGGACCAGTTGTCGAAAGACAAGCGCATCCGGCTGGTCGGCATCAACTACAAGGATGCCGCCGGCGACGCGCGGCGCTTTCTGGGCCGTTACGGCAATCCCTTCGTGGCTGCGGGCGCCGACAGCAATGGCCGCACGTCGATCGATTGGGGCGTCTATGGCGTGCCGGAAAGCTACCTGATCGGCCGCGACGGCCGCATCGCCTACAAGCTGGTCGGACCGATCACCGCCGAGAATCTGGTCAAAGAGTTGGGACCGGAAATTGAGAAGGCCTTAAAGCGCTAATTCTTCGCGTCCGGGTGATATTTCACCAGCAATGGATATTGCAGCGCGCCGAACGCGAAGGTCAGCGGCACCACGCCGAACAGCTTGAAGCTGACCCAGAAATCCGTGGTCTGCGTGCGCCAGACGATTTCATTGAGCACGGCGAGCGCTAGGAAAAACAGCGCCCAGCGCCAGGTCAGCTTGCGCCAGCCTTGCGGCGTGAGATGAAACATCTGGTCGAACATGATGCTCAGGAACGGCTTGTCGAGCGCGAGGCCCGCCAGCAGCGTGCCGCCGAACAGGATATAGATGATGGTCGGCTTGAGCTTGATGAACAGGTCATCGTGCAGGATCAGGGTCAGCCCGCCGAACACCAATACGATCACGGCGGTGACCACCGGCATGATGGCGATGTGCCGCGTCATCACGTAGGAGACGGCCAAGGCGATCAGCACCGCGAGCATGAAGCCGCCGGTGGCGACATAGATCCCGAGCTTCGCGTTGAGAACGAAGAACAGCATCAGCGGCCCGATATCGAGCGCCAGTTTCAGCATGGGGTTGAGTTGTTTCTTTGCCGCCATGACGCGTTTTACCCTTCCAGCCCTGCCACCGCCCGTGAAAAATCGCGCGCCGTGAAGGCGGCAAGATCGTCGATACCCTCGCCGACGCCGATAAAATGCACCGGCAGGCCGAACTTCGCCGCGATCGCCACCAATATGCCGCCGCGCGCGGTGCCGTCGAGCTTGGTCATGACCAGACCGGTCACGCCGGCCATCTTGCCGAAAATCTCGACCTGATTGAGCGCGTTCTGCCCCACCGTGGCGTCGAGCACCAGCAGCACGGCCTGCGGCGCCGTCGGCTCGACCTTGCGGATGACGCGCAGCATTTTTTCCAACTCGCCCATCAACTCGGCGCGATTCTGCAGGCGGCCGGCGGTATCGACCAGAACGACATCGACGCTTTCCGCCCTGGCGGCGGTGATCGCATCAAACGCGAGACTCGCGGCATCGGCGCCCGGTGAACTGGCCTTGATGCTGGCGCCGGTGCGAGTGGCCCAGATCTTCAATTGATCGATGGCCGCGGCGCGAAACGTGTCGCCGGCCACCAGCATCACGCTCTTGCCCTCGGCGCGGAATTTGGCGGCGAGCTTGCCGATGGTGGTGGTCTTGCCGGACCCGTTGACGCCGCAGACCAGAATGACGAAGGGCCGCGCAGTGATCTCCAGCGGCTTGGCGACCGGAACGAGGGCCTTTTCGAGTTCGGCGGCAAGCACGGCTTTGACCTCGTCGGCATTCATGTCGGTCTTGTATTTGCCTTCGCTCAAAGCCAGCCGAACCTGGGCGGCGGTTTCCAGCCCGAGATCGGCGCGGAGCAATTCGAGTTCCAGATCGTCAAGGGTATTGGCATCGAGCCAGGTCTTGGACAGATCGGCGATGGCGTCGCCGAGCGCGGTCGAAGTGCGCTTGAGCCCGCCGCTCAGGCGTTTCAGCCAGCCTCCGTTTTGTTCGCCGTCGTTCGTGTCGCTGTCGCTCATGCCGCGCCCGTGATAGCCGTTTCAGCATGACACCGGAAGAGATGCTGAGCCGCCTGCTCTACCGCGATGGGCTTATGCTGGTAATCGACAAGCCCGCCGGTTTGTCGGTGCATCGTGGACCAAAGGGCGGCGCGAGTCTGGAAGACTATTTCGACGTGCTGCGCTTCGGGCTGCCGCGCATGCCGTCGCTGGCGCACCGTCTCGACAAGGATACATCCGGCTGCCTGGTGCTCGGCCGCCACCGCAAGGCGCTGGCGTTGCTCGGCAAGCTGTTCAAGCAGGGCAAGATCGGCAAGACCTATTGGGCGGTGGTTGAAGGCGGACCCGAGGCCGACGAAGGCCGCATCGACATCGCGCTCGGCAAGCTCGACGAGGACCGCGGCTGGTGGATGAAACCCGATCCCGGCGGCAAGCCCTCTTCCACGACCTGGAAGGTGATGGGACGCGGCTCCGGCCACACCTGGCTCGCGCTTGAGCCGCTGACCGGGCGGACGCATCAATTGCGGGTGCATTGCGCCGAGATGGGCTGGCCGATCGTGGGCGACAATATCTACGGCAGCGCGCCGCGCACGGGCGGCGCGCCGCTGCATCTGCATTCGCGCGAGATCGTGGTGCCGATTTTCAAGAACAAGCCGGCGGTCGCGGTGACCGCGCCTGCGCCGGCGCATATGCAGGAAATGTTGCGCGCGTGCGGATGGCAGCGCGAACAAGCCCCGCTCAATCCCACGCAACTTTCAAGCGGCGATTAACTGCCGGCCGTCGTGGCCGCCGACGGTTACATTCATCAGCAGGCCATGCGCCGCCGGAGCGGCAAGCCGCACGGCCGTGAACTGCTCGGTGCGGCCGATGCCGCCGCGTTCGGTCAACACCACACGTTTGTGGCCGACCTGACCGGCGAGGTGCGCGTGCAACGCGGCCTCGCTCTTTTCGCGCAGCCGCTGGGCGCGCTGCTTGACGATGGCGCGGTCGAGCTGCGGCATGCGCGCGGCCGGCGTGCCGGGGCGCGGCGAAAACGGAAACACGTGCAGTTGCGTCAGCCCGCATTCGTCCACAAGATCGAGCGACCGCATGAACATGTCTTCGGTCTCGGTCGGAAAGCCGGCGATGATGTCGGCGCCGAACACGACGTCGGGACGCAGCCGGCGAACCTGGCTGCAGAACGCGATGGCGTCATCGCGCGAGTGCCGCCGCTTCATGCGCTTGAGAATGAGATCGTCGCCGGCCTGCAACGACAGATGCAGATGCGGCATCAAGCGCGGCTCAGTCGCCAGCGCGTCGAGCAGATCGCCGTCGGCTTCAACCGAATCGATCGACGACAGGCGCAAGCGCGCGAGGTCCGGAATGTCCGCAAGCAGGCGCTTCACCAGCGCGCCCAACCCGGGCGCACCATCGAGGTCAGCGCCATAGCTGGTGATATCGACGCCGGTGAGCACGATCTCGCGGTAGCCGTTCGCCACCAGCCGGCGCGCCTGCGCCACCGCCTCGTCCGCCGGCAGCGAACGCGAGTTGCCGCGCCCGAACGGAATGATGCAGAAGGTGCAACGATGGTCGCAGCCGTTCTGTATCTGCACAAAGGCACGGGTATGACCCTCGATATGATCGATGGCGTGGATGGCGTGGCCCTTGGCCGCCATGATGTCGCCGACGGCGACGCGCTCCGACCCCGCCCAAGCGCGCGCGTCGACCTTTTCCTGATTGCCGAGCACGCGATCGACTTCCGCCATGCCGGCGAATTGCCCGGGCGCTGTCTGCGCCGCGCAGCCGGCGACAACGATGCGCGCTTCGGGCCGTTCGCGTTTGATGCGGCGAATGGTCTGGCGCGCCTGGCGCACCGCCTCGCCCGTCACCGCGCAGGTGTTCACCACCACCGCGTCATCGATGCCGGCGGCAACGGCCTCGCGCCGGATGACTTCGGACTCGTGCGTATTGAGCCGGCAGCCGAAGGTGACGATGTCGAGACTCATAGAGCCCTGCCACATATACGGCGCGACTCCCTCTCCCCTGGGGGGAGAGGGCTGGGGTGAGGGGGCAAGTGACTCACGATAGTTTGTAACCCCTCACCCGGCGCACTTCGTGCGCCGACCTCTCCCATTGGGAGAGGTGAAGAAGAGAATGCGCTGCGGTCCGTCATTAAAGCGCGCCTTCAAACAACTTCGCATCGAACGTGCCGGCGAATTCGAAGGCCACCGCGCCGGTCATCAGCACGTGATCGTCCTTCTCGCGCCAGTCGATGGTGAGTTCGCCGCCCGGCAGCGTGACCTTGACCTTGCGATTGGTACGCTTGAGCCGCGCCGCGGCGACCGCGGCCGCGCAGGCAGCGGAGCCGCAGGCCTTGGTCAAGCCCGCGCCGCGTTCCCAGGTGCGGATGACGATTTTCTCGCGCGACACGATATGCGCCAGCGTGATGTTGGCGCGCTCGGGAAAGATCGGGTGATTCTCGAGCAGCGGGCCGAAGCGGCCGAGATCATAGGCGTTGACGTCGTCGACCCAGAAGATCGCGTGCGGGTTTCCCATGTTCACCACCGCGGGCGAATGCAGCACCGGCGCGTCGATCGGTCCGATCTGCAGCTCGATGGCGCGGGTGTCGCGGAATTCCTCGGCCAGCGGAATCTCGTTCCAGGCAAAGCGCGGCTTGCCCATGTCGACGGTGAACAGCCCGTCGATGCCCTTCCAGCAATTGAGAATGCCGGCGCTGGTCTCGAAAGTGAGCGTGCTCTTGCCGGTCTCCTTCGACACCAGATCGGCGACGCAGCGCATGCCGTTGCCGCAGGCACCGGCTTCGGAACCGTCATTGTTGTAGATGCGGATGAAGGCGTCGGTGCCGGGCGTGCGCGGCGGATAAAGCGCCATCAACTGGTCGTAGGGCGCGCCTTGCGGGCCGGCGGCCGCGCGCGCCTCGTCTTCGCTAATTTGGGCGGTAATTTTGCTTGCGCGCGAACGCAGATCGACCACGACGATTTCGTTGCCGATCCCGTTCATCTTCACAAAAGACTGATTGGCGAGCGCGCCCATGATGCGGGTTTATATGGCGAATAAACGCGGATTGGCCATAGGCCGAGATATTGGCCAAGATAATCCATGCTAAAATGCCCCCTGACTGGCGAATCGCCGGACCGCCGCAAAAGATGGAGAATGCCGATGTGGTGCAAACGCCATGCGGCACGGTTGTTTGTTGCGCTGGTCTTCGCCGCCGCACCGGCTACGGCCGCGATCGCGGCGCAGGGGCCCAGCCCGCCGGCGCCATGCGCGGCGAAACCGCGCGAGCGGATGCCGCCCGCCCCGCCGCCGCCGATGGCCGGCCCGGCGACGCCGTCGCCGTTGCAGCCGGGCGACGCCTTCGGCGAAGCCGTCGTGCTGCCGGAGCGCACCATCATCTATCTGAAGGGCCACACCAATTGGGACACGGCCTTCGACACGCTGCTCGACGCCTTCAAGTCGCTCAACGAATATCTCGACAAGCAGGGCATCAAGCCGAACGGCCCGGCCATGACCATCTATACCCAGACCGACGACACCGGCTTTTCGTTCGAGGCGGCGCTGCCGATCGCTGCCGCGCCGGCCAACCCGCCCAAGGGCGACATCGCGGTCGGCCAGGCGCCGTCCGGCAAGGCGCTCAAATTCGTCCACCGCGGTTCTTACGACGCGATGGATTCGAGCTATGAGGCGATCACCAATTATCTCGACGACAAGGGCCTGGAGGCCAGGGACCTGTTCATCGAGGAATACGTCTCCGATCCCGGCAAGACCGACCCGGACAAGCTGGTCATTAACGTGTTTGTACCCTTGAAATAGGGTGTTTTTGATCGCCTTGACTTGGCCACAGGCCAACCCTAGGTTCCGCGCGCTCACGTAAAGCGACCTGAAGAAGACCGATCCGCCGCCCGGCCCTATGAGACCGGAGGCCCCCGCCCGACAGCGCAATGCGCCCTCGGGCGCATTAAGTGTTTGAGCCCGTCATTGCCGGGCTCGACCCGGCAATCCATCTTTTCGCAAGAAGATGGATGCCCGGGTCAAGCCCGGGCATGACGAAAGAATGGACGTTTAATGTTCGACTCACTGTCGGAAAAACTCGGCGGCGTTCTCGACCGCCTCACCCGGCGCGGCGCGCTCAGCGACGCCGACGTCGACGAGGCGCTGCGCGAGGTCCGCCGCGCGCTGCTGGAGGCCGACGTCGCGCTCGACGTGGCGCGCGCCTTCACCGAAGGGGTCAAGGCCAAGGCCGTCGGCGTCGAGGTGATGAAGTCGGTGACGCCCGGCCAGATGGTCGTCAAGATCGTGCACGACCAGCTGGTCGCCACGCTCGGCGCCGACAGCCAGACCATCGATCTCAACGCCGCGCCGCCGGTCGCCATCATGATGGTCGGCCTGCAGGGCTCCGGCAAAACCACCACCACAGCGAAAATCGCCAAGCGCCTCACCGACCGGCAAAAACGTAAAGTGCTGATGGCCTCGCTCGACGTGCGGCGCCCGGCGGCGATGGAGCAGCTCGCGGTGCTCGGCCGCGAGGCCGGCATCGACACGCTGCCGGTGGTCGAGGGCCAGCAGCCGCCGCAGATCGCGCAGCGCGCCGTCCAGGCGGCGAAACTCGGCGGCTACGACGTGGTGATGCTCGACACCGCCGTCCGCACCACGCTCGACGACGAGATGATGAACGAGGCGACCGAAGTCCGCCGCGCGGTCAATCCGCACGAAGTGCTGCTGGTCGCCGACGCGCTGACCGGCCA
>DASWPX010000057.1:0-10118 GCA_036398395.1 Pseudolabrys sp. | reverse complement strand
AAGGCATTGCGCGACGGCCATCATGGCTATACGGCGGCCAACGGCATCTTGCCGCTGCGCGAGGCGGTCGCCGCCGATCTTCACAAGCGCTACAACGTCGAGGTCTCGCCCGACGGCGTCATGATCATGCCCGGCGGCAAGCCGACGATGTTCATGTCGATCCTGATGTTCGGTGAGCCGGGTACGGAAATTCTTTATCCCGATCCCGGCTTCCCGATTTACCGTTCGATGATCGAGTTCACCGGCGCCAAGCCAGTGCCTGTGCCGATCCGCGAGGAGAATGGCTTTGCCTTCTCGGCGGAAGAAACGCTCAAGCTGATCACGCCGAAGACGCGGCTCTTGATCCTCAACTCTCCGGCCAATCCGACCGGCGGCGTCACCGGCAAGGCGGAAGTCGACAAGCTCGTCGCTGGTCTGGAGAAATGGCCGGATGTCTGCATCATGTCGGACGAGATCTATGACCACATGGTTTATGACGGCGAGAAGCACGTCTGTCTGCTGAGCTACCCCTCCATCCGTGATCGGCTGATCCTGCTGAACGGCTGGTCGAAGACCTATGCCATGACCGGCTGGCGCCTGGGTTACGCGGTATGGCCGGGCAAACTCTACGACTATGCACGCAAGCTGGCGGTGAACCTGCATTCCTGCGTCAATGCCTCGGCGCAATACGCCGGACTGGCGGCGCTGAAGGGCCCGCAAGACGAGGTGCACAAAATGATCGCCGAGTTCGACAAGCGCCGCAAAGTCGTGGTCGAAGGCCTCAATAAATTGCCCGGCGTGTCCTGCGCGGTGCCGAAGGGCGCGTTCTACGCTTTCCCCAACATCAAACGCACGGGCTGGAAGGCCAAGGCGCTCGCCGCGTCGCTCCTGGAAGACGCCGGCGTCGCCATCATTGGCGGGCCGGATTTCGGCATTCTCGGTGAGGGTTACGTGCGGCTCAGCTACGCCAACTCCACCGAGAACATCCTGAAGGCGCTCGGCCGCATGGGTGAGTTTTTGTCGAGCCGCAAGGCGGCTTAAGCGCCGGGCGGCACGTCGGTGCCGCCTTTCGGCTTGTTCGCCATTTCGTAGATGACGCGCGCCGGGCCGGGCTTCGGAATGCTGATGCCCTGCTTGTCGAGCGTATCCCACAGCGCGAGCAGCACGTCACTTTTCACATTGGTGACGCCGACTGCCGGGTCCTTGATCCAGAACCATAGTTCGAACTCGATCGAGGTCGAGCCAAATTCGGTCAACATGCAGGCCGGCGCCGGCTTTTTCAGAATGCGCTCCACGCTCAGCGCTGCTTCCACCGCGGCCGCCTGCGCCTTGCGCGGGTCGCTGTCGTAGGTCGTGTTGAACTTGACGAACAGCCGAACCAGATCGCTCGAATAGGTCCAGTTCGCCACCCGCTGCGTGATGAAGTCCTCGTTCGGGATCAGATATTCGCGACCGTCACGCGTATCGACCGAGGTATAGCGTGCGCCCATATTGCCGACGCGGCCGAAATGATCGCCAACCGAGATGACGTCGCCCGGCTTGATCGACTTGTCGGCGAGCAGAATGATGCCGCTGACCAGATTGGACACGATCTTCTGCAAGCCGAAACCAAGGCCGACGCCGACCGCGCCGGAGAACAGCGCCAAGACCGACAGGTCGATGCCCATCGACGACAGCACGATGACGATCGTCAGCGTGATCAAGGCAATCCGGATCAGTTTGCTGATCAGGACCTGAATCGATGGCGTGAGATCGCCGAAGGTTTCCACCCGCCGCTCGACGAAATTGCTAACGGAATTCGCCGCCCATAACGCGACCAGCAGCAAAGCCGTGGTCTTGAGCGCTAGCAGCGGCGACAGCCGCAGGCCGCCGACCATCATCGAGACCGACGGCGAGTCGAGACTCGCCGTCACCGGATCGAGCAATTGCAGAATACTGAGCGCGGCGATGGTCCAGGCCGACACCGCGACCACCCGGTTGACGAAACGGTTGTGAATGACGCCCGCGAGCACATTGATGGCCACCCAAGCGGTGGTCAGGTTGATGGCGACGCCCAGCAAATAAGTGCGCGGATGCTCCAGATCGGCGCGCAGCCCGATCCGGATCGCCAGCAGCACGAAGATGAAGGCAATCGCGCCCGTGTGCGCGACGATGCGGCGAACCGCCATGCGCAAGACCGGCGGCCAATCGGCCGTCAGCGCGGCGAAATCTGCCCGGTTGCGGATCGCCGCGCCAATACCGGCCGCGATGACGATGGCCAATGCAATCAGACCGAGTTGTATCGGCAGCCATATCGAGGTTAGCTCGGTGCGCAGCGTGTGGTGCGCAGCCTCGAGAAAAGCCGCTAGCGCATCGTGAAAATCTGAAAAATCCATTGCTTGCCCGCTCGTCGAACCGCGCCGCATAAGACTATGATTCGGGGTCCAAAGGCACGGCAGTTCGGCGTCGTGGCGGGGCAATAAGGCAATGAAAAGACGGGGAAAAGCGAAATGGCAAAGCTTTCGGAAGAACAGCGGATGATGCGGCAAAGCTGCCGCGATTTCGTCGACGACGTGGTGTTGCCCTTCATCAAGAAGGACTGGCGCCGCGAATGGTCGATGACGCCGGAGGACCGCTTGCCGGCCTCGATCCTGGAAGGCGCCGAGAAGATCGGCATCCGCACTTTGGGCGTGCCGGAGGAGTTCGGCGGTGTAGAGCTGGAAAAGGGCACCGAGGTGTCGACCTTCGCCATCATCTCGGAGGAGGTCGCCCGCGGCGATTCGGGCCTGTCCGACAAGCTGGTGCAGAACTGGAAGGTGTCGGTGCTGCTGCGGGAATTGGCGCCGCGCCATTTGCAGGAGAAATGGTTCAAGCGACTGGTCGAGGACCCGCAGTTCCTGTTGGCTCACTGCCTCACCGAGCCGCGCGGCGCCTCCGACCGCTGGCTGCCTTACAACGTGCCGGAAGCCGCGATGCAGACCAAGGCCGTCAAGGTCGACGGCGGCTGGATGATCAACGGCCGCAAGCAGTTCATCTCGAACGGCTACGACGCGGGCCTCTACGTGGTCTACGCCAATACCAATCCCAAGGCCGGCATGCTGCAGGGCACCTCATCGTTCCTGGTGCCGCGCGACACCAAAGGCTTCGTCATCACGCGCTGCAACGAGACGCTCGGCTGCCGCTTCATGAACAACGGCGAGATGGCCTTCGAAGACATGTTCGTGCCGGACGACCATCTGCTGGCGGAGAACGATGCGCTCGGCAAGGCCGGCATTTATTTTCGTCCGGGCAAGATCATTCAGGCTGCGAAGAACCTCGGTGTCGGCGTGCGCGCTTTCGAGGTGACGGCCGATTATGTCCAGAACTACGTGCAAGGCGGCCGCATACTGATAAAGCATCAGGCGGTGGCGTTACGGCTGGCCGACATGGCGACCAGGATCGAAGCGGTGCGCGCGCTGCTCGAACGCGCCGCGCAGGCCGTGGACGACGACGCGCCGGACGCCGAGGTGCTGTGCAACATGGCCAAGCTGTTTGCATCCGAGGAGATCATGAAAGTCGTGCAGCATGGCGTCGAGCTGCACGGCGGCAACGGCATCATGCTCGATTTCGGCGTCGAGAAGCTGCTGCGCGACGCCGTGATCTTCCTGCACATGGACGCGACCGTTGACATCTCCAAGATGAAGATCATCAAGAACATGTTCCCGCAGACCGCGGGCAAATATGCCGGACCGGAGTAAATTACCTCAAGGCGAAGCGGAAACCGACCGCGACGATCACCAGGCCGATCACCTGTGCGAGACTCGGCACCGCGCCGAGCGCGAGGTAGCCGATAATCAAGCCGAAACCTGGCACCAGCGCGGGAAACACCGCAGCGCGTCCAGCGCCGAGCAGAATCACCGTGCGCGCGAACAGAAAGATCGGCAATGCGCCGGCAAGAATGCCCTGCACCAGCGCCTGCAACAGATTTTCGGCGAGGCCCAGGCGTATGAGGTTATTGAAGCCGTCGAATACAAAATAAAGCGGAGCGAACAGCGTCACCGAAAGCACTGCGACCACGGCCGTTGCTCGCAAGCCCGGAACGCGCCACAGGCGCAGCAGAGTGCCGAATGACGCCCAGAACAGGCCGGCGGTGGCGAACAGCAGATCGCCGCCGACGCCGTGGCCGCCGATGGTCGTCAGCGATTCTATACCGAACACGATCAGCCCGGCGATGATCGCGATACCGCCGAAGATGCGTTGCGCCGTTGCCCTTTCATGCAGCACGAGGCTCGCGAGGACGAGCCCCGCCAGCGCGGCGGTGGCCGGCTGAATGGTGGTGCCGTGGCCGAGCGGCACCAGCATGAAACCGGTATAGGCGACCATCGCCTGCACCGGGCCCGACAGCACGGTCAGCACGAAGCCGCGGCCCCAGCCGATGCCGCCGAGCTTGATCACGCCTTCGCGCAGCGCCAGCGGCGTCAGCAGGAGCCCCGACCAGAAAAAGCGGTGAAATGCGAGGTCCGCGGGTGAAAAGCCTACCGTTACGCCGTGCTTGGCCGCGACGAAACCGGCGGCCCAGCCGAAGGCCGCGCCGATCCCGCAGAACGCGCCGATCAGGATATTGCGAGATCGTGCCGCCGCAGGTTGCGTTTTATCGTCCACGGCCGAGCATCCTTGGCATTGTCACTGGTGACTTAAGCAGGCCTGATACTCTAGGATCGCGCGCGAAGTCCATTCGTTAAATCAAAACCATCGCTACACCGGGAAAGAAACCTCATGGCGAAGCCGCGTAAAGTCATCATTACCTGTGCCGTTACGGGCGCGATCCACACGCCCTCGATGTCGCCGTTCCTGCCTATCACCGCCGAGGAGATCGCCGATGCCGCCATCGGGGCGGCAGAAGCAGGCGCCGCGGTCGTGCATCTGCACGCGCGCAATCCGCAGGACGGCCGGCCGGACCAGACGCCGGAGGCGTTCCTGCCCTTCGTCAAGGTGATCAAGCAGCGCTCGAATGTGGTGATCAACCTCACCACCGGCGGTGCGCCGACGATGATGGTGGAGGAGCGCGTGCGGCCGGCGGCGACGCTGAAACCCGAAGTCGCCTCGCTCAACATGGGCACGATGAATTTCGGGCTCTACCCGATGATCCCGCGCTACAAAGGCAAGTTCAAATACGACTGGGAAGAGCCGTATCTGGAAAATTCCAAGAAGGGGATGTTCAAGAACACGCTCGCCGATATCGAGTACATTCTCGCCACCTGCGCCGAGAACAACACCCGCTTCGAGATCGAGTGCTACGACATCGGCCATCTCTACACGCTCAAGCATTTTCTCGACCGCGGTTTGATCAAGACGCCGCTGTTCATTCAGTCGGTGTTCGGCATTCTCGGCGGCATCGGAACGCATCCGGAAGACGTCATCATGATGAAGCGCACCGCCGACCGTATTTTCGGCGCGGAGAACTTTCATTGGTCGGTATTGGGCGCCGGCGGCGCGCAGATGCGGGTCGCGGCCATGGCGGCATCGATGGGCGGTAACGTCCGCGTCGGCCTCGAGGATTCGCTCTGGATCGGGCCCGGCAAGCTGGCCGAATCCAACGCTCAGCAGGTCGTCAATGTTCGCAAGATCATCGAAGGCCTCGGCCTCGATATCGCAAGCCCGGACGAGGCGCGCGAGATCCTCTCGCTCAAGGGCGGCGACAAGGTGGATTTCTGAAAATTGTCATTCCGGGACGCGGGCGTTTGCCCGCGAGCCCGGAATCTAGGGGCCAAGGAAATGGCCTATTACGTTTACCTGTTGGCTAGTCAGCGGAACGGAACGCTTTATATTGGCGCCACGAGTAATCTTCTTCGGCGCGCCCACGAGCACAAAACCAAAGTAACCCGAGGGTTTACCAGGAAATATGGTGTCGATCGTCTGGTCTGGTTTGAAACCTACGACGATCCGGTCAACGCGATCATGCGTGAAAAAGAGATTAAGAAATGGCGCCGTGCGTGGAAACTGCGGCTGATTGAAGAGTCGAACCCTCAGTGGATCGACCTTTACGACCAAATCAGTCAGTAGTTTGTAACCCTGGATTCCGGGCTCGCCGCTTCGCGGCGCCCCGGAATGACGAGAAAAGAATGGCTTCGCTCGATACCGTTAGTATTGCGATTCTGCTCGGCAGCCTGCTGGTCCTGGCCGGCATTCTGTCGAGCCTGATTGCGTTCCGTTTCGGCGCGCCTTTGCTGCTTGTCTTCTTACTGGTCGGCATGATGGCGGGCGAGGGCGGGCCCGGCGGCATCAAATTCGACGACGTGCGGACCACTTATACCGTCGGCTCGATCGCGCTGGCGCTGATCCTGTTCGACGGCGGTTTGCGCACGCGCTTTGCCACCTTCCGCAACGTGTTGGCCCCCTCGGTGACGCTGGCGACGTTCGGTGTGCTGATCACGACGGTGGTGACCGCGCCGGTCGCCAAATACGTGCTCGGCATCACCTGGACTCAGGGCATGCTGATCGGCGCGGCGGTCGCGTCCACGGACGCTGCGGCGGTGTTTCTGCTGATCAATGCCGGCGGATTGCGGTTGCGCCCGCGCGTGCGCGCCACACTGGAAGTGGAATCCGGCTCCAACGATCCCTTCGCGGTATTTTTGACCATGCTGCTGGTCGAGGTTCTGCTGGTCGGCAAACAAAGCTGGACCCATGGGCTGGTCACTTTCGCGCTCGATGCCGGCCTCGGCGGCGTCATCGGCATTGCCGGCGGCCGAATCATAACCTTGGTGCTCAACCGGCTGTCTTTGGCGCAGGGACTGCACGCGCCATTCGTCGCGGTCAGCGCGCTGGTGGTGTTTGCTTTCGCCAACGCGGTCCACTCGTCGGGCTTTTTCGCCGTCTACCTGGCCGGCCTGGTGGTCGGAAACCGCCAGACGCGCGCGCACAATTCCGTCATCGTCTTTCTCGACGCGGTCACGTGGCTGGCGCAGATCGTGATGTTCGTGATGCTCGGCCTGCTGGTCTGGCCGCAGCGTCTGGCCGACAGCCTCGTCGGCGCGGTCGCGGTAGCGCTGGTGCTGATGCTGGTCGCGCGGCCGGTGGCGGTATTCCTCTGCCTGGCGCCTTTCAAATATCCCTGGCGTGAGAAGCTGTTCATCTCCTGGGTGGGCTTGCGCGGCGCGGTCGGAATTTTTCTGGCCTCGATTCCGCTGCTGGTGGGAATGCCGGGAGCCTATCTGTTTTTCGACGTTGCCTTCGTGGTCGTGCTGCTGTCGCTATTGGTGCAGGGCTGGACCGTGGCTTTCGCCGCCCGCAAGCTCAACATCTCCTATACGCGCAGCGATCCGGTGCCGCGCCGCGTCGAACTCGATCTGCCCGGCCAACTGGCGCGCGAGATCGTCGGCTATCCGGTGCCGGCCAACAGCCCCTACCTTCGCCGCGGGCTGATCCCGAGTTGGGCGCGGCCGACGCTGATCGTGCGAAAGGAGGAAATCCTGACGCCGGTCGAAGCCGAGCCGGTGCGGGCGGGCGATTATATTTATCTGCTGGCACCGCCCGAAAAGGCGCAGGCGCTCGACCGGTTTTTCCTCAACATACCGGCGCCACGGGCGATCGATCCGCGCCTGCTCGGCGATTTTTTCGTGGACGGCACCGCGACGCTCGGCGCGCTGGCCGAAATCTACGGCCTGCAGGTCGCCGCCGATCATACCGAGGTGACGCTCGCCGATTATTTCGTCGAGCATCTCGGCGGGCGACCGGTCAAGAAAGGCACCGTCGTGCAGCTAGGTCCGATTGCGCTGCTGGCGCATAAAGTTGAGGACGGCCGCGTGACGACGGTGGGCCTGCGGCTGGCCGAGCCGGAAGAGGCGGCCGACGTCGCCGGCCGCGCCAAGGCGCTGTGGAATCGCGTGCAGAAATATATTGGCTAGCGCTTTACTGCGCGCGCCGCGCCAGCGCCGGCCCATGTTGGACCAGCCAGGCGCCGCCGAACAGGATCGCCGCCCAGAACAGATCGCCCATCACCGTCTTGTCCAGGAACGGCAGCGCCGCAACGTAGCACTGCGCCAGTCCCTCGAGGCTGTGCGGGTAAAGCGCGCCAAAGGCCCAGACCGCGAAATTCGTGGTCACGAAGAAAATCAGCGAGCACGACACCATAGCCGTCACGATGGGAACCGCTCCGTTCCAACGGCGCGACAGCATGCCAGCGAAAGCCGGCAGCGTGACTGCGGCGCAGACGACCAACGTGACCCGCCAGTCGTCGCCCGCGAGCGCCACATTGCTCAACAACACGGCGGCAAGCGGCACGATCGCGGCGAGCGCCGGCAAACGCAACATGCGGCCGGCGAACAGCGCGCTGGCTGCGAACGGCCAAAGGCCCGGCGCATGCGGCAAAAGGCGCGCTGCTACGTCGAAGGCGATAAGAAAGGCCACTAGCCCCAGATCCATCAAGAGGTCGGCGCGGGCTTTGTTCGGCTGCATCGTGTCAGGTCCTTTTGGGGTCCGAATTTGCCCCTGCATAGCACAATGAAAGCTGAGATTCTATCGCTCGGGATGGCCCTTATTACGGCTGGCTTTCGGCCCAATCCGAGATAATTCCAGCCAGCGCGTCCAACCCGTCGGTCAGGGCCGCCGGGCCGGGTTGCAGGATCAAAGGCGATTTGACCTCGCGCAGCCAGCCGGTCGCCACTGCCGGAACCGCCGCAAACCCTGGCCGCGCGGCGACCTTGGAGGCTACGAATTTCTTGCCGCACCAGGAGCCGATGATGATGTCGGGCTTGGCCTCGATGACCTGCGCCTCGGACACGATGCGGTCCTTGGCGTTCTTGCGGGTGGATATTTCCGGGAACACCTCGATGCCGCCGGCGGCTTCGATCAACTCCGACACCCAGCGCAGGCCGGAGATCATCGGCGCGTCCCATTCCTCGAAATAGATCCGCGGCTTTCGCGGCAACTGCATGGCTCTTTGACGCACGCTATCGGCACGCGCGGCAAGTTTGTCGGCGAGCGCCTCGGCTTTCCCGGATGCGCCCACCAGCGCGCCGAGCGTGCGGATCATGTCGAAAATGCCGGCGACGTCACGCTGGTTGAAGGCATGCACCGCGACATTGGCGCGAATGAGTTCGGCCACGATGTCGGCTTGCAGGTCGGAAAACGTCAGCACCAGGTCTGGCTTGAGCGCCATGATCTTCGGCACGTCGGCGGAAATGAAAGCCGAGACGCGCGGCTTGTCCTTGCGCACTTGCGGCGGCCGCACCGCGTAGCCCGATACGCCGACAATACGGGCCTCCTCGCCCAGGAGATAGAGCGTCTCCACGGTTTCTTCGGTCAGGCAGACGATGCGTTCGGGCGGGAACATCCCGGCAGCATACACCGTTCACGTTGTCAGCAACTCCGCGCCGCCGGTCGCCGTCACCTTGCCGCCGTCGAGCCGCACCACGCGTGTGGCGATGCGCCGCACTTCGGCGGCGTCATGACTGACATAGATCATCGGCACCTGGGCTTCGTCGCGCAGCCGCTCCAGATAAGGCAGAATATCGTCTTTCCGCCCGGCATCGAGTGAGGCCAGCGGCTCATCGAGCAGCAGCAATCTGGGTTTCATCAGCAGGGCGCGGCCGAACGCGATTCGTTGGCGCTCGCCGCCGGACAATTTACCGGGCCGCCGGTCGAGCAGGTGGCCGATATCGAGCAATGCGACGACTCTCGCAAAGTCCGCCGGGTCGGCGGCATGGTTGCCCATCCAGCGTCCATAATCGAGATTGGCTTTCACGCTGAGATGCGGGAACAGCCGGCCTTCCTGGAATACATAGCCGATGCGCCGCCGCCAGGCCGGCACATCGATGCCGGCAGCGCCGTCGAACAGCACCGCGTCGTCGAGCGCGATACGGCCGCCATCGGGTTTGAGCAGCCCGGCAATCATATTGATGACGCTGGTCTTACCCGTGCCGGATGCTCCAAACAAAGCGGTGGCGCCGCGTTCGCTTGCGAACAGCACGTTGAGCGCGAAATCGCCAAGCTTTTTTTCAACCTCGACGACGAGCATCTTATATCCCGTGCAGCCGCGCGCCGGCGCGGCGGGCGAGCCATTCCGAGGCGACCAATGCGGCAACCGAGATCACGATCGACACCAAGACCAATTGCAACGCGGCGCGGTCGCCGTCCGGCACCTGCGTCAGCGTGTAGATCGCCGCCGAGATGGTCTGCGTCTC
>DASWPX010000056.1:0-19214 GCA_036398395.1 Pseudolabrys sp. | reverse complement strand
ATCCGTGCAGACCACGCTGAATTCCTTGGCCAGCGCCGGCGCCACCTTGGCCCAGTTCATGTGATTGAACGGATTGCCGTGCATCAGCAGCAGCGGCGGTCCGTTGCCGGCGGTGGCCGTGACGATGCGCGCGCCGCTGGTCTTGATCTCGGTCCGCTTGAAGCCGTCGATGGTTTTCATATGCCAAAATACTCCGAATAATTTTTTCTTTATTTCCCCGGTGGCGGCTTATTGGGATCAGCATAACAAATTCCAAAACGGAAAACCCCGGCCGCGCTGCCGCGAAGCCGGGGTTATCGATGGGCCGCCGGACTGCCTCCTAGTTGCAGACCGTGAAACGGCGCCAGTGCCAGCTGCCGTCCGCGAACTGGACGTGACGCCTGACGAGGTAGCAGTCCGGGCCGCCGACATAAGTCGGGCCGTAGAAGCCGATGCCGAAACCGTGGCCCCAGTGGCCGCCATGCCAATGGGCGGAGGCGGCGGTCGGGGTGAGAGCGGCGGCGGCGATGGCCGTGGCGGCGCCGAGAGCGATTGCAAGCTTGCGGAACATGGCGTTTCTCCTGTTTGGCGGATGTGCCTCTCACATCCTGACCATGGGTCGCGGGGCCGCCGGAAATGGTTCAAAGTGCCTTGCCCCGAAGGCAAATTTCTTCGATTCTGCTTGAACCTAGCGGCCGCCGGACGCGACCCACTCACAACGAGCCACAAGCCTGCGATGCAAACGACTTCGGATGAGGTTCTGATCGCAAGGATCGCCGGCGGTGACCGGCTCGCCATGCAGGTGCTGTTCGCACGGCATCATGTCCGCGTGTACCGCTTCGTGCTGCGGCTGGTGCGCAACGAGGCGACCGCCGAGGACCTGATCAGCGAGGTGTTCCTCGACATCTGGCGGCAGGCGGGAAAGTTCGAGGGCCGCTCCGCGGTCTCGACCTGGATGTTGAGTATCGCGCGCTTCAAGGCCCTGTCGGTGTTGCGCAAGCGCCCCGAACAGGAACTGGACGAGGAGACCGCCGGGCGCATCGAGGATCAGTCCGACGATCCGGAAACCGCGCTGGCGAAAAAAGATAAAGGCGCGTTGTTGCGGGAATGCCTGTCGGCGTTGTCGGCCGAACACCGCGAGATCGTCGACCTCGTGTACTACCACGAGAAGTCGGTGGAGGAAGTGGCCGGGATCGTCGGCATCCCGGAAGCGACGGTGAAGACGCGGATGTTCTACGCGCGCAAGAAATTATCGGAACTGCTGAAAGCACGAGGAATCGACCGAGGTTGGCCATGAACACGACGGACCAAGACGCACCCAGCGAGATCGAGGCCCTGCTGCCGTGGCACGCGGCGGGCACGCTGAGCCGGGCCGACGCCAAGCGCGTCGAGGATGCGCTGGCGCGCGACCCGGAGCTGGCGCGGCGCTACGCGCTGGTGTGCGAAGAGTTCGGCGAGACCATCGTGCTCAATGAAACGCTCGGCGCACCGTCGGCGCACGCGATGGAAAAGCTGTTCACCAGGATCGACGCCGAACCGGCGCGCAAGGCCGCAAGCTCGTTCGGGCTCGGCGCCCGGCTGGCGGAATTTTTCGCGGGGCTGACGCCGCGCACGCTGGCTTATGCAGGCAGCGTCGCGGCCATCGCCATCTTGCTGCAAGCGGGATTCATCGCCAGCATGGTGGTCAAGGAGCGTCAGGCCGGCGGCTACGAGACCGCCTCGGCGCCGAGCAACCCGCCCGCGGGCGAAGGCGCCTTCACGCTGATCCGCTTTGCGCCGCAGGCGACGCAGGACGACGTCACCAAATTCCTCGAAGCCAACAAGTTCTCGATCGCGAGCGGCCCGGTGGCCGGCGGGCTTTACAAGGTGCGCGTGTCGATGACCGGGCTGCCGAAGGCCGACCTGGCCGAGATCGTCAGGAAGCTGCAAGGCGACAAGGTCGTCAATTTCGTCGCGACGACGGAGTAGCGCATGATTTTTAGACGCGCCCTGCTCTGTCTCGCCGTCGTTGCGCTGACGCTTGCCGCGTTCGACGGCGCGGATGCGCAGAAGGTTTTCAGCCGCGCGGCGGCTCCAGCCGCTGCCGGCAGACCTTCGGGCGGAGGCGGCATCGATCGCGGCGGTGGCGATGGCGGTTTTCGCGGCGGCGGATGGGGCGCGGCCATTCCCGGCGTACTGATGGCGATCCCGCAAGCGGTGCCGCCGCAGAACGGACCATACATCGACGACACGCCGCGCGGCCCCGGCCAGCCGCGGAATTCGGCGCGGCGAGGTCCGAGCGGTGCGCCGCCAGCCAACGAACGCCGCATGGTGCCCGACGAGGTCGTGGTCGAACTGCCCAATACATTCAGTCGGCAGGCGCTCGACGCGCTGCAACGCCGCAGCCGGCTGACGCTGCTGGAGCGGCAGACGTCGCAACTCGCCGGCACGACGTTGTACCGCTGGCGAATCACGGACCGGCGCTCGGTGCCGACCATGATTCGCCAGTTGGAGACGGATTCGGTCGTGGTCTCGGCGCAGCCGAACTACCTGTTCGCGCTCCAGCAGACCGAAACCAAGACCGAAGGCGACCCGGCGCAATATGAACTGGCCAAGCTGCATCTGCCGCAGGCGCATGCGCTGGCCAAAGGCGACAACGTGCTGGTGGCGGTGATCGATTCCGGCGTCGATGCGTCGCATCCCGATCTCGCCGGCGCGGTGGCGCAATCCTTTAACGCGATCGAATCCGCCGCGGCGCCGCACAAGCACGGCACCTCAATCGCCGGTCTGATCGCGGCGCATGGGCGGCTGATGGGCGCGGCGCCGGGCGCGCGCCTTCTGGCGATCCGCGCCTTCGATCCGGCGGGCGCGACCGCCGAGGGCTCGACCTTCAACATTCTCAAGAGCCTGGATTTGGCGGCAGCCAACGGCGCGCGCGTCGTCAATATGAGTTTTGCCGGCCCCGCCGACCCGGCGATCCATCGCAGCCTCGAAGCGGCACGCAGGAAGAACATCGTGCTGGTTGCCGCCGCCGGCAACGCCGGGGCGAAATCGCCGCCGCTTTATCCGGCTGCCGACCCGAACGTGATCGCCGTCAGCGCGACGGACGCCGACGATAAATTGTTCGAGGCGTCCAACCGCGGCAACTACATCGCCGTGGCCGCGCCGGGCGCGCAGATTTTGGTGGCGATTCCGAACGGCGGCTATGAGATTTCGTCCGGCACGTCTTATTCGGCCGCCGAAGTCACCGGTATCGTCGCGCTGATGCTGGAACGCAAGCCGGACCTGACGCCCGCGCAGGTGCGCGGCATTCTGCAGGCGAGCGCGCGCGATCTCGGTCCCAAGGGCCCCGACGCCATGTTCGGCGCGGGGCTCGCCGACGCCTATGGCGCGCTGAATGCGCCCGGATCGCCGGCGCAGGCTGCCGCGCCGCGTCCCGTCGAGCGCGTCAGCAGCGGCGCGCGCTGAGGCTTCACCAAACTCGGGGTCAACACTTGCGGTCCAGCGCTAAATGCGCCATTTGCTTGGCGCGTCCTTTCCCATAATTATCGGAAATATAATGAGCACGACCGATTCAACGATGATGCCGCTGCGCGTGACGCGCCATGACAAGGTCGCCGACGGCATCCATCTTCTGGAATTCCGCGATATCGCGGGCAAGCCGTTGCCGCCTTTCACCGCCGGCGCGCATATCACCATCAAGGTGCCGAACGGCCCGTTACGCAAATATTCGTTGTGCAACGATCCGGCCGAACACGACCGCTATCTGGTCGCAATCAAGCGCGAGGCGCAGGGGCGCGGCGGCTCGATCGCGCTGATCGACGCGGTCAAGGCGGGCGACGAATTGCAGGTGTTGCCGCCGATCAACGACTTCAAACTGCCGCAGCGCGCGACCGATTTCATTTTCATCGCCGGCGGCATCGGGGTGACGCCCTTCATGGCGATGATCCGCGAGGCGCAAGCGGCGGGCAAGCGCTTCAAGCTCTATTACTGCTCGCGTTCGCCGGAAACGACGGCTTTCGTCGACGAGCTGAGTGCGCCGGAACTCAAGGACAGCGTGGTAATCCACTTCGACAACGGCGATCCGTCGCGTTCGCTCGACCTCAAGCCGATTCTGGCCGAGCGCAAGAACCGCGAGCACGTCTATTGCTGCGGGCCGCGCCCACTGATGGAGGCGGTGCGCACCATGACCGACCACTGGTCGCCGACGGCGGTGCATTTCGAGGCCTTCAGCGACGCCGAAACCCACAAGGCGACCGACACGCCGTTCAAGGTGAAGCTGGCGAAATCGGGCGACGTGCTCGACGTGCCCGTGACCAAGACGATCCTCGAAGTCTTGCGCGAGCACGGCCTGGAAGTGCCGAGTTCGTGCGAGACCGGCACCTGCGGCACCTGCCGCACCAAATATCTCTCCGGCGAAGCCGACCACCGCGACCTGTGCCTGGCCGAACACGAAAAGGCCGACACCATCATGATCTGCGTGTCGCGCGCCAAGGGCGACGAGATGACGTTGGACCGGTAGCGGAAGTCGGCTGGCGCGCCCGGAGAGATTCGAACTCCCGACCCTCAGATTCGAAGTCTGATGCTCTATCCAGCTGAGCTACGGGCGCTTGCTTGTTTGGAGTAGTGCCGCGCGCGGCATTTGTCCATCAGGTCTGCATGCCCCAGCGCTGCACGGTGTTCTTCTCGATGACGCGGAACACCACGTTCTCGACCGCAAGGCCGATCAAGATGATGGTCAACAGGCCGGCGAAGACTTCGGCGATGTTGAGCTGGTTCTTGCTCTCAAAGATGTACCAGCCGAGCCCGCCCTGTCCGGACGAGACGCCGAACACCAGTTCGGCCGCGATCAGCGTACGCCAGGCGAAGGCCCAGCCGATCTTCAAGCCGGCGAGAATGCTCGGGAACGCCGCCGGAATGAGGATGCGCGCGACAAAACGCAAGCCGGTGAGATTGTAGTTGCGGCCCACCATGCGCGCGGTCATCGATACGCCGCGAAAACCGGCGAGCATGTTGAGCGACACCGCCCACATCACCGAATGGACCAGCACGAAGATGAGACTGCCGGCGCCGAGGCCGAACCAGATCAGCGCCAGCGGCAGCAGCGCGATGGCCGGCAGCGGGTTGAACATCGCCGTCATGGTGTCGAGGAAGTCCGTGCCGATGCGGCTCGAGATCGCAAACACCGTCAGCAGTCCGGCCAGCAGCGTGCCGAGCGCATAGCCGACCGACAGCACCTCGATCGAACTCAGGGCGCGCGTGGGGATGATGCCGTTGCCGATGTCGGTGATCAGCGCGCGCACGGCGTCGCTGAAAGGCGGCACCAGCAGCGGATTGTTCAGCCAGCGGCCGTAGAGCTCCCAACAGCCGGCGAGCACCAGCAGGATCACGATCTTGCGCAGCCAGACCTGATTGTAGACCTGCTCGTACCAGGTCAGCGGCTTCTCGACGATGCCGAACTGATCGGGACCCAGGGTCTCGCAATAGATGTTCGGGCGTTCAACCGGCTGGAGCATGCGGCGCCTCCTCGATCTGGTCGGCGAACAGCATGTCGTGGATCTCGCGGCCGAGCGACGCGGCCTCGTCGGAATTCTCCCGGCCGCGCGGCACCGAATTGATCTCGGCCTTGACCTGGCCCGGATGCGGCGACAGCAGCAGGATGCGGCTGCCGAGCTTGATCGCCTCGGGGATGGAGTGGGTGACGAACAGCACGGTGAAGCGGATCTCGTCCCACAGCGCCAGCAGTTCGTCCTGCATGCGCGTGCGCGTGAGCGCGTCGAGCGCGGCGAAGGGTTCGTCCATCAGCTGAATATCCGGCTCCATCGCCATGCGGCGGGCGATGGCGACACGCTGCTTCAGGCCGCCGGACAGCATGTGCGGGTAGCTGTGCGCGAATTCGGTGAGATTGACCTTCGCGATGTAATGCATGGCGCGCTCGGCCGCGGCCTTGCCCTTCAAGGTCCCGGTGACCTTGAGCGGGAACGCGACGTTCTCGAACACGGTTTTCCACGGCAGCAGCTGATCGAATTCCTGGAACACCATGATGCGATCTGGGCCCGGCTTGTCGATCAGCTCGCCCTTCAGCCTGATCTCGCCTTCGGTCGGCGCCAGATAGCCACCGACGGCTTTGAGCAACGTGGACTTGCCGCAGCCCGAAGGCCCGAGCACGACGAAGCGGTCGCCTTGCAGCACGTTGAAACTGACGCGATAGGTCGCGGTGACCAGATGGGCCTGCGTCTTGTACTGGATGGTGACGCCGCGCACGTCGAGCAGCGGCCGGCCCGCTTCAGTATCGGTGACGGCGCGGCCGCGCATGGCGACGGGAGCGGGCCCCGGCGCGCCCGGCAAAGTGGAATCGGAAACGCTGGCGCCGCCGCTGGCCATTGGTTTTTTCGTCCTCCCGGATTTTTAATTGAAGTTGCGGTCTTAAGGCCACATCGCGGTTCCGATAATAATTTGGACGGTTTCGCCCGGCTTGTCTATGCTCCCAAAGGGAGAAACGTCTTGCGTGCCAACGAAATCATAAAAAACGGCGTCAAGGAAAAGCTCAAGCGCGGCGAAGTGGTGGCGTCGATGACGGTGCGCCTGACGCGCGGCGTCGAAATCGCGCGCATGGCCAAGACCGCCGGCTTCGACATGATCTATGTCGATCTCGAACACGCCAGTTTTTCGCTCGACACCGCCGGGCAGATTTGCCTCGCCGCCTTGAGCGCGGGCGTGGTGCCGATGGTGCGCGTGCCAGCCAATACGCCGGAATATATCCAGCGCGTCTTGGACAACGGCGCGCTCGGCATCGTCGCACCCGGCATCGGCTCGGCGGAGGAAGCGCGCGCGGTGGTGAAGGCCGCGAAGTATGCCCCGCTCGGCGCGCGCGGTTCCGGCGGCGCGCTGCCGCAACTGGACTATCGTTCGTTTCCGGCGGCGGAGGCCAATGCCGCGGTCAACGACGCCACCATGGTGATCGTACAATTCGAATCCGCCGAAGCGATCGAGCACGCGGAAGAGATCGCCGCGATCGAGGGGGTCGATCTGGTTCTCGTCGGCGTCAATGACATGCTGGCCAGCATGGGACTGGCCGGCCAATACGAACACGCCAAGGTGCGCGAGGCCTATGCGCGCACCATCGCGGCCTGCCGCAAGCACGGCAAACATGTCGGCGTCGGCGGGCTGTCGAGCAAGCCGCAACTGGTGGCGGAATTCGTCGCCATGGGCGCGCGCCTGGTCTCGACCGGCACCGACATGCAGTTTCTGCTGGCGGCGATGACCGAGAAGGCCAAAAGCGTGCGCGTGATTACCATTTGAGCGCGCAACCTATTCTCGGCACGACGCTCACGGCGCCGTCTTTTGCGGTGCCGCGCGGCGCTTGCGATTGCCATGTTCATGTCTTCGGGCCGGACGACAAATTTCCGCTGTCGCCGAAGCGGACCTATCGGCCGGCGCCGGCTTCGATCGAAGAACTGGAGGCGCTACATAAGGCGCTGCATATCGAACGCGTCGTCGTCGTGCATCCCTCGCCTTACGGCGCGGACAATCGGGTAACGCTCGACGCCGTGCGCAAACTGGGGGCTCGCGCGCGCGGCGTCGCGGTGATCGACGAAACGACGAGCGAGGCAGCGCTCGACGAGATGCACGCCATCGGCGTGCGCGGCGTGCGGGTGAACCTCGAATCCGCCGGCGAGAGCGACCCGGCGGCGGCCCAGCGGCAGTTGCAATACGCCGCGGAGCGCGTCGCCCGGCTCGGCTGGCACGTGCAGACCTTCACCAATCTCTCCGTCATTAAGGCGCTGCACGATGTCATCGCCAGGCTCCCGGTTACGCTGGTGGTCGATCACTTCGGCCGCGCCAAGGCCGCGCCCGGCGTGACGCAACCCGGTTTCGCCGAATTGCTTACGCTGGTCGAAAGCGGCAAGGCTTATGTGAAGATTTCCGCGCCCTACCGCGTGTCGCAGGCGCCGGATTACGCCGACGCCGCGCCGCTGGCACGCGCGCTGATCGCCGCCAATCCGGAGCGCATTGTGTGGGGCTCGGACTGGCCGCATCCGGCGGGCGCGCGGCGCGATCCCGATGTTGTCGAGCCGTTCCGCCCCGAAGACGACGGCGCGGCGCTCAACCGGCTGACGCAATGGGCCGAGGCGGCTGAGCTACGAAAGATTCTCGTCGATAATCCAGCACGGCTTTATGGGTTTTGAATCATGAAAATCAACGACTACGACCTCGACATCGTCGTTCAGGGCTTTCCCGGCAAATCGGTCTGCCATGGCGGGCTGGGCTGGAGCACGGTGGTGCTGTTGCGCGCACAAAAGCGCATCGTGCTGATCGACACCGGCAATATGAGCATGCGGCCGATGCTGCAGAAGCGTTTCGCCGAGCGCGGGCTGAAGCCGGCCGATATCACCGACCTGCTGCTGACGCATTCGCATCACGACCACTCGATCAACTGGCCGATGTTTCCGAAGGCGCGCATCGTCATCGGCGCGCACGAAATGGAATGGTCGCTCAAGGAGCCGTGGGGCCTGACGCCGGTGCCGGAGTTTTCAATCCGCGAGTTGAACACCTGGCCGGCGCTGCACAAGGCGGCCGAGGGCGAGGAAGTGTTCCCCGGCATCACCGCGCATCTGGCGCCCGGCCATACCCCGGGCTGCATCGTCTATGTGCTGCATGCCCCGGAGCGCGACGTGATCTTTGCCGGTGATGCCGCCAAGAACCGTGCCGAGCTGGTGTCGGGCGACACGGACATGACTTACGACCCGGCGATCAGCCGCGCCTCGATCGAGTCGATCTGGACGATGTGGCGCAAGCGCCCCGGCAATATCCTGGTGCCGGGCCATGACGTACCGATGGTGCTGGAAAACGACAAGCCAAAATATATCGACAAACGCGAAGCGGCCATTACAGCCTGGTACGGCGACGACATGGAAAAGACCACGCTGTTCAAGCTGACGATGTAAGCGCGCCGTCCCTCGCTATGAGGCGCGCTCTTTATAGCTGCCGCCGGCGATCCAACGCTCGATCGCCGGGCCGACTTCCGCGCCGGTGACCAGACCGGCGCGCCAGTCGTCCACCGACGGCCGCACGATCAGCATCCAGCCGGCGCCGAACGCGTCGCTCATTAGCAGTTCCGGCTTTTCGATCAAAGCTTCGTTCTGCGCCACGATGACGCCATCGAAGGCGGCGCGCGCGGCGCCGACCCATTTGCCGCCCTCGACCATGGCGAACCAGCGCTGCCTGTCGAACGTGTGGCCGAGGCGCTTGGGCGTGAACACCAGCGTCTCGCCCATCAGCGCCGAGGCCCAGGTGGTGAAGCCCGCGCGCAGCGTGCCATCCGGCAAAGGCTCGTACCAAATCTGGTTCTCGACATCGTAGAGCAGATGTTCGGGAAAATCGTGATCCTGGATTTTGGCCATGCGCGTCAGAAAGTCAGGACGCGGCAGTCGCCGTCCATGATGTCCTGGATCATGGCGGCCGCGCCCATCACGCCTTTGCATTCCGGGATGAGATCGGCCTCGGTCTTGTCGAACAATTCAAGATTGGCGGGACAGGCCCAGAATTTGGCACCGTGGCCGTGCGCCTCCTTGATCCAGTCATAGACCGTCATCGGATCGCCCGGCTTGATGGTGATCGCCTCGGCCACGCCCTTGAGCATCAGCTTGCCGGCCGTCGCCGTGCACAGCACGTCGACGTCGTGATCCATGGCGGCGGCGACCGCGGCGTAATGAAACGGCGCGCCGAGCTCTTCCGGATTGCGCGGATCGGTGTTCACCAGCACGATCAGCAGACGGCGGGAGGCGCTCATTGCAGATCGACCTCCTCGACCTTGAGCCGCCGTCCCCATTTGTCGAAGAAGTTGCCTTCGTTGAGCACCAGCGGATCGCCGTCGATACGCGATTCCAGTTCGCGGAGGCGTAGGCGTGCGTTGGGATTATCGAGCGCGCCGCCGTGCGGCGACGTTACCGGAAAAAACGACGCGCCGTCCCAGGGCTGGCCGGAGCCCGCAAACAGCAGAGTCATCTCGCCCCAGTCGGTCTCGTCGCCGATGACGTTGAAATAAGTCGAGCATAGCGGCACCACCTTCGTTTCGGCGATCTGCACCAGCACCGCGAGCGCGGTGAAGTCGCCGGTCCGGGCGAATTCGGCCTTCAGCCAGCGATCGAAGTCGGTCGCTTGCGCGGCGGGATCAGAAATCGACACGCGGCGTCTCCGGCATATAAACCTCGAACAGAACCCAGAACGGATGGGGATGGGTTTGCGCGTACCACGTCTCGAATTCGCCGAGCGCCGCCAGCACGTCCGGCGGCGCCGTCTCTTTCTTGTCCGGCGCTGCAGCGGTTTCGGGCGACAGGCTTGCATATATGGCGACCGCGACCGGGGCGAAACGCGACACCACGGCGTCGCGCACCTCGCTGTCGTCGGACCAGCCGAGCTTGGCGCGCAGCACCGCGGTGGCGGCGGCGACCGCGATCTCCTCGCCTTCGGCATCGGCGACGACTTCGGCGATGGCGCGCATCAGGTTGAGCCGGCGGAACGCGAAGGCGCGTTCGTTCTCCATCGCCTTGACACGCGCGGCGATGTCGCGCCGGAACGCGTCCTCCGCTGCGGACTGGCCGTCGGCGGCGGCCTTTAGCTGATCGAGAAACGACGGAGTCGGTTTCATCGTGCCAGATCTTTCTTCAATGTCAGTACGTCCTTTTTCAACGTACCGGACACTTTCGCTTGAGGTGGCGGAAGAGAGAGGGAGTCGAACCCACCAAGGACCGACTCGCGGCCCCTCCCGGATTTGAAGTCCGGACGCCCCACCGGGGACGATTCTCTTCCTGAATGCGGTTGCTCGGGCGCGCTTGCCTCCGCCGGGCGGCTGAACAGATCCAGCCGGTGCTTGTTGACGCGGCGCAGGTCGCCGCGCCGCAGCGTCACGCCGTGCCGGTCGAAGAACTCGAGAATCTGGATGGCGACCTTGCGGCCGTTGTCGACACGGTCGCGGAATTGCGCGGCGGTGAATTGCGCGTCCGGAGCGGTAGCGCCGATATCGGCGACGATCTCCACCATTTCGGCGACCGTGGCGCGCAGGAAGAAATGATCCAGCGCCACTTCGTCCAGCCTTCCCATGCGGCCGAGCAATTTGAGCAGGCGCCGCACATCGGTTTCGCGCAGCGCCAAGGCGGCGCCGATGTCGCGCACGCGCGGCGGGCGGAATCGCTCAGGCCCGCTGATCAGAGGCGCTATTCTACTCCAGGTCTTTTCGTCAGCCGGGGTCAAGCGGACTTCGTGGCCGGCGAGCCGCACCCAGGCGCCTTCCAAAGCGATTTCCTTGGCACGCGCAAGACCTTGCAGGATCGGGAGAAATACGGGCGCTGGCAGGCGCGGCTGAAGCTGCATCCGCAATTTTTCCAGGCCGATGCCCGGCAGGTCGGGATTGTCCGTGTGGAAGTTTTCGAGCGCCGCGATGAGGCCGCGCCTGAAGCGCTGCCAGACCGGTGCCGACAACGCATAAACGCGCTCGCCCGCCGCGACCGTGACGACGCCGAGGCGCTCGCCGATTGTCCGCGCCTGCGGCTCGCTCAAGGCGCGGTCGCGCGCGAAGGCCGTGAGATCGACAAAATGCGGGCTCGTGTCGAGCAACGCGGCCAGCGCCTGTTCCGGATCGGCGATGGCGTGCGCGCGCAATTGCGCGAGACGTTCCGGCGAGCGGCGCTTGCGCGCCGGCGCGCGCAGATCGAGGAATTTACCGCCGCCGATGGTGCGCTGGCTGGTGGTATCGCGCAGCACGAAGCGGTCGCCTACCGCCGCGGCGATCGGCGCGTCGAGCACGAGTTGCACCGGCGCCTCCGTGCCGGGCGCGATCGACGTATCGCCAAGCAGAACGACGCGGGCACCGACCTCGGTCGCAGCATGATGCAGCCGCACCGGCAGCCATTGCGCTACCGGTTTCTGCTCGGTGGCGAGCAGGCGCAAGGTCGCGTCGATGCGGTCGGTCGGCGCATGGAGTTCGGGATCGAGCACGACCTCGCCGCGTTCGATGGCGTCCTTGCTGATGCCGTCGCCGGCGAGGTTGAGCGCGCAGCGCTGGCCGGCGACGCCCCGTTCGGCCGGACGGTTCTGCGCATGGATCGAGCGCACGCGTGCGGACAGACCCGACGGGCTGATTATCACGCGGTCGCCGGTGGAGACCGCGCCCGACAGTACGGTGCCGGTCACCACCGTGCCGGTGCCGGGCAGCGTGAAGGCGCGGTCGATGGCAAGGCGAAACCGCTCCGTCGCGGCGCGGGCGCCGATATTGCGGGCGGCATCGAACAACAGGTCGCGCAGGAAGTCGACGCCCTCGCCGGTGACGGTGGATACTGGGACGATGTCGGCGTCCGCCAGCCCCGTGCCTTGCAGGAGTTGCGCTATTTCTGCTTCGACCTTGGCGCGCTGCGCGGCATCGGTCAGATCGCATTTGGTCAGCGCGACCAGGCCGCGCGTGATGCCGAGCAGATCGACGATGGCCAGATGCTCGCGGGTCTGCGGCATGACGCCGTCGTCGGCGGCGACAACCAGCAGCACAAAATCGATGCCGGTGGCGCCGGCCAGCATGTTGTGCACGAATTTCTCGTGGCCGGGCACGTCGACAAAACCGAGCACCGGGCCGTCCGGCGACGGCAGATAGGCGAAACCGAGATCGATGGAAATGCCGCGCGCCTTTTCCTCCTTCAGCCGGTCGGTATCGACGCCGGTCAGCGCGCGCGTCAGCGAGGTCTTGCCGTGGTCGATATGGCCCGCGGTGCCGATGATCATGATGCCGGCTCCGGCAAAGGCTCGGCGGCGCGGGCTTCGGCTAGCGCCAGATCGTCCGGCAACAGCGCGGCGCGCACCGCCATGAAGAACTGCGTCGCCAGCGGACTGCCGCCGGCGCGCCCCCGCAACAGCCAGACGTAAGCTTCTACAGGGTTGCGCTGAATGCCGGCGCCGAGATGATAGGCCGCGCCCAGCATGGCCTGGCCGTCGGCATCGCCGCGTTCGGCGGCACGCCGCCACCACGTCACGGCCTGCACTGCATCGCGTTCGACGCCGAGCGCGTTGTGATAGAGCATGCCCAGACGGGTCATCGACGGCGCGACGTTCTGCGCGGCGGCGGCTTCGGCCCAGCGCTTCGATTCGGCATAGTCGGCGGGCGCGACCTCGCCTTCCAGCAGCATCCAGCTCACCATGTCCTGCGCCGGACCGTCGCCCTGCTCGGCGGCGGCGCGATAGAGTTGCATGGCGCGGGCGTAATCCTGCTCGACGCCCTCGCCGCGGAAATAAAGCGCGGCGCAATTGCGCTGGCCGATCTTGTCGCCGCCTTCGGCCGCGAGCGTCAGCCATCGCGCGGCGAGCTTGACGTCGCGCCCCACGCCGAGCGCCTCCCAGAAGCACGCGCCGACATTGTTCTGCGCGCGCGGCACGCCCGCCTGCGCCAGCGGGCCCCAGATTTCGAGCGCGCGGGCGTAATCGCCGCGGCTTGAAGCGTCATAGGCTTCCGCCATTTGCCCGGCGACGGTTGCGCCGGCGGCGGGCTTTTTCGCCAGGGCGTCAAGCCAGCGCATCGGGCTTCTCCAGCAGGTCGAGCGCGGCGAGGTTGGCGACGAATCCCTTTTCGTCTTCGAGGCAGCGCAGATCGAGGATCAGTGCGTTGTCGTCGATGCGGCCGATCACCGGCACCGGCAAGGCGCGCAGCGCGTTCGACAACGCGGTGAGCGCACGGCCGGAGCGCTTGGCGCCGCGCAGGCGGATGGCGAGGCCCGCGCTCGGCACCGTCTCGGTCGGCAAGGCGCCGGAGCCGATCTGGCTCGAACAGGCAGCGACCGAAAGTTCGAAGCCGTCGCCAATCTTCGCGGCGACCGCCGGCAGCAACCGCCGCGCCGCCGCTTCGATGTCCTTCTTCGAGCGCGCCAGCAGACGCAGGGTCGGCAACTGCCCGGCCAGACGATCCGGATCGCGGTAGAGCTTGAGGGTCGCCTCGAGCGCGGCGAGTCTTATTTTGTCGATACGCAATGCGCGCTTCATCGGGTTGCTCTTGATGCGCGCGATCAGATCCTTGCGGCCGACGATGAAGCCGGCCTGCGGGCCGCCGAGCAGTTTGTCGCCCGAGAACGTGACCAGGTCGGCGCCGTCGGCAACGGCTTCCTTGACGGTCGGCTCATGCGCCAACCCGAAGCGCGCCAGATCAACCAGCGTGCCGGAGCCGAGGTCGTTGACCAGCGGCACTTTCTTGGCGTGCGCCAGTTCGGCAAGCTCACGCGGACCGACTTCCTTGGTAAATCCTTCGATGCGGTAGTTGGAGGTATGCACCTTCAGGATGAGGCCGGTTTTCGGTCCGATGGCCCCGACATAGTCTTTCTTGTGCGTGCGGTTGGTGGTGCCGACCTCGACAAGTCTGGCGCCGGCGCGGCTCATGATTTCCGGCATGCGGAAGGCGCCGCCGATTTCGATCAGCTCGCCGCGCGATACGATGGCCTCGCGGCCCTTGGCCAGCGTGTTGAGCACCAGCAGCACCGCGGCGGCGTTATTGTTGACGACGGTGGCGTCCTGGGCGCCGGTCAGTTCGCACAACAGATCGCGCACCAGGTCGTCGCGGTCGCCGCGTTTGCCGCCGCCGAGATCGAATTCCAGGGCCACAGCGTTGCGCATCGCGGTGACGGCGGCCTCGACCGCGCTCTCGGCCAGGAGCGCGCGGCCCAAATTCGTGTGCAGCACGGTGCCGGTGAGATTGAAAACCGGCTTGAGGTTGGATTGCTGCTGCGCCTCGAGCGCGATCAGCGCCGCGCCGGCGATCTCGAGCGCCGCGCCGGGATCGGCTTTGGTCGCGCGCGCATCGGCGATCAACGCCCGCACGGCAGCCACCACGGCGGGCCTGCCGAAGGTTTCGGCCGCTTCCACGGCAAGTGGCGTGCGCAATACTTCGTCGACCGATGGCAATTTGCGAAGCGCGAGCGGCTTGTCCATCACGCCCTCAGTAGCCGAGCAGGAACGGGTTGACTGCGCCGCGCCTGTAGCCGGCCTCACGTAGCAGCAGATCGAGCCCGAGGGAGGCGACATCGTCGGCGACGGACTCGAGCGCGGGCTCCTTGTGCTGGTGCAGGATTTTCACATAGCCGTGACAGTTCTCGCAGGTCTCGGCTTTGACATTCGGCGACGCGCCCTCAAGCTCCTGGTAGGCGATCCCTTTTGTCGAGGCGCAGAGCACGCATTTGACGCGCACCACGTGCCATTGCGTCGCGCACAGCGAACAGAAACAGAAGCGTGCGCCGTGCGAGCCTTGCCAGCCGACGATCGCGGAGGCGACGGGAGCCGCGCCGCAGCACGGGCACGCGCCCTCCCCGACCGGCACCAGCGCCTTGGCGTCGAGCCGCGACGCCAGCCGTGCGAAATGCACCTGCAATGCGGCGGCGGCAAAAACGTGATCGGCGAAGGCTTCGACCGGAATGGCTTCGTCGAGCACCGCACGCACCATGCCGTCGCGCGCGGAAGCGTCGGCCTCGCGCGCGCGGCCGAGCGCCTCGCGCGCGCTGGCCGGCATTTCGATACCGGCGGCCAGCGCGAACAGCCGCTCGAGGGTAGCGTCCAACGCGGCGTCGGCGGTGAAACGGCCGCGGTCGAGCGGCGGCATGGCGTACTCGCGCGCACGGGCGCGAACGTCCTGCGAAGGCATGTCGGGTTCGGGCAGGCCTTCCTGTATGCGATGTTGGCATTCGCTGAGCGCGGCGAGGAACAGCAGATAGGGACCGAGCTGGTGATTTTCGGCAAGGCTGCGAAAGCGCTGCGATCGCGTCGCGAACAGCACGGAAGAATCCGGCAGCCGCGCGAATGGCGGCTGGGCGATGTCGCCAATCAAGGTCGGATCGGGCTTAAGCGCCCCGGCTTTACTCATAACGAAACCTCACGAACCGCACGGGCCACGTGACAAACCGAAAGCGCACCCGAGGAAAGGGCCGGGTGCCGCCCGGGTGTTACGGCTTCACCTTCTACCGCCAATCAATTCCTTTAGCCACTTGCGATGGTGGCGCCAGGCCCAGCCGCCGGTAACCTGCCCTCCGGTCATGGCCCCGATGGTGCCCTTGACCCAAATCGCCGCATAAACATGAACGATCCAGATGCAGATGATCGCCACCGCCGCGCCGGAATGAATCAGCACGGAAACGCGCTTGGTTTCGATCGACGTGTAGGGGGCAAAATAGACATCCCAAATGCCGACGCCGGTGACGATCAGCGTCAGGATGAGGAGCGTCATGCCCCAAAATACCGCCTTCTGGCCGGCATTGTACTTGCCGACCTCGGGCAGCTTTTCCTCATGCCCCGTCAGGACGTCCTTGATCTGCGCCAGCCAGGTGCCGTCCTCGGCGACCCACAGATTGGCCTTCCAGAAGCGCACAAACAGGCCGGAAAAACTGAAGAACAGCACGACCCCGATCCAGGGATGAATGGCGCGCGTAATCTGGCCGCCGCCGAACAGGCCGGTCAGGAAAAACAGCGACGGGTGGAACAGCGACAGGCCGGAAAGCGCCAGCAATACCAGGCAGGTCGCCGTAATCCAGTGGTTGATGCGGGCGCCGCCAGTGTAGCGGTCGACTTTGACCGGATCGCCGGGATGAACCGCATCGCCCGGTTCGACGTCATAGGCGGTCATCGGCGTCCACTCCCCGTCAGCCTCTCGGCGGCCGCTTCGTCTTCGGGCTTGACGACGTTCGGACCTTCCACCGCGTAGTGGACGACGCAGACGGCGGCAAACAACGCCATCGCCGCGAGACCGACATATTTCGCCGCGCCCTTCCAGATTTCGACCAGCGGGCTGATGCGCGGGTTGTTCGGCAGGTTGGCGTAGATTTCCGGCTTGTCAGCGTGATGCAGCACGTACATCACATGGGTGCCGCTGACGCCGGGCGGATCGTAGAGGCCGGCATTGGCGTAGCCGCGCGACTTGAGATCCGCGATGCGGTCCTCGGCGTGTTTCTTCATCTCGTCCTTGGTGCCGAAGGTGATGGCATGCGTCGGGCAGGCCTTGGCGCAAGCCGGACCCTGGCCGACGGCGACACGGTCGGAGCACAGCGTGCACTTGTAGGCTTTGGGCTCGTCCGCCTTCGAGATGCGCGGAATGTTGAACGGGCATCCCTTCACGCAATAGCCGCAGCCGATGCAGTTCTCGTGCACGAAGTCGACGATGCCGTTGGAGTACTGCACGATCGCGCCCGGCGCCGGGCAAGCCTTGAGGCAGCCCGGGTCCTCGCAATGCATGCAGCCGTCCTTGCGGATCAGCCATTCGAGGTTCTGCGTCTCGGGGTTCACCCACTCGGTGAAGCGCATGAGCGTGAACATGTTCGGCGTCAGATCCTCGGGGTTGTCGTAAACCCCGCGATTGATGCCGATCGGCTCGCGCATGTCGTTCCACTCAAGGCAGGCCGACTGGCAGGCCTTGCAGCCGATGCATTTCGAGACGTCGATGAGCTTGGCGATCGGCGTGAGCTTGCGCGCCGGCTCCGGGACCGACGATGCGGAGCGGCGGACCAGATCGGCCTCGCCGAAGGCCGCCGCCGGGTTGTTGACGTTCGGGTTGGGCAGTTCGAATTCGAAAAGCGCCATGGTTTCTCTCCCCTACGCCACCGGCCCGGAGATGGGCTCGATATCGACCAGGAACGCTTTGTATTCGGGCGTTTCGAAATTCGCGTCGCCGACAAAAGGCGTGAGCGAATTCGGGCCGAAGCCTTTTCTCGCCACGCCGGTGAAGCCCCAATGCAGCGGTATGCCGACGATGTGCACGGTCTTGCCGTCGCAGATCAGCGGCTGGATGCGCTTGGTCACCACCGCCTTGGCCTTGACCGAGCCGCGCTTGGACCAGACGCGGACCCAGGCGCCGGACTTGATGCTCTTTTCATTCGCCAGCTGCTCCGAAATCTCGACGAAGAATTCCGGCTGCAGCGAAGCGTTGATCGCGTTGTGCTTGGTCCAGTAGTGGAAGTGCTCGGTGAGCCGGTACGACGTCGCCGCGTAGGGGAAGTCCTTGGCGTCGCCGAATTGCTCCATGTCGCCCTTGAAAACGCGCGAGACCGGGTTGCCCCGAATCTTGGGCGCGATGACGTTTGCGATCGGCGCTTCGAACGGCTCGTAATGGGCGGGGAACGGCCCGTCACGCATCATGCCGCGCACGAACAGCCGTCCCGTGCCTTCCGGGTTCATGATGAAAGGGCCGACGACGCCCGGCTTAAGGGTGGGTCCGATGTCCGGAATGTCGTAGCCGGTCCATTTTGCGCCGTCCCACCACATCAGCTTGCGGCTCGGATCCCACGGGTTGCCGTTGGTGTCGGCCGACGCGGCGTTGTAGATGATGCGCCGATTGGCCGGCCACGACCACGCCCACTTGGGGAACACGCCGGCATCGTCCGGGTCGGTGTTATCGCGGCGGGCCATCTGATTGCCCGCTTCGGTGTAACATCCCGAATAAATCCAGCAGGCGCACGCGGTCGTGCCGTCGTCGCGCAACGCGGCGAAGCCCGGAAGCTGCTTGCCTTTCTGCTGGACGAGCTTGGTCGGGTCGTTCGGATCGGCAACGTCGGCGACGGCCGAGCCGTTGATCTCCTTGGCGAGTTCATCCGAGGTCGGGTCGTTCGGATCCTTGTAGTTGCTCCACACCAGATTGAGGATCGGCTCGGGAACGGCGCCGCCCTCCTTCTGGTAGAGCGCCTTCAGACGCAGGAATATCTGCGCCATGATCCAGGTGTCGGTCTTGGCTTCGCCCGGCGGCGTGCCGCCGGCCCAATGCCAATGCAATTGCCGGCCGGAGTTCGTGAGCGAGCCGGTGTCTTCCGCAAAGCAGGTCGACGGCAGCTGGATCACCTCGGTCTGAATCGAGGCGGTATCGACGTCGTTGTGCTCGCCATGATTCTCCCAGAACCGGGAGGTTTCGGTTTCCAGCGGGTCCATGATGACGAGGAACTTCAGCTTGGACAGCGCCGACGTGATTTTCTTGCGGTTCGGGAAGGCCAGCAGCGGATTGAAGCCCTGGCAGAAATACCCGTTCACTTTGCCTTCGTGCATCAGTTCGAAGGTGCGCAGGATGTCGTAGCCGGGCAGGTCGAGCTTCGGCATCCAGTTATAAGCGAAGTCGTTTTCCTTGGTCGCCGCGTCGCCCCACATCGACTTGAGAAAGCTGACCAGGAACTTCTTGTAGTTCTGCCAATAGCTCATCTGCTCCGGCCGCAACGGCTTGAAGCCGCGCGTGGACATATAAGTGTCCAAGGCGGCTTCCTTGT
>DASWPX010000055.1:0-4569 GCA_036398395.1 Pseudolabrys sp. | reverse complement strand
GACGGAAGGCGCCCAGCAGCAGGTTTTCCTGCACGGTCAATTTCGGGAACAGCCTGCGGCCTTCCGGCACCAGCGCGATGCCGAGATCGACGATCTTTTCCGTCGGCATGCCGACCAGATCGTGCTTCTCACCGTCGATTTCGGCGATGATGCGGCCTTCGGCGGGGCGCACGATGCCCATGATGCACTTCATCAGCGTGCTTTTGCCATTGCCGTTGGTGCCGAGCAAAGCCACGGTTTCGCCGGCCCGGACGTCAACCGATACGTCGTGGATCACCCGCACCGCGCCATAAGCGGCGTGCACGTTCTCGATCGTGAGGCTACTGGCCAATGTAAGCCCTCACCACTTCGGGATCGCGCACAACGTCTTCCGGCTTGCCGTCGGCGATCTTCTTGCCCGAGACCAGCACCGCCAGCCGCTGCGAGAAGCTCATCACCGCGCTCATGATGTGCTCGATCAGAATAATGGTGATGCCGCGCTCGTTGAGCCGCAGCAGCAAAGCGAGAATGTCGTTGACCTCGGAATGCGACAGGCCGGCCATGGATTCGTCGGCGATCAGGAGCTTGGGCTCGGCCGCCACGGCGCGCGCCAGCTCCAGCTTGCGCATCTCGACCTGCGTAAGGTCGCGCGGCATTTGCGTGGCCTTCTTGGCCAGCCCGACCATTTCCAAAAGCTCCAGGCAGCGCGCGTCGAGGTCGCCTGTCGAGCGCAGCGGCCCGACGCGGGCGTGCACGGTATAGAGCAGCGGAATGCGCAGGTTATCGACAAGGTTCATGCTGTGGAACGGGCGCGGCAGCTGGAAGCTGCGTGCGACGCCGCGGTGCGTGCGCTGATGGGCGGCGAGTCCGTCGAGTTTCTGGCCGTCGAATTGCACACGGCCGGTCTCGTTTTGCAGCGTGCCGCAGATGCAGTTGACCAGCGTGCTCTTGCCCGAGCCGTTCGGTCCGATCAGTCCGAGCCGCTCGCCCGGCTGCACCTCGAGGTCGATGCCGTCGAGCGCGACGAAGCCGCCGAAGCGCTTGGTGATGTTGTCGACGTGCAGCAGCGGGCTCATGACGGCCGCCTCCAGGCGCGCAGGCGTTCCTGCACCAGGCCGACCAGCCCGTTGGGCGCGATGATCACGAAGGCGACCAGCATCAGGCCCACGATCAGCAGATTGACCGCCGAGGAAATCGTCACGGTGGCGTATTGCTGCGCCGAGCCGAGCAGGACGGCGCCGACCAGCGGCCCGACCCAGCTTGTGGTGCCTCCGATCATCGGCATGGCAATGGAGTTGACCGCGTATTCGAGGCCGAAGGCCGAGGACGGTTGCAGATAGCCGATGTAATAGGGGAACGGCGCGCCGGCCATGCCCATGAAGGCGCCCGACAGCGAGGTGGCGATCAGCTTCAGCCGCAGCGTCGGCACGCCGGAAGCTTCCGCCGCCAGTTCGTCGTCGCGGATGGTGGCAAAGCCGAAGCCAAGCTGCGAACGCTCGATGGTGCGCGCGGTCACCAGCGCGATCACCGTCAGCAGCAGCATCAGGGCGAAAAGATATTCGATGTAGTTGACGGTGATGCCGGCGAATTCGAGTTCCTCCGGCCGGATGATATAGGCGCCGCGCGAGCCGCCGACGAAATCCCAGTTCACGACCAGGGTTTGCAGAACCACCGCCAGCGCCAGCGTGGCGATGGCGAAGAACGAGCCGCGCAAGCGTAAAGTGAGATAACCCATGCCGAAGCCGACCATGCCGGACACGATGCCGCCGATCACGATCAGCACCGGCACCGGCAGCGGATGGAATTTGTGGATGAAGACCGAGCTATAGGCGCCCATGGCGAAGAAGGCGGCCGAGCCGAAGTTCACGTAGCCGCAATAACCGCCGAGAATATTCCAGGCGGTCGCCAGCACGATGAATTGCAGGATCGTGTAGCTGGCGAAATACAGATAATCGACGTGCATCCAGTGGGCGAAAGCCATGACCAGGGCGCCGACGGCGATTGTTATGAGCGCGAATTTGGCGGTGTTCACGCGGTTCACCGTCCCAAAAGGCCCGCGGGCCGGAAGGCCAGCGTGAGCAGGAGAAGTCCGAACGCCACCGCGGGCGCCCATGACGGGCCATAGAAGGTCGAGGTCAGGCTCTCGACCACACCGAGCAGCATGGCCGCTATCAGCGTGCCGGGCATGCTGCCGAGCCCGCCGAGCACGCAGATGGCGAAAACGCGCCCGATATATTCACGCCCGACCGAGGGTTCGACCGGCTGGATGATGATCAGCAAGGCGCCCGCGACCGCCGCGGTCGCGATCGAAATGCCGAAGGCGACGCGCTTGATCTTGATGGGATCGACGCCCATCAATTGCAGCGCCATCTGATCCTGCGACACCGCCATGATGGCGCGGCCGATGAAGGTGCGGGTCACGAACAACTGGATCGCGCCGAACAGCAGCAGCGACACGACGCAGGGCACCACCATGCGCAGCGGCACGTCGATGACGCCGATATGGATGCTGGGCCCGATATAGGCGGCCTCGACATAGCGGTAGTCGACGCCGAACACCAGGATCAGCGAAACTTCGGTGACGAACAGCAGCCCGAAGAAGAAGGCGAGGCCGCGCAGCGACTCCTGTCCGCGCCGCTCGAAGGCCTGGTAGTAGACCTGATAGACCGCCGCCCCCAGCGCATAGAAAGCCGGCAGCGCGATGATGCTGACCAAAATCGGATCGACGCCGTAATTGGCGTTGAAGAAATAGGCGATATAGGAGCCGAGGATGATGAAGGCCGGATGCGCGATATTGACGATGTCGAGCATGCCGAACGAGATCGACACGCCTGCTGTGACGGCGGCATAGAAGCCGCCGAGCAGGAGGCCCGCGGCGATTGCGTTGATAATCAGGCTGAAAGAGATATCCATGCCACTTTAATCCGGCGAATTTGCGCAATGTGCCGGACGTATTTTCCCCCTTTTACTCACGTTTTTTATTGCTTGCCCGCGAAACAACACTGCGTATCGCGCGGCAGTTTGCAGGAAGGTGACCGGCTTGGCTAGCCTGCGCGGCAAAGGAAACGCCCGCCGCGGGGTGTTCGGACCCAGGGCAGGCGCAGACGAAGTGGGCCGTTCAGGCGGCGGCTTGTGGGCGCACGCCCTCCGGCAGGCGCAGCGGCTTGTTGGCGCTGTCTTTGAATTCGACGGTCATGAACACCATTTCGCGGTCGCCGAGGTTCTGCAGATCGTGCACCTTGAACTCGTTAAGACCGTAGGTCTCGTGCCGCGTCTCGCCGGGCTGATAGGTGTATTCGACCGTGGTGCCGTCATGCACATGCTGAAGGCCGCGGCCGCCGGACACCGAGGTCCAGAAATAATCCAGCACGTGGCGGTGGAACCCGATGCGCTCGCCGGGGGCGAGCCGGATGATCCAGACCCGGCTGCGTTCGTTCTCGGACAGCAGCGTGTTGCCGACGCAAGGGTTGGGATTCTTGGCCTCGTTCGCGAATTCGGCGGCGATGTCGGCCGACCAAGCGGACTTATCCTTTTTCTCGGCGGCTTTATCGAGCATGCTCAAAGCCATGGGATTCCTCCAGTGCTATTTGCCGTCATATATAGCATATTCCGGTAAACGGAAAGATTGAGGCGGATCAATTGGCCCGGGTGGGACGCGCGATTGTCATAGGCGGCTCGATGAGCGGCCTGCTGAGCGCATTATTGCTGCGCCGGGCCGGCTGGACGGTGGATATCTTCGAGCGGGTGGGAAGCGAATTGTCCGGCCGCGGCGCCGGGATCGTCGCCCAGAAGGAACTGATCCAGCGGTTGAAGGGGTTAAAGCTCGCGACCGACGCCTTGGGTGTCCAGATCACGACGCGAAAGATCATCGACGCGCAGGGCCACCTGACCGAGGAGATCGAATGCCCGCAGGTGCTCACTGCGTGGGAGCGCGTCTATCGGCTGTTGCGCGACGCATTGCCGCGAGAGCGATACCATCGCGGCAAAGGGCTCGCCAAGGTCACGCAAACGGCGGGCTCGGCATTTGCGCATTTTTCGAATGGTGAAACGATCGGGGCGGATCTTCTGGTGGGTGCCGACGGCATTCGCTCTACCGTGCGCCAGCAATACCTGCCGGAAGTGACGCCGCTCTATGCCGGCTATACGGCTTGGCGCGCTTTGATTGCGGAAGCCGCCATTCCACCGGACACGCACCGCGACCTATTCGCTTTCATGTGTTTCGGGCTGCCGCCGGGCGAACAGTTTCTCGGCTACCCGGTGGCGGGGCCGGACAACAATCTGCAGCCGGGCCACCGGCGCTACAACGTGATCTGGTACCGGCCCGCCGACGAGCAAACAAAACTGCAATGGCTGCTCACCGACGACAGCGGCAAGGCTCATGCGATCTCGATACCGCCGCCGCTTATCCGGCGCGCCGCGATCGCCGAAATGCGTGACGACGCCAAGCGGCTGCTGGCGCCGCAATTCCGGCAAATCGTGCGATTGATCGAGGAACCGATCCTGCAACCGATTTACGATCTGGAATCGCCGCGCATGGCTTTCGGCCGCGTGGCGATCGTCGGCGACGCGGCTTTCGTGGCGCGCCCGCAT
>DASWPX010000054.1:0-17906 GCA_036398395.1 Pseudolabrys sp. | reverse complement strand
GGTTCGGCTGTTCGCCGATTAAAGTGGTACGTGAGCTGGGTTCAGAACGTCGTGAGACAGTTCGGTCCCTATCTGCCGTGGGTGTAGGAGAATTGAGAGGATTTGTCCCTAGTACGAGAGGACCGGGATGAACGTACCTCTGGTGGAGCTGTTGTGGCGCCAGCTGCAATGCAGCGTAGCTATGTACGGACGGGATAATCGCTGAAGGCATCTAAGCGAGAAACCCACCTCGAAACGAGTTCTCCCTTGAGAGCCGTGGTAGACCACCACGTTGATAGGCCGGGTGTGTAAGTGCGGCAACGCATTGAGCTTACCGGTACTAATAGCTCGATTGGCTTGATTGCTCTCATTTCCAATGCCCATCGCTCTTTTACGAGAGCCATGGCGCAATGCTGAAATAGAAACCTATTCTTGCGAACGAAACTTGGATCCCCGCCTTCGCGGGGATGCTCGCTTCGCTCGCACTTCACAATTCGTCCTTGGCCGGACTGGTGGTTTTAGCGGGGGGCCTGTACCCGATCCCATCTCGAACTCGGCCGTAAAACTCCCCAGCGCCGATGGTACTAAGTCTCAAGACTTGGAAGAGTAGGTCGCTGCCAGTCCTGCCAAGGACGGAAAAATCCTCATCACGATGATAAGAATAAGAAATAGAAAAGCCGCCGCTGGGAAACCAGCGGCGGCTTTTTTTATTGGGCGAGCAGCATCGCTCTATTTTTTCTTCAACTGCCTTGCCGAATATAGCGCCGCGATGCGGCGGCGAAACGCTTTCGGCTTTTCGGCGAACAGTCTGCCGGCCAGCCGCGCCGCGGCCTTAAGATGCGAGACGCGCCGCGCCGCGATCAGCGGCGCCAGCCGCGATCGCCAGGGCGCCAGCGGCTGATGCGGTCCCGTGAAGCCTTCGAGCACCGCCAGATCCTGGCAGGCGCCGAGCCTGTTGCGCAGGCGCTGGGCTTCCTCCGCCCATACCTGTCCGAGCCGCGGCCACAGATGTTCGACCAGGTCCATCTGGTGGCGATGCTCGACCACGCGCCGGCGCAGGTCGTGCAGATGCTCGGCTTCGCAGTCCTGCCAGTTGTCGGGCAGCAATTGCCGCGCGCGGCGATAAGTCACGGTCAGCGCGTCGGCGACCGTATCGAAGTCGATCGCCTTGAGCGGCCAGCGTTCGAGCGACAGCGTGGCGAAATCGAGATAGCGCGTCAGCCGGTCGCGCATGGCCTTGGTGAAACCGGTCTGTTCGGCCGCGCCTTTGATGTCGTTCAGCCTGCCGCGGATCGTCGCCATCGACTTTTCGGAAAACGGCACTTCGGCCTTGCGCAGATCGGCCAGCGCGTCGAGCGTCGATTGGGCGTCGCGGGCGCTGCCCAGCGCCCGCATCAGCTCGCGGGCCTCGAGCCGCATCGATTCGGCCTGTTCGCCGAGCGGGCGGGACAGCAGGCGCATCAGCGCGCGCCAGCGTTTGAGAGCTTTACGCACCTCGTGGACCGCCTCGGCGTCGGAAAGCTCGGGATCGGCCAGGGAAGCGCGCGCGTCGGCGATAATGGAACGCGCCGCCGCGGCGAGACCGTCGCCGAAGCTGCCGTCGCCCTCCGCGGCTACCTCAACCATGGGCGCGTTCTGCCGCGCTTTCGTGACAGGTTCATGAAAAGCCCTGCTTTGCGCCCTTCCCATAGCCATCCGCCGTTGCTACATACTGCCCGACAAGCGCGGGGCATGGCCCGCGCTTCTCATTTTCCCGGCCGGTTGACGCGGGGTGGAGCGGTCCATAAAGGTCTGGGCCGGCACACGGCGCAAGAAGATTATCGCTCGGTGAAATACGATTAGCGCGGGGTGGAGCAGCCAAAAGGCCTTAGCTAAGCTAAGGCCGTCGACCCGAAGGGGCCGGGCTGGTACATGACGCCAGAAGTTTATCGCGGGGTGGAGCAGCCCGGTAGCTCGTCAGGCTCATAACCTGAAGGTCGTAGGTTCAAATCCTACCCCCGCAACCAGATTAGCGCACGCGTTTAGGCCCGGCCTCATTGGCCGGGCCTAAATCGTTCTGACGCGAAATTTGTCCCTGCGAGCGCGGGACCACGCGCACTAACGTAAGCTTTTGCAAGCATCGGCTGTCCATGCACCGGTGTCGTGCTGCAATGCGGCACACCCGAAATAACCATCGGCGACAATCTTGTCGTATCAGATTACCAATTGATTTTACGAATGAATTTAAGAATGTTTACGGAAAATATATCCAGCGAAAGTTTCGCCTGATAGATTGTTTTGGTGGGCGGCGATCGTCGACCCGGCTCGCGCACGAGTCGCGGATCGACGACGTAAAAATCAAAAACTTAAAACAGTGGGGAGAAACGAAATGGCAATAGCGGGAACCGCCGCATCGGCGCACGCGTCAGCAACGACGCGCTGGGGCCAACTGATATTCGGCATTCTGTGCATGGTGATGATCGCCAACCTGCAATATGGCTGGACGCTCTTCGGCAATCCGATCGATCAGAAATATCACTGGGGCCGCGCCGCGATCCAGGTCGCCTTCACCATTTTCGTTCTGACCGAAACCTGGCTGGTGCCGATCGAAGGCTACCTGATCGACAAGTTCGGCCCGAAGGTCATGGTCTGCGGCAGCGGCGTACTCGTCGCCATCGCCTGGGCCATCAATTCGGTCGCCGACTCGCTCTTTCTGCTGTATCTCGGCGCCGCCATCGGCGGCATCGGCGCTGGCGTCATCTACGGCGCCTCGGTCGGCAACGCCCTCAAGTGGTTTCCGGACCGGCGCGGCCTTGCCGCGGGTCTGACCGCGGCCGGCTTTGGCGCAGGCTCGGCGCTCACCGTGATCCCGATCGCCAACATGATCGCCAGCAGCGGTTATCAGTCGGCCTTCCTGTGGTTCGGTCTCGGCCAGGGCCTCGTCGTGATGGTCGTCGGTCTGTTCCTGCGCGCGCCGCAGGCGGGCGAGGTGGCCGTGCCGGCCGCTCCGGCGGTGCAACAGACCCGGCGCGACTACGGTCCGAAGGAAGTGGTGAAGACCCCGGTGTTCTGGGTCATGTACCTGATGTTCGTGATGGTCGGCGCCGGCGGCCTGATGGCCACGGCCCAACTCGCGCCCATCGCCAAGGATTTCAACGTGGGCGGCGTGCCCGTGTCGATCCTCGGCTTGACCCTGCCAGCCTTGACCTTCGCGCTCTCGATCGACCGCGTGCTCAACGGCATCTGCCGGCCGTTCTTCGGCTGGGTGTCGGATAATATCGGCCGCGAGAACACGATGTTCATTGCCTTCCTGCTCGAGGGCATCGGCATCTACTGTCTGTTCTATCTGGCGACAAATCCGCTCTGGTTCGTCATTCTGTCCGGCGTGGTGTTCTTTGCCTGGGGCGAGATTTACTCGCTGTTTCCGGCGACCTGCACCGACATCTACGGGCGGAAATTCGCCACCACCAATTACGGCCTGCTGTACACCGCCAAGGGTACCGCCGCGCTTCTGGTGCCGCTGTCCAGCGTGCTGACCGCCTGGACCGGCGATTGGCATGCTGTGTTCGTCGTGGCGGCGGCGCTCAACGTCATCGCCGCGGTGATGGCGCTGGCGGTGCTCAAGCCGATGCGCATAAGGACAATGGCCAGGGGCTGATCGAGCCTCAGCGTTTCAAAATCGCCGCTCGCGGGTTCTCCGCGGGCGGCTTTTAATTGCCGCCACAAGGCGGTTGCGCAGAAACCCGTACCTGGCATATTGTATACCAGTCATGAGTAGCCGCGTTCGTTCCCCTCGTAGCGTCAGTGTGAGTGCCCGCGGCGTCGAAGCCGCGCGCACGCCTTTGGCACCGCAGCCGGCGATGGCGCCGATCGACGCGACGCCCAGCTTCAAACACAAGGCTTATGCGGCGCTGAAGAACGCCATCGTCGCGATGGATATTTATCGCAACCGCGACGACATCCGCCTCGACGAACGCAAGCTGGCGCAGGACTTCGGCATCAGCCGGACGCCGGTGCGCGAGGCCATGGCGCAGCTCGAAAGCGAAGGCTTCGTACGCCTGGTGCCGCGCCGCGGCATCTATGTGGTGCGCAAGACCAAGCGCGAGGTGATCGAGATGATCACCGCCTGGGCGGCGCTCGAAAGCATGGCGGCGCGCCTGATCACGCAGAACGCCTCAACCGACGAAATCGCGGGCTTGCGCAAGATGTTTACGACCTTCGTCAACGGCAAGCTGCGCGCCCATCTCGACGAATATTCCGACGTCAACATCGAATTCCACCAGGCCATCATCAAGCTCAGTCACAACGCTGTGCTGATCGATCTGGCCGAAAACCTGTTCACCCATATGCGCATGATTCGCCGCAAGACCATCGGCGAGCAGGATCGCGCCGACCGTTCGATCCGCGACCACATGAACATCATCGAAGCGCTCGAAGCGCGCGACACCGCCCGTGCCGAAGTCCTGGTGCGCGACCACGCGCTCGGCCTGGCCGATCACGTGCAGCGCTTCGCCGAATATCTCGACTAAAAACAAAGAAACGGGAGGATTCCCATGGCTGACGCGGCAGTGAAGATCGAAACCGAGCAGGAACTCACCGACGGCTTCAACCTCATCATCGATGCGCTGAAGCTCAACGGCCTCACCACCATCTACGGCGTGCCCGGCATTCCGATCACGGATTTCGGCCGCATGGCGCAGGCCGCCGGCATCCGAGTCCTGTCCTTCCGTCATGAACAGAACGCGGGCTATGCCGCTTCCATCGCCGGCTTTCTGACGAAGAAACCGGGCGTCTGCCTGACCGTCTCGGCGCCGGGCTTTCTCAACGGCCTCACCGCGCTGGCGCATGCCACCACCAACTGCTTCCCGATGATCTTGATCTCGGGCTCGTCCGAGCGCGAGATCGTCGATCTGCAGCAGGGCGATTACGAGGAGATGGACCAGCTCGCCATCGCCAAGCCTCTGTGCAAGGCGGCGTTCCGCGTGCTGCACGCGCAGGACATCGGCATCGGTCTCGCCCGCGCGATCCGCGCCGCGGTCTCCGGCCGTCCGGGCGGCGTCTATCTCGATCTGCCGGCCAAGCTGTTCGGCCAGGTGATGGACGCCGAAGCTGGCAAGAAGTCGCTGGTCAAGGTCATCGATGCGGCGCCGGCGCAAATCCCTGCTCCTGATTCGGTCAAGCGCGCGCTCGACGTGCTCAAGAGCGCCAAGAAGCCGCTGATCATCCTCGGCAAGGGCGCGGCCTACGCCCAGGCCGACGACGCCATCCGCGCGCTGGTGGAAAAGACCGGCGTTCCCTTCCTGCCGATGAGCATGGGCAAAGGCCTGTTGCCCGACACCCATCCGCAATGCGCCGGCGCGGCGCGCTCGACGGTGCTCAAAGATAGCGACGTCGTCATGCTGATTGGCGCGCGGCTCAACTGGCTGCTGTCGCATGGCAAGGGCAAGGCCTGGGGCGAGGCGCCGAAGAAGTTCATCCAGATCGACATCGAGCCCAAGGAAATGGATAGCAACGTCGAGATCGTCGCCCCGGTGGTCGGCGATATCGGCTCCTGCGTCGCGGCGCTGCTCGCCGGCATCGACGGCAAGTGGCCGGCGCCGCCGGCCGACTGGACCAACGCCGTCAAGACCAAGCGCGACGAGAACGTCGCCAAGATGGCGCCGCGGCTGATGAACAACAACGTGCCGATGGATTATCACGGCGCGCTCGGCGTGCTGCGCACCGTCGTCAAGGAGCGGCCGGACGCCATCCTGGTCAACGAAGGCGCCAACACGCTCGACCTGGCGCGCGGCATCATCGACATGTACCAGCCGCGCAAGCGCCTCGACGTCGGCACCTGGGGCATCATGGGTATCGGCATGGGCTACGCGATTGCCGCGGCCATCGAGACCGGCAAGCCGGTGCTTTGCGTCGAAGGCGACTCGGCATTTGGATTCTCGGGGATGGAGGTCGAGACCATCTGCCGTTACAAGCTGCCGGTCTGCATCGTCATCGTCAACAATGACGGCATCTATCGCGGCACCGATGTCAATTCCGCCGGCTCCGATCCGGCGCCGACCGTATTCGTCAAGGGCTCGCGCTACGACAAGATGATCGAGGCCTTCGGCGGTGTCGGCGTCAACGCAACATCGCCGGACGAACTCAAGCGCGCCGTCAACGCGGCGATGGATTCCGGCAAGCCGACACTGATCAACGCGGTGCTCGATCCCGCCGCAGGCAGCGAGAGCGGCCGCATCGGCAATCTCAACCCGCAGAGCAAATTGAAGAAGAAGTAAACCCGCTTGGATAGCTGAACTGGAGGAGACGATAATGGCCAAGAAAAAGACCAAGAAAGCCAAGGCAAAGACACCGGCAAAAAAATCCGCCCGCAAGGTGGTGAAGTTCGCCTCGCCCAAGAAGAAAAACGGCAATGGCGCGCATCTGCCAAAGCCTTCGTCCAAGCCTTATGGCCAGGATGGCAAGGCGCTGACCGGCGTGCGCATTCTCGACTTCACCCATGTGCAGTCGGGTCCGACTTGTACGCAGCTTTTGGCCTGGTTCGGCGCCGACGTGATCAAGGTCGAGCGTCCCGGTGTCGGCGATGCGACGCGCAATCAGCTGGTCGACGTCAAGGGCGCCGACTCGCTCTACTTCACCATGCTCAACCACAACAAGCGCTCGATCACGATCGACTCGAAGAACCCGCAAGGCAAGCGCGTGCTCGAGGAACTGATCCGCAAATGCGACGTGCTGGTCGAGAATTTCGCGCCCGGCGCGCTCGACCGCATGGGCCTGACCTGGGAGCACATCCACAAGGTCAACCCGCGCATGATCGTCGCCTCGGTCAAGGGCTTCGGCCCCGGCCCCTATGAGGACTGCAAGGTTTACGAGAACGTCGCGCAATGCACCGGCGGCGCCGCTTCCACCACCGGCTTCCGCGAAGGTCCGCCGCTGGTGACGGGCGCGCAGATCGGCGACAGCGGCACGGGATTGCATCTCGCGCTCGGCATCGTCTCGGCGCTCTACCAGCGCAACCGCACCGGCCGCGGCCAGAAGGTGCTCGCCGCGATGCAGGACGGCGTGCTCAATCTCTGCCGCGTCAAATTGCGCGATCAGCAACGGCTCAAGGCCGGTCCGCTTACCGAATACAGCCAATACGGCGAAGGCGTCACCTTTGGCCCGACGGTGCCGCGCGCCGGCAACGACTCGGGCGGCGGCCAGCCCGGCTGGATCCTCAAGTGCAAAGGCTGGGAGAACGATCCGGACGCCTACATTTACTTCATCACCCAGGCCCCGGTCTGGGAGGCGATCTGCGACGTGATCGGCGAGCCGGCCTGGAAGACCGATCCGGAATACGCCACGCCGCGCGCGCGCCTGCCGAAGCTCAAGGCGATCTTCCGCCGCATCGAGGACTGGACCATGACCAAGACCAAGTTCGAGGCCATGGACATCCTCAACAAGTTCGACATTCCGTGCGGCCCGATCCTGTCGATGAAGGAAATCGCCGAGGACGAGAGCTTGCGCAAAACCGGCACCATCGTCGAAGTCGATCATCCGGCGCGCGGCAAGTATCTTACCGTCGGCAACCCGATCAAGATGTCGGACTCAATCTCAGAGGTAAAGCGTTCGCCGCTTCTGGGCGAGCACACCGACGAGATTTTGACCGACGTGCTGGGCTTCAAGGTCAACGAGATTGCCGAGATCAAGAACTCCGGCGCGCTGAGCGCGCCGAAGAAGGAAGAGAAGGCGGCTTGATTGTATCGCCCCCGCGGAGGCGGGGGCTCATAACCGGCGGCGGTGGCTATGGGTTCCGGCCCTCGCTCCGCCCGGCCGGAAGACAAAGAAAATTCGGGGAGAGTGTTGAATGCGTATCGTGGTCCACGGCCAGCAGGCCTTCGGCAAGGCCGTGCTGGAAGCGCTGTTGAAGCGCGGTGAGGAAGTCGTCGCCGTCTATGTGGCGCCGGAAAAAGAGGGCGCCAAGGCCGATCCCTTGAAGGAAGCCGCGCTCGCCGCCGGGCTAAAGGTGCTTCAGCCCGACAGCTACAAGAAGCCGGAAGTGCTGGCCGAGTTCAAGGCAATGAAGCCAGACCTTCAGGTCATGGCCTTCGTCACCTTGTTCGTGCCGGAAGAATTTCTCAACGCGCCGACGCACGGCTCGATTCAATATCACCCGTCGCTGCTGCCGGCCTATCGCGGCGCCTCCGCCATCAACTGGCCGATCATCAAGGGCGAGAAGGAAACCGGCCTGTCGATCTTCTGGCCGGACAACGGTCTCGATACCGGCGACGTTTTGATTCAGAAGAAAACGCCGATCGGCCCCACGGACACGCTCGGCACCGTCTATTTCGACCGCCTGTTCCCGATGGGCGTCGAGGCGATGCTCGAAGGCGTCGATCTCGTCAAAGCCGGCAAGGCGCCGCGCATCAAGCAGGATGAATCTCTCGCTACTTATGAAGGCCGCTGCGGTCCCGGCAATGCCAAGATCGACTGGGGCAAGCCCTGGGAACAGATCGACCGCCTGATCCGCGGCTGCAATCCGGCGCCCGGTGCCTGGACCACGCTCGACGGCAAGACGCTGAAGATTTTCGACGCCAAGCCGCTGCCGGCCAAGGATCCGAAAGGTATCGCCGGCAAGCTCGGCGAAATCGTCGCGGTCGAAGCGGACGGCTTCACCGTTGTCTGCGCCGACGGGCGCTTCAAGGTCACCCGGGTTCAGCCCGACGCCGGCAAGAAGATCGACGCCGGCGAATTCGCTACTACCGCCAAGCTCGCCGTAGGAGCGAAGTTCACATGATTTGAGACCGTCGTCCCCGCGAAGGCGGGGACCCAGTAATCACTAAAGTGTCGGTGTTTACTGGATGCCCGCTTTCGCGGGCATGACAAGAAAAAACCGCCGGTTCATTGTACTTCATATTGGAAACGCACCCATGCCCGCCTCGCAGCACCAATCGCCGAAATCCGACATCGAAATCTCGCAGACCGCCAAAAAGCGGCTGATCATGGACGTCGCCAAGGAAAAGCTTGGCATCGGACCCGAAAGCCTCGAGCCCTATGGCCACTACAAGGCCAAGGTGTCTATGGATTTCGTCAAGTCGCTCAAGGACAAGAAGAACGGCAAGCTGATCCTGGTCTCGGCCATCACGCCGACGCCGGCCGGCGAAGGCAAGACGACGACCACGGTCGGCCTCACCGACGCGCTCAATTTCATCGGCAAGAAGGCGATGCTCTGCCTGCGCGAGCCGTCGCTCGGGCCGTCCTTCGGCATGAAAGGCGGCGCCGCCGGCGGCGGTTACGCGCAAGTCATTCCGATGGAAGACATCAACCTGCATTTCACCGGCGACTTCCACGCCATCACCTCGGCGCATAATCTTTTGTCGGCGCTGATCGACAACCACATCTATTGGGGCAACGCGCTCGGCATCGATTCGCGCCGCGTCGCCTGGCGCCGCGTGCTCGACATGAACGACCGCGCGCTGCGCGAGATCGTCTGCTCGCTCGGCGGCGTCGCCAACGGCTATCCGCGCGAAGCCGGTTTCGACATCACGGTGGCGTCGGAAGTCATGGCGATTTTCTGTCTCGCCAAGGACCTCGACGACCTCAAGGAACGGCTCGGCAAAATCATCATCGGCTATACGCGCGAGCGCAAGCCGATCCGCGCCGCCGACATCAAGGCGCACGGGGCCATGACCGCGCTGCTCAAGGAAGCCATCGCGCCCAATCTGGTACAGACGCTGGAAGGCACGCCCGCCTTCATCCACGGCGGCCCCTTCGCCAATATCGCGCATGGCTGTAATTCGGTGGTGGCCACCGCGACCGCGCTCAAGCTTGCCGATTATGTGGTGACCGAAGCCGGCTTCGGCGCCGACCTGGGCGCCGAGAAATTCCTCGACATCAAATGCCGCAAGGCCGGCCTCGAGCCGTCCTGCGTCGTGCTGGTCGCCACCATCCGCGCGCTCAAGATGCACGGCGGCGTGCAGAAGGCCGATCTCAAGAAGGAAGACCTCAAGGCCTTGGAAGCCGGGATGTCCAACCTTCAGCGCCATGTCGAGAACGTCAAGAAATTCGGCCTGCCGGTGGTGATCTCGATCAACCGCTTCTCGGCCGACACAGAGGCCGAAATCGCGCTGGTGAAGGACAAGTGCAAGGCGCTCGGCGTCGAAGCCCTGATGGCCGACCACTGGGCCATGGGCGGCGAGGGCGCGGCCGACGTCGCCAAGGCCGTCGTCAAGGCGATCGACGGCGCTTCGGGCAAGCTCAAATTCCTCTATCCCGACGACATGCCGCTGTTCGCCAAGATCGAGACCATCGCCAAGGAAATCTACCGGGCCAAGAACGTCACCGCCGACAAATCGGTCAAGGATCAGCTCAAGACCTGGGAAGAGATGGGCTTCGGCAAACTGCCGGTCTGCATCGCCAAGACGCAGTATTCGTTCTCGACCAACCCGGACGCCAAGGGCGCGCCGGTCGATCACACCATCAACGTGCGCGAGGTGCGGCTGTCGGCCGGCGCCGAGTTCGTGGTGGCGGTGTGCGGCGAGATCATGACCATGCCGGGCCTGCCGAAAGTGCCGGCCGCCGACACCATCGACGTCGGCGCCGACGGCAAGATCGTCGGCCTGTTCTAGTCATCAAAAAACATATGGGACGAAACACATGATCAAATTCTACTATAGCGGCGCGCCGAACCCGATGAAGGTGGCGCTTTTCCTGGAAGAGGCGGGTCTCGCATACGAGGCGATCCCGGTCGACACCCGCAAGGGCGACCAGCACAAGCCGGAATTTCTCGCCGTCAATCCGAACGCCAAGGTGCCGGCCATCGTCGACGGCGACGCCACCGTGTTCGATTCCAACGCCATCCTGCTTTATCTCGGCGAGAAGACCGGCAAGTTCATGCCCGGCAAGGGCGACAAGGCGCGGGGCGAATTATTGTCGTGGATGATGTTTGTCGCTTCCGGGGTCGGGCCTTTCTCCGGCCAGTCGGTGCATTTCCGCAATTACGCACCGGAAAAAATCGAATACGCCGTCAACCGCTATGCCTTCGAGGCGCAGCGCCATTTCGCGATTCTCGACGCGCAGCTCGCCACGCGGAAATACATACTCGGCGATACTTACACCATCGTCGACATGGCGGCCTGGGGCTGGGCCCGGCTGATTCCGAATGTGCTCGGCGAGGGCGCCTGGGCGAAATTTCCCAATCTCAAGCGCATGGTGGACGAAATCAGCGCGCACCCCGCCGCTGAGCGCGCCATTGCGATCAAGGACAAGCACAAGTTCAAGACCGAGTTCGACGACGAAGCCCGCAAGGCCATGTTCCGGCACCAGGTCGAGAAGGTGGCGTAGATATTTCTGTCATTCCGGGACGCGCCGCTGTGCGGCGCCCCGGAACGACGAAATCATCTCCCGCCCTTGATCCCGAGATAAGGCCTTGCCTTCAGCAGTTCCGCCAGATGCGCGGTGTTGGAGGCGAGCATCTTGGTCCACTTGTCGACCACCTTGGGCGGCTTCTTGAAGTCCTTGTACTCCGCGCTGCCCATGGCCTCGCCGACCCAATAAGTCGGTCCGCCGGACGGCACGGTGAAACCCACTTCGAGCAGCGCGCTCAGGATTTCGGCCGCGCTGTGATGCGCGCCGTCCTCGTTGCCGACGATGCAGGCTACCGCGACCTTGCCGTAAGACGGCATGCGGCCGCGATCGTCTTTCTCATCCAGGAATGCATCCATGCGCTCGAGCACGCGCTTGGCGACGCTCGACGGCTGGCCCAGCCAGATCGGCGAGCCGATCACCAGGATGTCGGCGTCGAGCATGCGCTTGCGCAATTTCGGCCACTCGTCGCCGCGTCCTTCGTTCGATTTGACGCCCGGCTTGATGTTGTAATCGGCCGCGCGCACGAACTCGCCTTCGACACCAAGCTCGTTCAGCGCGCCGAAGAATTGCCGCAGCAGCACGTCGGTCGAGGATTTTTCCGAATCCTTCGAACTCTTGAGACTGCAATTGAAACCGAAAGCTTTCAGGGAGCCGGCCATGTGCGCTACTCGGCCGGCCGCGGAAAAGCACGCACCGCAGCGCTTTCGGCCGGTTTCGACTCCGGCTTGCGCCGGCCCAGGCTCGAGTTGAACTGCATGCGTATCTCCGGGTTTGGCGCCAGGCCGGCTTCCGGCCCTTTGATTATAGCGGTCCGGCGGAACTCAACGGCCAACCCCTGCGGTCCGTTCCATTGCCCGCGACGGGACTTTTCAGGAGGGGCATAAAAAAAACGGCGCGGCCAAAGCCGCGCCGTTTCCGCTTTTTCGTAGCGCGATCGTTAGAAAATCTTGATCGCGCTTTCGAGCGTCTTCATCACGCCCCAGGCCAGAGGAATTCCGACCACCGCCCAGAACAACGCGGCCTTGAGGTCGAGGCCGCCTTTGCCGATGCCAAAGGAGCCGTGCTTGACGGCCGCCTCGCTCTTGGCGCTCGCCGATTGCAGACGGGCGACTTCGTCGGCGCTCATATTCCACTTCTTGTCGACCGGCTTGATCAGGAAGTTGCAGATGCAACCGATCACCAGCATGCCCGCGAGAATGTACATCGTGGTGTCGTAGAGATGGTCGCGCGGTACGCCGGCGGCCAACTGAAACTCACGAATGTAGTTCACCACCACCGGACCGATGATGCCGGCCGTGGACCAGGCGGTCAGCAACCGTCCGTGAATGGCGCCGACGAACTGCGTCCCGAACATGTCGGCGAGATAGGCCGGCACGGTGGCGAAGCCGCCGCCATACATCGACAGGATGATGCAGAAGCTGCCGACGAACAGCGCCTTCGAACCGATATTGGCCGCCCACGGCGTGATGGCGTAGAGCAGAATGCCGATCAGGAAGAAGCAGTAATAAGTGTTCTTCCGGCCGATATAGTCCGACAACGATGCCCAGAACACCCGGCCGCCGATGTTGAACAGCGAGATCAAACCGGCAAAGCCCGCCGCGATGCCGGCGATGGCGACTTTCTGATCGGCGGTGAGCGCGTTGAACTTCACGCCCACTTGGCCAATCAGTCCGCCGGCGAATATCTCCTGCAACATGGGCGAGGCCATGCCGATCACGCCGATGCCGGCCGATACGTTCAGGCAAAGCACCCACCAGATCAGCCAGAACTGCGGCGTCTTGTGCGCGTCCTTGAGATGGACGTTGTGTTCCGAAATCATGGCGTTCTTTTTAGCCGGCGGTGTCCAGCCGTCGGGACGCCAGCCGGCCGGCGACACGCGATAGCCGAAGGCGCCAATGGTCATGAACACGAAGTAGATCGCGCCCATGGTAACGAAGGTTTCCCACACGCCGACCGAAGTCGGCGTCTTGAAGTAGTTGATGAGCAGGTTCGCCAGCGGCGCGCCGATCATGGCGCCGCCCCCGAAGCCGGCAATGGCGAAACCCGTCGCCATGCCGCGATGGTCGGGAAACCACTTGATCAGCGTCGAGACCGGCGAGATGTAGCCGAGACCCAAACCGACGCCGCCGAGCACGCCGGCGCCGAGCCACATCAGCCAAAGTTGGTGGATATAGACGCCGAGTGCGCCGACCATGAGGCCTCCGCCCCAGCAAAGCGCGGCAACGAACCCGGCCTTGCGCGGACCGGCACGTTCAAGCCAGCCGCCCCAGATCGCTGCCGACACGCCGAGCAATACGAAGAACAATGTGAACATCCAGCCCATGCTGGCGACGCGCCAATCGCAGGTGGTCGTGACCAGCTCTTGTGCCAGCGTCATATCGGCGCAGACTTTCGGCGCCGTCAGTCCGACCGCGCGCGACAGCGGCAGCCAGAACACGCTGAAGCCGTAGGCCATGCCGATGCATAGATGAATACAAAGCGCCGCCGGCGGCACCAGCCAGCGGTTGAAGCCTGGCTTGGCGATGGTGTGATCGCGATCCAGAATTCCGAGAAGTCCGCCGCCATTACCGGTCAGCGTTTGATCGATTGCCGTCATTTCGTTTCCCCTTTTTTGGTCTTTTTACGCGTTTTTGATGGGGTAACACTGTTGGTAAGGGCCGAATTGAATCAATTGGCTAATTTCCATTACGCGATAGCAAATTTCTATCTCGCAATAGCGAAAGACGATCATGCGACTAAGGTCTATATCGCCGATGTCAGTCCATCAGCGTCGGCGCAACACGGCGCGCCTCGGCGACCAGGGCCGCCGTCAAAGGCGTCATCGGTTCGCGCGCCGGTGCCACCAGTCCGATGGTGTGGCTGGCTTCCGGCTCTACAATCGGGATTGCGCGCAACATGTTGGTGTCGGTCAGGCCGAGCGTGGCGGCCAGCCGTTGCGGCATAACGCTGGCCCAGCGCCCGGTGCGCACATGCGAATAGAGCAGGATCATCGAATTCGATTCGAGCGTGATATGCGGATCGGCGCCAGTGTCGCGCAGCAATTGCTCGATGATGCGGCGATTTTGCATGTCCGGCGTCAGCAGACACAGCGGAACTTTCGCCACTTCCGCCCAAGTCACGGCGTCGCGGTCGCCAAGCGGCGCATCGGCCGCGACCAGCAGGCGGTAGCGTTCACGATAAAGCGGAACCGCGGTGACGCGGCCGAGCGGCTCGTTGTCGAGGTAAGTCAGCCCGGCGTCGATCTCGAGGTTTTCCAGATGCGTCAGGATCTCGAGCGAGGTGCGCGACAAGATGGTGAATTGTACGTCCGGGTGCCGCGCCCGATAGGGCGTGGTGAGTGTCTCCACCATCGCCAAAGCCGTCGGGATCGCGGCGATGCGCAGGCGTCCGACCAAACCGTGCTTGAGCGCGTGAACCTCCTGGCGCATGGCGCGCGCATCGCCGACAATACGGCGTGCCCAATCCAGCACGCGTTCGCCTTCGGGCGTAAAATCCTGGAAGCGGGAACCGCGGTTGACCAATAGAACGCCGAACGACTCTTCGAGCTGCTTGATGCCGGCCGACAGCGTTGGCTGGGTGACGCCGCAGGCCTCGGCGGCCCGGCCGAAATGCTTTTCGCGCGCCAAGGCCAGCAGGAATTCAAGCTTATCGATCAATTCGGCACCTTTTTTGCGTGGGATGGCGTTGATTCCGCCAATCCCAAGGGCGCAATCCCAGCTAAACGAGCCTAATCAGAAATTACAAGCATAAAGCCCATATCGATAGGTGTTTTCTATCGTATGATCGGAGAACTGCCCTTGTTTAGAATGGTTTTGAACGGCCTGCTGCCGTTCGGAGGAAAAAATGACTGCTTCAGACCAGGGTGAAACCTTGGCGCCGCCGCGGGTTAGCGGCAACGGCGTCGGTAAGCGCCGCAAGCCGCCGCGCACGCCGAAGGGCCGTCAGGTCGATCCGCAAGCGCTCGCCGACGTGCAGGCGCTGCTCACCGATCAGCCGCGCCGTCGCGATCTGCTGATCGAACACCTGCATCTGATTCAGGACCATTACAATCATCTCTCCGCCGCGCATCTCACCGCGCTCGCCTTCGAGATGAAGATGGCGCTCACCGAGGTCTACGAGGTCGCGACCTTCTACGCGCATTTCGATGTCGTGAAGGAGGGCCCGCCGCCGCCGCCGGTCACCGTGCGCGTTTGCGATTCGTTGTCTTGCGCCATGAAGGGCGCGGAAAAACTGCTGGGCGAATTACCGGACAAGCTCGGCAAGAATGTGCGCGTCGTGCGTGCGCCCTGCATGGGCGCCTGCGATCGCGCGCCGGTCTGTGCCGTCGGACATATGCAGACATTCCACGGCACGGTCGACAAGGTTGCCGCGGCGGCGAAGAACGTGCCGCATCCGCACGCCTGGCATGCTTCGATCGATTTTGCCGGCTACCGGAAAGACGGCGGTTACACGCTTCTCAAGGATTGCCTCAGGGGCAAGCGCACGCGCGACGAACTGATCAAGATCGTCAGCGACGCCGGCCTGCGCGGTCTGGGCGGCGCCGGATTTCCCACCGGCCGCAAATGGTCGCTGGTGCGCGCCGAACCGGCGCCCCGCCTGTTCGCGGTCAACGCCGACGAAGGCGAGCCCGGCACCTTCAAGGACCGCCATTATCTCGAGCGCGACCCGCATCGTTTCCTGGAAGGCATGCTGATTGCCGCCTGGGTGGTCGAGGCGCCGGACACCTACATCTATATCCGCGACGAATATCCCGAGCTGCGGCTGATGCTGGCCGAGGAGATCGAGAAGATCGCCGAAGCCGGGCTTGCGCCGCACACCAAGCTGCATCTGCGCCGCGGCGCCGGCGCTTATATCTGCGGCGAGGAATCGGCGATGATCGAGTCGATCGAGGGCAAGCGCGGATTGCCGCGGCACCGCCCGCCTTATCTCGCTCAGGTCGGCCTGTTCGGCCGCCCGACGCTGGAGCAGAACGTCGAGACCTTGTTCTGGATCCGCGATATTGTTGAAAAGGGCCCTGAGTGGGCGACCTCGCAAGGCCGTCACGAACGCAAAGGTTTCCGCAGCTTCTCCGTCTCCGGCCGGGTCAAGAATCCCGGGGTGAAGTTGGCGCCCGCCGGCATCACCGCGCGCGAACTGATCGACGAATTCTGCGGGGGCATGGCCGACGGCGAAACCTTCAAGGCTTATCTGCCGGGTGGCGCATCGGGCGGCATCCTGCCTGCCTCGATGGCCGACATCCCGCTCGACTTCGGCATGCTGGAAAAGCACGGCTGTTTCGTCGGTTCCCACGCGGTTGTCATTCTGTCCGACAAGGACGATATGAAGGCTGTGGCCCTCAATTTGATGAAGTTCTTCGAGGACGAATCCTGCGGCCAGTGCACGCCGTGCCGGGTCGGCAGCGAAAAGGCCGCCAAGCTGATGGCTAAAGGTCCGTGGGACGTATTGCTGCTCACGGAACTGTCGAACGCCATGCGCGACGCTTCGATTTGCGGTCTCGGCCAGGCGGCGCCGAATCCGCTATTATGCGTTCTGAAGTATTTCCCCGGGGAACTCACGAAACCGATGGGCAGTTGGTGAACCATGGCTAGCAACGGAAAAACGCCGGTCGGTTACGGAAACGACAAAAAGGGTGCCGCCGGAGGCGAGGCGCTGGCGCAAGGCAAGCCGCATGTCGCGCACACGGCCGCCGCCGACAAGGTCGCCGGCAAGGGCGAAGCCCCGACCGCCAAAACCTTCTTTATCGACGACCGCGAGATCGACATCCGCGAGGGTGAATCGATCTTCCGCGCCGCGCGCCGTCTCGACATCAAGCTGCCGCACCTGTGCTACTCGCCCAAGCCCGGTTATCGCGCCGACGGCAATTGCCGCGTCTGCATGGTCGAGATCGAGGGCGAGCGTGTTCTCGCCGCGAGCTGCATCCGCCAGCCGGCGCCCGGCATGAAGGTCAAGACTTCGACCGAGCGCGCCAAGACCGCGCGCAAGATGGTGGCCGAACTCCTTGTCACCGACCAGCCGGCGATCGAAGTCGCGCACGATCCGGAATCCGAATTCTGGAAAACCGCCAAGCGCCAGGGCGTATCCGCCGGCCGCTTCCCCAAGCGCGATCGCATCGAAATCCCCGCGCCCGACCGCAGCCACGCCGCCATGGCGGTCAATCTCGACGCCTGCATCCAGTGCAATCTTTGCGTACGCGCCTGCCGCGAAGTCCAGGTCAACGACGTCATCGGCATGGCCGGCCGCGGCTTCATGGAAAAGATCGTCTTCGACTTCGACGATCCGATGGGCAACTCCACCTGCGTCGCCTGCGGCGAATGCGTGCAGGCCTGTCCGACCGGCGCGCTGATGCCGTCGTCCCTGGTCAACGCCGAGAACGTGCGCACCGAATTCCCCGACCGCGAGGTCAACAGCGTCTGCCCTTATTGCGGCGTCGGCTGCCAGCTCACCTATCAGATCAAGGATGACAAGATCGTCGCCGTCGAAGGCAAGAACGGCCCGGCGAACCAGAGCCGGCTCTGCGTGAAGGGCCGCTTCGGCTTCGACTACGTCGCCAACCCGCAACGCCTGCTGAAGCCGATGATCCGCAAGGACGGCGTGCCCAAGATTGC
>DASWPX010000053.1:0-11020 GCA_036398395.1 Pseudolabrys sp. | reverse complement strand
AGCTGCCCCACGGATCGCGCACGTAGTGGAAATAATTCGAGCCGAGCACGTGGCGGCCAAGGCCCCAGCCCTTGGTGTAGCCCTTGTCGGCCATGCGCATGGCGCCGAGTCCGATGTCGTTGATGCTCGACACGTCCCAGCTGCAATGATGGAAGCCGGGCGCGGATGATTTCACCAGCGCCAGCATGTGATGGTCGCTGCCGTGGATGCCGTGCATGAAGGCGACGAGATCCGAGGCCTTGTCCGACAGGCGCAGGCCCAGCGTGCGCTCGTAGAAGGCGATCGAGCCGAGCACGTCGGCGGTGAAGATCAGCACATGCGACAGCCGGCGCGGCTGCACCGCCGGCGCCTTGGCGCGCACGCTGGCCGCGGCGACGCCGGGACCGACCGGGCTCCAGACGCTGTCGGATTTCTGGTCGGGCGACACCTTGGGTGCCACCTTGATTTCCATCAGCACGCCTTCGTGGTTGCGGAACCAGAAGCCGTTGCTTTCGAAGCCGGGCGGCGGATCAATCAGCTTGACGCCGGCCCCTTCGATACGCGTCTTGAGCCGCGCGATGTCCTCGGCGTAGCAGCCGAACGACAGATGATGCAGCGCCTTGGCCTTGCTGGTCTCCACCACCGAGCCCCAGGCGTGTTCATGACCGAAGGTCTTGAGCTGCAACGAATTGCCGTTGCGGACCATATTGAGACCGAAGTTTGTATAGAAATCCTCGGCCACATTGGCGTTCGGCACGGTGAGCACGAACTGATCGAGCGAGTGCACGCCGAGATCGCCTGACTTTGCTTCTGGCGCGACGTAACCGGCAATGGCGGTCATGGTGAAATCCCTTGAACGTGGTTTGGATGGTTGGCGCACAGTGTAGTCCGCTGCGCGATTGAGGCAACCCACGGCCTCTGCCCACCTTTCATGACTTCAAAGAAAAATGAGCCAACGCTTCGCTATCCGGTTGTTAGGCGGACATCCACTGTTCCCTATTTCCTATCCCCAAATGGGAAATGGAGCGCTTCCGGTGAAAGCGGCAAAACATGTGATTTGAATATAATCCTACGACAGCGTTTTGTCAGGCGATGCTGCAGCCGGCAAATTCGATCGATGGTCGACCTTAAGACGCCGGTTTCGAAACCCGACGCTGCTTACGACCGCTGCCAAGGAGATCGAATAGACGGTAATCCAGGAAGCGCTGGCCGCTGCGGCGCAACATAAAACCCCGCAATACGGCGCTGGTTTTTCGATGGCCGACGCTCTATTAGCCACTACATCGATTCCGCGACGGGAGCGGAACTGGGGAGATGGTCGCCATGAGCGCAGCACGAAAGAAAAAAACGAGAGGATGGAGCTGGTGGTACCTGCTCTTCGTCATCCAATACGCCGTCGTCCTGTGGCCGCCTTTCTACAACAAGGCCGAGCCCTACTGGCTGGGCATACCGTTCTTCTATTGGTCGCAACTGGCTTTCGTGCTGATCAGCGCTGCCCTGACCGCGGTCGTTTATTTCGCGACCGACGATTAGCGCCTCAGCGCATCTCGCATTCCAGCCAAGAATAAATCAATACGAGGGGACGTGCCGTGCAGGACGTAAATTGGGTCGCGCTTAGCATTTTTGTACTGCTGTTCGGGTTCATCACTTGGCTGGGCTTTATCGCCGCCCATTGGCGCAAAGGCGATCTCGACCAGCTTCACGAATGGGGGCTTGGCGGCCGGCGCTTCGGCACGATCGTGACCTGGTTCCTGGTCGGCGGCGATCTTTATACGGCCTACACCTTCATCGCCGTTCCGGCGCTGGCCTTCGGTGCCGGCGCCATCGCGTTCTTCGCCGTGCCTTATACGATATTGATCTATCCGATCCTGTTTCTGGTTTTCCCGCGGCTTTGGCACGTCTGCCACAAGCACGGCTACATCACCGCGGGCGATTTCGTGCGCGGCCGCTTCGGCAACCGCTGGCTGGCGCTGGCGATAGCGGTCACCGGGCTGGTCGCGACCATGCCCTATATCGCGCTGCAGCTCGTCGGCATTCAGGTCGTGATCGGAGCGATGGGCATTTCAGGCACGGGCTTTGTCGCGGACCTGCCGTTGATCATCGCCTTCGTGATTCTGGCGGCCTTCACTTATTCAAGCGGTCTGCGGGCGCCGGCCTCGATCGCAATCGTGAAGGACATCCTGATCTACATCACGGCTTTCGCCGCCGTGATCGTCGTTCCAATTCAGCTTGGCGGCTTCGGCAAGATTTTCTCCGCGGTGCCGGTGCAAAAGCTGTTGCTGGCGGTTCCGGGGCCGACGACAACCGGCTCTTACGGCGTCTACGCGACGCTGGCGCTCGGCTCGGCGCTGGCGTTGTTCCTTTATCCGCACTCGCTCACCGGCATCCTGAGCGCCAGCAGCGGCCACGCCATCCGCCGCAACGCCGCGATGCTGCCGGGCTATTCCTTCATGCTCGGCCTGCTCGCCCTCATCGGTTTTTTCGCCATCGCCGCGGGTGTCGCCAGTCTTCCCGAATACGCCATCGGCTTTAAGCAGTTCGGCAATAACTTCGCGGTGCCGGCGCTCTTCCTGCACACCTTCCCGTCGTGGTTCGTCGGCATAGCTTTTGCGGCGATCGGGATCGGCGCCCTGGTTCCCGCGGCCATCATGTCGATTGCCGCGGCGAACCTTTATACCCGCAACATCCATCGCGAGTTCATCAACAAGTCGCCGACCGACAAGCAAGAAGCGCAGATGGCGAAGTGGGTGTCGCTGATCGTCAAGCTCGGCGCGCTGGTGTTCATTCTGTTTATCCCGACGCAATACGCCATTCAGCTTCAACTGCTGGGCGGAATCTGGATCATCCAGACGCTGCCGGCGGTGATGCTCGGCGTCTATACGCGGTGGTTCAACGACTGGGCGCTGCTGGTCGGCTGGGCCATCGGAACGGTCGCCGGCACGACGATGGCCGTGGTGATGAACCTGACGCCGTCTTATCCGGTGGCGCTCGGCGGCTACACGTTCCCCGGCTATACCGCGTTCTACACGTTGATCCTCAACTTGCTGCTGGCGGTCGTGCTGACGCCGGTTTTCAACGCCATGCGCGCAAAGAAAAAGCCGGCCGACGAAACCGTCGCGGCCGATTATTTCGCGTAACGTTCAACGCGGCAAATAAAGGCGCCAACAAAAAAGCCCGGCATCGCTGCCGGGCTTTTTCTATTCGCGTTTCGTCGAGGCCGTCAGGCCGCCTCTTCCTCGGCGGCCGGCTCAGCATCATCCGCCTCGTCGGCGGGCTTCGGCCCACGCCTAGGGCCCTTGGCGAGGGCGCCCTCGATTTCCTTGATCGCCTCGGTTTCGGTGATCTTCTGCACCGCCGCGATTTCGCGCGACAGCCGGTCGAGGGCGGCTTCGTAAAGCTGCCGCTCGGAATAGGACTGCTCCGGCTGCGAGTCGGAGCGGAACAGGTCGCGCACCACCTCGGCGATGGCGACGATGTCGCCGGAGTTGATCTTGGCTTCGTATTCCTGGGCGCGGCGCGACCACATGGTGCGCTTGATGCGGGCACGGCCCTTGAGGGTTTCGAGCGCGCGCTTGACCAGCGGGGCTTCCGCCAGCTTGCGCATGCCGACCGACACGATCTTGGCGGTGGGAACCCGCAGCGTCATCTTGTCCTTGACGAAGTTGATGACGAAAAGCTCGAGCTTGGCGCCGGCGACTTCCTGCTCCTCGATGGCCAGAATCTGGCCGACCCCGTGGGCGGGATAGACGATGAATTCGTTGGTCTTGAAGCCTTGTCGTTGAGTAGTCTTCTTATTGCTGGGCATTCCGGGCAAAACTCCTTCGCCGGCGCCCTTCGGGCTGCCGGTTACCTTGGCTGAGGGGGCCGCGCTGCGGGTGGACCCGCGCGAAGCATGAGAGGTCCGCCGCGCTCCGGCAGACTTTTTGCTAGTTCTCCGGCTCATGCCGGTGGAACCTTTCTTAGTTTTTTGACGCGTTTTTCCTGCCACTGCTCACGCGTGGAACTCACGCCCTCTCGCTAGACCCTTGGGAAGTGCCGCGAAAAATAAGGCTCCCAAGCGGGGGAGCGGCATCCGTGGCGGCGTTTTTCATATTCATCGGATAAATCAATATATAGCACATTTTTGGCCAAAATCAAAGCCTTATGGTGCCACAAAAGCGCAATTCAGCAATCCCGATCATGCAAATTCAGCAAATCGGTTAATGTCGGACGCCAACATACCCTTAAAATCAGAGCCTTCGGCGATTAATCGCCCTCACCCGGCTCCGGGCTGAAATATTTCTCGAACTTGCCGGCAAGGCCCTCGAATTCCTTGGCGTCGGCCGGCGGATCGCGCTTCACCGTGATATTCGGCCAAGACTTGGCGTATTCCGCGTTGATTTCAAGCCATTTCTCGAGACCCGGCTCGGTATCCGGCTTGATGGCGTCGACCGGACATTCCGGCTCGCAAACCCCGCAATCGATGCACTCGTCCGGGTGGATCACCAGCATGTTGGCGCCTTCGTAGAAGCAGTCCACCGGACAGACCTCGACGCAGTCCATAAATTTGCACTTAATGCAGCTCTCATTGACGATGTAGGTCATCAAACGCTCCGCGAAATCCAGCAGCGTTCCCTATCGTAACGATCAACCCGCCGTCAAATCGCTGTAGAGCGCCCGCGCGGCGGGAGCGGGCCCCCGCCTTTCGCAGACCGCTTCCACCCGGAGCACTTTCACGGAACGGTCGAGGGCCAAGGTGACGACGTCGCCGATTCGGATCAGATGGCTGGGAGCCGCGATCCGTTTGCCGTTGAGGCGCACATAGCCCGCCTCGGCAAGCGCCGCCGCATCGGTCCGGGTACGCACCATGCGTGCGTGCCAGAGCCATTTGTCGATGCGCTGGCGGTCCAAAGCTTAGTCTTGGCGCATGATCTTATCCGAAAACCGGTATCCATCCCCGATCGGGGTCGAGGAGGGTATGCTTTTCGGGATCATGCGCGTTACGGCTTATTGTTCTGCTCGAGCTGCTGCTTGAGCGCCGCCAGCTTGGCGAAGGGCGAGTTGGGATCCGGCGCCTTGTCGCGGCCGCCGGAATTGCTGCCATGCGGCTTGGCGTAATACTGGTCGCGCTCGGCCTTCTCGACCCGGTCGCCCTTGTCGCGGCGCGGACGGTCGCCGCGCGGCGGGCCGCCGCCCTGACGCTCGTTGCGCTGGCCGAGACCTTTGCTTTGCCGCTCGACGCGCTGCTGGCGCTCGTGACGCTCTTGGCGGTCGTGGCGTTTCGGCCGAAAATCGCCCGCTTTCTCGGAAGTTTCCGGCGGAACCGGCGCTGCCGCGACCGCCGTGGCATCGCCGCCATTGGCAGCCGCCGGAGCAGCAACCGGCGTCTGCGCCGCGCGTTGCGGCCGGCGCGGACGCGGCGGGCGCTTTTCGGAACGGCCGGCCGGACGCCAGACGTCGATATATACCGGCTCATCCGCGGCCTTCGCCGCGACATCGACCGGCTCGGCCGGCACGGCGGTGTCCGCCGCAACGGCTTGCCCGGTTTCCGCCGCGGGCTCGACGACCGGCGCGGCGCCGATAAAATCCGGCGCCGGCAGCAAATCGAGCGAAGCCGTCGCCGGTGCAGCCTCGGGCGCGATGTCGACGGCCGCTACGTCGGCGGTCGGTGCAATCCCGGCCGCCGCCGGATCGGCAGGCGCGGGCTCCGCGGTCTTGGCTTCAGGCGGCTTAATTCTGCGATCCAGACGATAGCCGAGCGAACGCAAGATCGAGGCGAAATCCTCGCCCGACGCGCCGGTCAACGAGGTCATGGCGCCCGTGACGGTGAAGCCGCGGCCGTCGAAAGCGCCGTCCGGTTTGGCGGTCTGCACGCCTTCGCGCCACGACAGCGCCGGGCGGATCAAGTCGGCCAGCCGCTCCAGTATATCGACCCGCACGGCGCGTTCGCCGGCGACACGATAACCGGCGGTGCGGTACAGCGGCTTGGGCGTGTCCTTGTCGATCGGAATCGACGTGCGGCCGCTGCCAGCCAGTTGCAGCAATTCGGCGACGCCGTGCGCGTCCGGCGCTTCATGCTTGAGTGCCCAAAGCTGCGTCGCCAGCGCGCGCGGCGCCGGCTTGAGCAAAGCCGGCAGATAAATGTGATAGGCGCCGAAGCGCACGCCGTATTTGCGTAGCGTGGCGCGCGACGGCTGATCGAGGCCCTTGACCTCCTCCGCCACCTTTTGCCGTTCGAGAACGCCGAGCGCCTCGACAAGCTGAAACGCAACGCCGCGCGCCATGCCGGTGACGTCGTCGGCGGCGGACAGTACGAACAGCGGCGCCAGCAGTTTCTCGATATGCGTCTTAAGCCAGAGGTCGAGCCGGGTCGCCACCAGTTCACGCGCCGGACCCGTCAAATGATCGTCGGCCAGGATGCGCACGCGCGGACGCAAGGTATCGTCGCCCGCCGTGAGCTTGCCAACCGCGTCGCCGGTCCAGCGCAAGGTCCCGTCGCTCGCCAGCAGGAGTTGGTCATTTGAAGCCTGCGACAGTTTGGTGGCGCGCGCCTCGATTTCGCCGGCCAAGACTTTCTGCGCGGCGGCGTTGAGGGCCTTGGCTTCGGAGCCTGCGGCGGAGGCGTCGGGCGCGAACAGGAATCCGTCGAGCCGGCCAATCACATGGCCTTCGACCGTCACATCGCCCGTCTTTCCGATTTCAGTTTCCAGCATCGTGTTCTCTCGTAGCCGCCGCATCAAGACGCTAGTGCGACGGTCCACGAAGCGTTCGGCCAGGCGTTCGTGCAGCGCATCGGACAGTTTATCTTCCGCCGCGCGGGCGACGCCTTGCCAGTGTTCGGGATCGGCGAGCCAATCTGGCCGATTGGCGACGTAAGTCCAAGTCCTGACATGCGCGATCCGGTTGGAGAGGGTGTCGATGTCGCCGTCGGTTCGGTCGGATTGAGCCAATTGCTGAGCGAACCAATCGGTGGGGATGTTACCCTCTCGCATCAGGAAACCATAGAGGGTCACCGCCATTTCGGCATGGGTCGCGGGCGCGATCTTGCGGTAGTCCGGAACCTGGCAAGTATCCCACAATCTGGCGATTGCTGCCGGGTTGCGTGCAACGCTGCGTACATCCTCGTCGCGGGCGGCGTGTTCCAAAACGAGAATATCCTCGGCGATCGGCGCGCGCGTCAGGCCTTCTTCGTGCGGCGCCATTGCCAGCGAGGCCTGGAGCGCGCCGATCGAGGCGAAATCCAGATTGCTGTTGCGCCATTGCAGCATGCGGACCGGCTCGAAGTTATGGCTCTCGAGGGCCTGCACCAGTTCCGGTTCGAACGGATCGCAGCGCCCGGTGGTGCCGAATGTGCCGTCATGCGTGGCGCGGCCGGCGCGGCCGGCGATCTGCGCAAGTTCAGCGGGGTTAAGTTTACGGAATTGATATCCGTCGAATTTGCGGTCGGAGGCGAAGGCGACGTGATTGACGTCGAGATTGAGGCCCATGCCGATGGCGTCGGTCGCCACCAGGTAATCCACGTCGCCCGATTGATAGAGCGCGACCTGCGCATTTCTTGTACGTGGGCTGAGCGCGCCCAATACGACGGCAGCGCCGCCGCGCTGACGGCGGATCAACTCGGCGATGGCGTAAACTTCATCGGCCGAAAAGGCGACGATGGCGGAGCGCGACGGCAGACGCGTGAGCTTCTTCTCACCGGCATAGGTCAGCATCGATAGCCGTGGCCGGCTGACAATGTGCGCGCCCGGCAGCAGTTTCTCCACCATCGGCCGCATGGTGGCGGCGCCGAGCACCAATGTTTCGTCGCGCGCCCGGAAATTGAGCATGCGGTCGGTAAACACATGGCCGCGTTCGAAATCGGCACCGAGTTGGACCTCGTCGATCGCCAGGAAGGCGACGTCGAGATCGCGCGGCATGGCTTCGACCGTCGACACCCAGTAGCGCGGGTTGGACGGCTTGATCTTTTCCTCGCCGGTGATCAGCGCCACGGCGTCCTTGCCGGCGCGATCGGCGACCTTGTTGTAGACCTCGCGCGCCAAGAGCCGCAGCGGCAGCCCGATCATGCCGGAGGAATGCGCCAGCATTCGCTCGATGGCGAGATGGGTTTTGCCGGTATTGGTGGGGCCGAGAACGGCCGTGACCCCGGCGCCGCGCGCGTGCGACGTTCGGTTAGCTTGCCGGGAAAAAGATATGGCCATTACGCGTCCAAACTTGCGGCAAACGGGAGATGCCGCGGCTTTCTGTATCACAATGCGACGACAGGCACGGTTTCGGTTAAGCAATAGAACGAGTCTGGAACGAAACGCGCCCGAATCACTGACTCGGCGCTTGTACGGCTTCGTTCACGGCGACATCTGGCTTTGCTAATGCCTGCTCCCACAAGATCAAGTGTCCTAGGCAGATTTTGCCGCCCATTTCGTGCGTGCAAACGTTAACGGTGGGCGAATCCGCCTTCGGCCGGCGAGTCAAGGATCACTTTATGCCGGCGCATGATCTTTTCTGAAAACCGGACCCACTTTTCGGGATCATGCGCTATTGGGTCGTTTTTGTCCCATTGGCCGAGGCGCGCGTCGGCGCCGCGACCGAAACGAATTCGGTTGCCTCCAGCACGGCGCGACCGACCGGCGTCGGCCCTTCGAGCCGGAACGGCACCAGTACGCGCGTGCCTGCGATCGGTGCCATCCAGACCTCGATATCGCGTTGCTTGGCGAGATATTTTATCGACGCCCGCGCCGGGACATAGCCCGCGATGGGCGAGAAATAGACCGCGCAGACCACAACCGGGCCGGCGTAGCCTTTGTCCGCCTTCACCTTGTCCATGCGTTTGAACACGAACTGCAGATCGTAGCGCAGGCGCCCGTCGAAGATCGCGGTGGTCTGTTTGCAGGCCTCCGGCGACAGCGGATCGCCATTGCCCGGCACATGGATCAGCGACGCCGTCATCGGGTCGAGCACGCCGTGCTGGTGCGCCTCTGTAATCGGCAGGCGCTCGGGATCGTTATCAACCGGCGGATCGACCGCGAAATCCTTGACGTTGCCGTTGGCGGTGGTGAGGCGGATTTCGTCCTTCTTCTTACTGGAGGTGATGATCGACGAATAGATCGTCGATACCAGCCGGCCGCCTTGCAGTGTGCCATGCGCGGCGCTGGTGCCCTCGCCATTGGCGAACACGCGCAACAGGCCGGTGGTACGGCCGTTGGCGGTGGCGGAAAACTGGGTGTCGGCGATGTCGATCAGCCAACTACCCTTGCCGATCGGGATGCCGGCGAGCGTCGCCGTATATTGTGCGTCGAGTTTGCCCTGGGCACAGGCCGGCGAGGCGGCCGCCATCGGCGCCAAAAACACGGCCAGCAACGAGCATCGAAGGGTTTGCCGTAACGCCATACCCAAGTTCCATCTTTCCGCGGGCCGCGACCTCGGCGGCAAGCCCGTCATAACACCAACAGTGCAATCCGGCACGCAAGGTCTGCGAAACGGCGCGGCCAATGACACACAGAAATGATGTCTTGAAATGATGTCTTGCCCGAGGCTGGCAATGCGTGCCGCCCCTGTTGGTCGAACCGGTCTCGTCGGCGTGGAATACGTCAAATCTGTGATATTGGCGTGCGTCCGGGCGGGTTTAACGACAGTGCGGGACGGTTAAAAACCGGCTTAAATGCTCGGCTTGACGCATCCGGCCCCTCTCTCTATACGTCCGGCCATCTTCCGATATTAACGACCATACCGGCGGCTTTTACGCCGGCGATATTTTGAGGAATGAGCCATGTCCTGGCGATGCGATCTGACCGGCAAGAAGCCGTTGTCCGGCCACAAGGTGAGCCACTCGAACGTCAAGACCAAGCGCCGGTTCATGCCGAACCTGCGCAACGTGACGCTGATTTCCGATGCGCTCGGACGCAGCGTGCGGGCGCGCGTGTCGGCCAACGCGCTCAAGAGCGTGGACCATCGCGGCGGGCTCGACGCTTTCCTGCTCAAGGCCAAGGATGCCGAGCTTGCGCCCAAGATGCTCGAACTCAAGCGCCAGATCGCCAAGAAGAAGGCGGCGGTCGCGGAGCCGGTGGCCTAGACTTCGGATTATCGGAATTCAGTCATGCCCCGCGAAAGCGGGGCATTTGCTTTTTCAGTCCACCAGCTTGAACTGCAGCAGCAGATTGCGCTGGACGAAAGAAAAATTATCGTCCGACACCAGCGTGACGATGGTTTCGCCGCCGGCATTGCGGTGAACCGCAATGCCTTCCATGTTGTCGATCTGATAATTGATATCGGCCTCGATGAGGATCTTGCCGTCGACCGGCGCGCCGGGCTTGAGGCTGGCAAGCGGAATGCGGCGGATGCGCATGGCGGGTCCGCGCGCAGGCGTGTAGCGGCGCTCCAGGAGCAGCATATCGGAGGGCGGCAACACAGTGCAGTCTGTGACGTCGAAATCGTCGCTGCGCTTGACGCTGAAGCGTTCGACCTGATCGCCCTTCAGCAGAAATGCGCGATGGTTGCCGGCGGCATCGAGACTGCGCTCCGTGATGACAACAAGCTTGCCGGCCAGGTTTGAATCCCTCGGACCGCCCATCACGCATTCCAGGCTTTTGTTGAAGGTGAAAGTCTTGAAGTCGGGCGGCACGGGAATGGCTTCGCCGCGCGCCAGTAAGCCGTCGCGGCGGAAATTGAAACGCACGATCTGCTCGACCCGCTCGATGCCGATGTAATGCATGCCGTCGAGTTCGGTGAGCGATTCGACGTCGAACCAGCCGGTTGCCGCCAGCGGTTTGCCGTCCGGCCCAAGGATCGGTGCCATCTCGGCGTCGGCGATGCCGGCGGGCCTGTCGTCCCGATAGACGATGCGGCCGCGCAGCCAGGAGCCGTTGTCGGTGATCGCGAGGATGCGGGCGCCGTCGGGCTCGATGTTGAGCGCCGAGATGCCGCCGAAGGACTGCTCGCTCGAGGTCAGCACCAGCCCGCCACGGAATTCCAGCGCGCCGAACCGCGTCCTGGCCGGATCGCGACGATCGAAAGCGGTAATTGGCGTCGCCACGATGTCGATGTGGGTGGGCGCATGGGCGTAACGCGG
>DASWPX010000052.1:0-8071 GCA_036398395.1 Pseudolabrys sp. | reverse complement strand
GTGGTAGCCGATCAAGGTCACTACAATCACGTTGGGGCCCGGCGAGACCTGTGCGATGGCGAAAGTGTCTGCGAATTGCCGGTCGTTCATCCAATGCATGACCTCGACCGCGATGCGATGCATCTCCGGGATCGCGGCGTTGGCACCGCCGACGGCGAACAATGACAACAGCGCGAAGTAGCCGAACAGCGGCAGCAGCGGATTCTGGTTCATCGCCGCGCCCGCCACACAACAAACCCCGCGAGCGCCACGCTGGTCGGCGCCAGCACCGCGAACACCCAGGGCAGCGGCCATTGCATGAGGGCGACGCCGACGAAAGCGGCGATCGCCACCGGCGGGGCGAAATCCCAGCGCTTGCGGAACATGGGCGCCGCCATCTTGGCGACCGTGGCCATGATCAGGCCGGAGGCGGCCGACGCAATGCCGCCCAGAATGCGGCTCAGTGTCTCGAGATCGCCGAAATGGGCGTAAAGCGCGGCCAGCATAGTCGCGATGATCAGCGGCGGGCCGAGCAGGCCGGCAAGCGCGGCGGCAGCGCCCGCGACACCGCCCAAGCGCGAGCCGAATACCACGCAGAAATTGATCAGATTCGGACCCGGCAGGAATTGCGACAGCGCGAATGTTTCGTTGAATTCCTCGGCCGTCATCCAGGCCCGCCGCTCGACGATCATGCGCCGCGCCCAGGGCAGCGCGCCGCCGAAGCCGGATACCGAAACCACGGCGAAAGCGCGAAACAGCTCGGTGAGCGTAGGACGGATAATTGTGGCGGGTTCGGAGAGAGGAACGGACATGGGAATTGAGAACTAGCCTGCCCGCGCGCGCGCCGCTAGGCACCTTGCCGCCGTGCTGCCCCGCGACATTGCCGTTCTCCAGATCATGGTATTGTTCTTTGCATCAGATGATTCGCTTCACGTTCCATCTGCAAGGACCGTTCAAAGGCGATGAAAGAATCCGCGTCGCCCGCCCCCCGCTACCTGATGTGCAGGCCGCAACATTTCGCGGTCACTTACAGCATCAATCCCTGGATGGATCCGAACGCCTGGGCCGAGAGCGGCGAAGTGCTGCATGCCCGCGCGGTGCGGCAGTGGACCGGGCTCTATCGCGCGCTGTTGGCGCGCGGCGTAACGATTGAAGCGGTCGAGCCGCAAATCGATCTGCCGGATCTCGTTTTCACCGCCAATGCCGCGGTCGTCCTGGATCGCAAAGCGGTGCTGGCGCGCTTCCTCCATCCGGAGCGCCAGCGCGAGCAACCGGTGTTCGCCGAAGCCTTCCGCGCCCTGCAGGCGCGCGGGCTGATCGACGAAGTGACGGATTTGCCTGCGGGCGTGACGCTGGAAGGCGCCGGCGACTGCATTTGGGACCGCGCGCGCTCTTTGTTCTGGATTGGCAGCGGTTTTCGCTCCGACGCCGGAGCATCCGGCGCGATCGAGGACGCTTTCGGCGTCCGCTGCCTGCCGCTGTCGCTGACCGATCCGAATTTCTATCATCTCGACACCGCGTTCTGCGCGCTGCCGACGGGCGATGTGATTTATTTTCCGGGGGCCTTCTCGGCCCAAGCGCTGGAGCTGATCCACGACCGCGTCGCGCCTTCGCAGCGCATCGCGCTCAGCCGCGCCGACGCGTCTCGCTTTGCCGCCAATGCCGTCTGCGTGGACCGCGTCGTCGTGATGTCGAACGCCAGCGACGCGCTGCGGCGCGCGCTGGAGGAACGCGGCTACACCTTGATGAAGACGCCACTGCAAGCCTTCCTGCGCAGCGGCGGTTCAGCCTGCTGCCTGACGCTGCGGCTCGACCACGTATCGAAAGCGGCGCCGGCGGCGATGGCGGTGGCTTAGGGCGGCTAGCCGAAGGCCGCCGCCTGTGCTTCCGGCACCACGTCGTGGTCGTAGAGCGTCTTGCGGAAGTTGGCATGCGCCTTGATCTCGGCGTCGCGCACACCGAGATCGGCATAAGACGAATCGTAGCGCATGCCGTTCTGGCGCGCGCCAAGCTGCACCGCCGCCACGCGCTCCCGGCGCAGCCGCTCGTAGGCCAAGAGCGCCGCCGGCGCGGTGTCGCAATCGGCACGCGCAAGGATCGTGGCCAGCGCCATGCCATCCTCGATCGACTGGTTGGCGCCCTGCCCGAGATGCGGCAGCATCGGATGCGCGGCGTCGCCGAGCAGCGTCAACCTGCCTTTGGTCCAGATCGGCAGCGGCTCGCGGTCATAAAGCGCCCAGCGGAAGGTCACCTGCACTCTCTCCAGAAGCTCGCCGATGCCCGGATCCCAACCGGCGAACTCCGCGCACAGCGCGTCGGGATCGCCCGGCGCGAGCCAGGACTCTTTCATCTCCGCGTCCGCCGGCACGAAGCCGACATAATTGATGAGTTTCCCGGCGCGCACCGGAAACGCGAGGAAATGTTTGCCCTTGCCGAGCCACATCTGCCAGCGGTCGATCGGCCAATCCGGCATCCGCTCGTGCGGCACCAGGCCGCGATAGGCGACCGAGCCGGAGAATACCGGACGCGACGGCGGCGCCACGTACTGGCGCAGCTCGGAGTGGATGCCGTCCGACGCAACAACGATGTCGCCTTCGGCGGTCGCGCCGTTGGCGAATGTCACGCGGCCGGTCTTGCCGGCCTGTTCGAAGCCGGTGGCGCGATGTCCGGTATGCACCACGCCGCCCGGCAAGGCGCCGGCCAGCATCTCGATCAGATCGGCGCGATGCATGCCGAAGGTCGCGTTCCAGCCGGCCGAATCCGTTACCTGCACCGGCGCGATCGGCGTGCCGTCATGACGGAAGTATTGCGACCGCGGACCGACCCTGGCGCCCCATTTCTCCACCGCGGGACCGAGTCCCACACGCTGCATCTGGCGCACGCTGTTGGGTGTGAGAAATACGCCGGCGCCGACCTCGCCGAGAGCGGGCGCCTGCTCGTAGACCGACACGCCGAAGCCCTGCGCGATCAGCGCCTTGGCCGCGAACAGTCCGCCGATCCCGCCGCCGACCACCACGACACTGGGCCGCGATTTTGCCATTACCCAACTCCCGCAAATATTCGGCGTATTGTATCCGCCCTTGGGCTGTAGCAGTTTGCAATTCGCAAGGCGCGGGTCAAACGCGCCAAAAACAATCGTGGAGGAGGCCGATGCGCGTCAAGGCGGGATGCATGATCGGGCTGCTGCTTTGCCTTGCGGCCTGGGGCGAGGCTGGCGCCCAAACTTATCCCGACCGCGCGGTCAAGATCATCGTGCCGTTCCCGGCCGGCGGAACCGCCGACGCGGTGCCGCGCATCGTCGGCGAATGGCTGTCGCGCAAATGGGGCCAGCCGGTAGTCATCGAGAACCATACCGGCGCCGCGGGAAACATCGGCGCCGAACTCGCTTATCGGGCGCCGCCCGACGGCTATACATTGCTGTCGGCACCGCCGCCGCCGCTGGTGATCAACCAGAATCTCTACCCCAAGCTCGGCTTCGACCCGTTGAAGTTCGAGCCGGTCATCGTCATCGCACAGGTGCCGAACGCGCTGATCGTCAATCCGAACAACGTCAAGGCGGCGAACGTCGTCGAGTTCATCGACTATCTGAAGAAAAACCCGGACAAGGTCACGTCGGCCACCCAAGGCAACGGCACCACCTCGCATCTCACCTCCGAACTTTTCCAACTGATGGCCAAGGTGAAGCTGCGCAACATTCCCTACCGCGGTTCGGCGCCCGCGCTGCAAGGCCTGCTCGCGGGCGACGTCGACGTGATGTTCGACAATCTCGGCGTCTCGCTGGCGCTGGTCGAATCCGGCAAGCTCAAGCTGCTCGCGGTGGCGGCGCCCGACCGGCTGCCCGCCATGCCGGACGTTCCGGCCATCGCCGAGACCTTGCCCGGCTTCCAGGCCGTCGCCTGGTACGGCATCGTGGCGCCGCCCGGTACGCCGAAAGCGATCGTCGACAAGATCAATGCCGATGTGAACGAGGCCCTGGCCCAGCCCGAGTTGAAAGACCGCCTGAAGAATCTGTCGGCGGAAATCTTCGGCGGCCCGGTCGCCAAAACCTCCAGCTACATGCACGAAGAGGTCGACCGCTGGGGTAATGTGATCAAGGCGGCCGGCATCAAGCTCGAATAATTACTGCGCGCGCTCGGTGACGATCAGCCGGACACGCGGGTTGCCCAGCGGTGTGCCGACGCAATTGAGATAGGGCCAAGGCGCCTGCGTGCAGGCCTTCAGCGCGGTCTCAACCGGTGCGGGGAGCGGACCGGCATCGAGCCGGGCGCTGGTGGCGGAGGTCACGACGCCGGCAATCGCGGCGGCGGCGAACACGGCGGCGATCGATTTCAACATGACACGGGTCCCTGTTTTCAGTCCGACGCTTGTGCGTCTTCTTGACTGTCAGACTAGGGACAGCCCGGCGGCTCCGCTGTGCTCGCCATCACAAAAACGCGGAATCGCGCCCGCGCGAATAACGTATTGAAATATAATGTTTTTACCTAGCGCAGCCGGCTGATCGGAAGCACGCGTCCTGGTTCTGTCGGCTGGCAGCGGTAACCGATGTAATCGCCGTATTCGCGATGGACGCTGGTAATCACGGCGTATTGGTTGGACCAGGCGCAATTCCGTTGCGCGATGTCCAGCGCATTGGCCTCGGCTTCCGGTGACCAGGGGATAATGCCGCCCGAGTAGTTGCCCTTGGCGCCGTAAACGCCGGTGCAGCCGCCGAGCATCGAGGCCAGAATTGCCAATAGGATCGCTTGCCGCTTCACGCCGTCCTCCCAGCCTAGACCTGCGCGACCTTAGCCGATTCTTTGCGGCCGCGCGGGCGCACTCTTCCGGGCGGCGGGCGCGCCGTCAAGGCGGCTTTGCGAAACCGTTCCGGCCCGGTTTGGCGAACTCATCCGGGACGCCCTGCCCGACTTCGCTCAAAGCGGCTCCAGCCGCGATGTGCTCCTATTGCATCCGACAACGCGGCGCGATGGATTTTTCCGGCGCTTTTGATGGGATAGGCTGTGTCGTAGGAGTCAGCGCATGAAACGGACAAAACGGACTGGACATAAAACGGCAACGGCCTGCGCCGCCGCAATCGGTTTGATGGTCATGGCATTGCCGCCGCCGGCGCGTGCGCAGCAACCGCCGCAGCGCGGCTGTCTTGCCGTGGCCAAGAGCGAATACGACAGCGCCAAACAGAAAAACCTGCTGCGGTCCCGCTTCGGCAATTACGTGCGAACCGGCCGGCCGTTCCGGCGCGCTTATTGGTATTGCGCGTGAAGCTTGGTTCCAACTTTTAAAGTTTTTTGGAAATTCCGACGAAGTATCCGCGACGCATTCCAAATTGCGGCGCAAAGACACCGATACCCGAGCCATCCCTGATCTCATAGACGGCGTCGAAAAGATTGACGACGTCGAAGCGCACCGTCACCGGCTTGCCATCCGGCATTCTGATCTCGCGTGAGAATCCCACGTTCGCGGTGGCGTAGGGCGCAACATGGTCGGTATTGGCGAATCCACTGCGCAGGCCGCTGCCGTAAACCATGCTCGCGCTGAAGCGGGTGTCTTGCCAAAGATATGATGCGCCCGCAGAGCCCGTCCACTGTTGCGCATGATCGGTGTTGACATAATTATTGGCGATGTAGGCGAGTTCGTCTGCGCCGAACAGATATTGGTTTGACACCACGTTTTTTGCGACTTGGCGCGCCCAGGCGAGACTGCCATAGGCATTGAAGTTTCCGTCTTTGTAGGTCGCGCTCAGCTCAACGCCGGTATTGTAAGCGCTTTCGTAGTTGAAGCCGCTGAGAACGAGCGCCTGGCCGAATTGTCCATCGTCCAGCAGGTCCTTGGATATCTTGTAATAGGCGTCGATCCCCACCTGGAGTTTTGGCGTGACCTGTTGAACGATGCCGGCGTCGAAGTAATGCGAGCGTTCCGGCAGGACCGGGCTCTGCTGGAAGGTGTCCGGCTGGGCGGTGGTGTTGGCGAACGGAGCGATGTTGGCGGGCGCAGCGATTGCTTGTGGCGGGGGCGTGAAATATCGCGCGTAACCGGCGTGAAGTGTCGTTCCCTCGAGGGGCTTGTAGATGACGTTGAGCCGCGGACTGAGCTGATTGGCATCGACATATTGCCACATCTGATCGAACCGCAGACCGGCGTTCAGCGTGAGCTTGTCGGTAATGCGCCACTCATCCTGGGCATAGACACCGGCGACCCATCCGAGCTTCGAACTGGTGTCGTCTACGGTGAATGGAGCATCGGCGGGAGCGCCGCCGACGACCGGCAAGACGGTCGAGACATTGCTGTTCATCGTGCTTTCGCCGGTGACCGTGAAACCCGCCCGCAGAGTATGCGCATCGCTGAGCTGGTAGGCGCCGTCGCCCTGCAGGCCATTGGCGAAGCCACGACGGTAGACGTCCGAAGCGATGCCGTTGAAGAGAAGATCGCCGACCGTATCCGAGATGAAGTGAAGCGTGCTGTAACGGGAGAAGGCCGAGAGTTGCAGGTCGAAACCATTGACCGATTTTTGCAGCGCGGCGACCGTAAAGGTATTTTGTTCGGCTTGTCTCTCGTTGAGCATCGAAGAATCGAAACCGGTCACGCCGAAGGCGCTTGTTATTCCTGGGGCGAAGGACTGGCCCGGGTTGTTCGGTATCTGAAACCGGCTGGTGGTGTTGCCGAAGATTGTGGCCAGACGCGTCTGCGCGTCGAGCACCGTCGAGGTGTAGCTGAAGAAATTGCCTTGATAAGTCCGGTCGTGGATCGCACTGACGCTGTCGGTTGGATTTTCAATACCGAGACCGCTCGTGAAGCCGCGTCCACTGACGAAATATTCCGTTGTCCCTGCCCGTCCGCCATATTCGAAGGACGGCGTCAGCGTGCCGAAGCTGCCGCCATAGATACCGACGCGCCCTCCTTGTTCGAGTGCATTGCCGCTCGGAGTCTGGATATCGACGATGCCGGCGGTGCGAAGGCCGAACTGCGCCGGGAGTGCGCCGGTGATCAGCGCAATACTGCTGGCAAAGCTCGTATCCAAAACGTGGCCGAAGCCTGAAATGCCGTCCGGCAACGTGATGCCATTGATACGATATTGCACGTTGGCGTGCTCGTTGCGCACGTGGATTTCGCCACTGGCGGCCGAATCCTGCGAAACGCCCGGCGCTTGCAGCAGCACCTTGTTGATCGAGCCGTCGGTACCCTGCGGAAGCGTTTCGATGAAAGCCCGATTCATGTCGAAGCTGCTGGCCCCGAAGCGCGGCGACAGGTTGTCGCGCGCTATATCGAACTGCGTATTCTCTGTTGCCAGATCGGAATTTTGCAGTGACGGCGGGGCGGTTGTCGGCCGTGGTGGCGCCGGGCGCTGACTTTCCACATCGATCGGGGGAAGAACCACTTGGACTTGCGCGGCGGCTTCCAGGACGCCCAGCAACATAAACGCAGACGACACCCGCATCAGGGGCCAAAAAACTCGCAGCATGGCACCTCACGAAATTCTCAATCGACCTGAAAATATGTAATACTATAACATTACACTTAGCAAGCGACGATGCGAAAAATACGGCCTTCTCTGCGCCTGGTAATTGTGCTGGCTGACACTGGCGTCATTACAGAGCAAGTGCGCCGAACTTATCCCCCCCACTGGCGCGGTGCAGATAACGCTTTAGGACTTATTTCATATCAAACATTGCGACGGGTCTTCTTTCGTCAACCAATAGCGCCTATATTCATTCCGCCGGGGCAACCCGGCTATGGCGATAAACGGCTGTCGTAATAAACCTTTCGGACCCGGGGGCAGTACCCGGCGCCTCCACCGGTGTAGCTCAGTTTACGAGGCCCCCATTCATACGATGGGGATCAGTCCCTCGAAAGATTGGACTACGGGCTACAACGGCGGGGGCGAAATAGGATCGACGAGGGCGTAAAGGGCAGACTTTTGCTCGGCATGGTTCCGCCGTTATCGGGCCAAATCGTAGTTGCAAATGACAACTATGCTCCGGTTGCTCAGGCCGCGTAAGCGGTTTGAATAACCAAGCCTACAAGCCCTAGCCGTCTTAGCAGCGGTTAGGCGGGGTTCGGAGGCACCTGGCAACAGAAGCCTCCACTTTCATTTTCCTTG
>DASWPX010000051.1:0-8703 GCA_036398395.1 Pseudolabrys sp. | reverse complement strand
GAACGAGGTCTCATAAGCCGCCTGCACGGTGGCGAAACCGGCGCGATAGACGCCGTTATTGATGTTCGGGTAGATCACGTCGTTGAGCCGGTCGATCTCGCCACGCAATGCCGCCGGATAATAATCGGTGCGCACGTTGGTGAAGGCGTCGAAGGCCGAGTTCAGCATGCGGATGATCTCGGGCGATTCGTTGTTCACGATGGTCTTTTTCTTCTTGTCCCACAGCACCGGCACGCTGACTCTGCCGGTATATTTCGGATCGGCCAGCACGTAGATTTCCGACAGCTTGCTCTTGCCATTGACGTCGTCGCCGGTCGAGCCCTCGTCCTTGTTGAAGGTCCAGCCGTCCCTGAGCATGTCGGGCGACACCGCCGACATCGAGATGACGTTCTCCAGGCCCTTGAGCTTGCGGTAGATGACGGTGCGGTGCGCCCAGGGGCAGGCGAGCGAAACATAGAGGTGATAGCGCCCCGTCTCGGCGGCAAAGCCGCCTTCGCCTGACGATCCGGCGCTGCCGTCGGGCGTCACCCAATTGCGAAAGCGTGTCGGTGGCCGCACAAACTGACCGTCCTTGGTACGATCGCCGTCCTGTTGCCAAACGCCGTCAACCAGCAGTCCCATTGCGGAAATCCCTGTGTGTTCGCTGTTCATTTAAGGCTTTGCGGGTCATAACGCCACCGGCGATGGACCGGAATCGAGCCAGATGCTAATCGCACTGCCATGAGCGAACTCTCCCTGACAATTTTGGCGGAAACGCCCGACGATGCCGGCGCGATCGAACGTCTGCACGAGCGCACCTTCGGCCCCGGCCGTTATGCCAAGAGCGCGTACCGCATTCGCGAGGGCCGCACCCATCTGCTCGAATTGTCCTTCACCGCGCGTATCGGCACGCTGCTGATCGGCTCGGTACGGCTGACGCCGATCTATGTTGGCGACGCGCCGGGGCTTTTGCTCGGGCCGCTCACCGTCGAACCGCCTTTCCGCTCGCGCCGCATCGGCTCGCGCCTCATCAAGCGCGCGCTGGAAGAAGCCAAAACCAAAGGCTACAGAATCGTGCTGCTGGTCGGTGACGAACCGATCTACACCAAATCCGGCTTCAAGAAGATTCCGAAAGGCCAGGTGCAGATGCCGGGGCCGGTCGATCCCGCGCGGCTCTTGGTGGCGGAATTGCTCCCCGGCGCATTCGACGGGGTGAAGGGACTTATCAGACCCGATTGGGAAGTCTGATCTTATCCCTCCCCTGAAAAGGAGGGATAAAAGTCAGCGGCCTTCTCTCGCCCAAGTGGCCGCGAGCGAACCGACCAGCAGCAGAAGTCCGATTAAGCCTGCAAAGATCGGCAGCACGCCGATGCCCCGCACGACACTGACGTCGCGCATCTTCAGGCCGATCCAGTCCTCGCCTTTATAGGTGGTGCTGGTCCGCACCGGCACGATGCGCGGCACGTTGATGCCGTTGCCGTCTTCCAGCCGTCTTGCATCGCCACCGGTGGCATTGGCGAGCGTGCCCAGAACGCTTGTGGTCGACGTCACCTCGGCGAATTCGCGCGGGTTCGCCGGCCCGACATTGGCCAAGGCCGTGAGCTTGCCGTCGGTGGCGCGCCACAGGCCGAGTTCATTGGCGGTCACGGTCGAGCGCCACAAGCCGGGCTCGACAGTGCCGAGATTGAGCGTGCGTGTGGCGCCGGTCGGCGAGGTCAGAGTCACTTCGTTCACGGTGTCGGCCATGGTCTGGCGCTGCACGGTGAGGTCGCGGCCTTGCACGATCAGCCGCAACGCTTCCTCTTCGAGGTCAGGCTGCTTCATCAGCCAATGCGACAGCCGCCGCAGCAGATCGAGATGCGGACCGCCACCTTCGTAACCGCGTGCCCAAAGCCAGATGTGATCGGACAGCAAAAGCGCCACGCGGCCTTCGCCTTCATGCGCCAGCACCAGCAACGGCTTGCCGTCGGGGCCCTGCATCACCGTCGAGCCGGACGTGCGCTTGGTATCGACCAGCCGGAACCAGTGGCTCCAGTGCGGAGGGTCTGTGTCGGAGCCGTCGAGCCCGCGCGTCACCGGGTGGCGCTTGCCGGCGTCGGTCAGCCGGGCCTGGAAACTCTGCTCGGTGACGTCGCCGGACGGCTCGGCCGGGAGAATGACGTCGAGCGGTGTGCGCCAGATGCTGGTCGGGCTGGCGTAGTCCGGCCCGGCGGCGATCATCACGGCGCCACCGTCGCGCACATATTTGGCGATGTTGTCGAAATAGATCATCGGCAGCACGCCCTGGCGGGCATAGCGGTCGAAGATGATGAGCTGGAATTCCGAGATCTTCTGCTGGAACAGTTCGCGGGTCGGAAACGCGATCAGCGACAATTCGTTGATCGGCGTGCCGTCCTGCTTTTCCGGCGGGCGCAGAATGGTGAAATGCACCAGATCGACCGAGGCATCGGACTTCAAGAGGTTGCGCCAGGTGCGCTCGCCGGCATGGGGTTCGCCCGACACCAGCAGCACGCGCAGCTTGTCGCGCACGCCGTCGATCGAGATCACTGCGCGGTTATTGATCGGCGTCAACTCGCCGTCGAGTGGCGAGGCCTCGACCTCGACGATATTGGCCCCGGCATGCGGAATCGGCACGTTGACCTTGATTTCCGCGCCGACCGCTACCGTTCGCGTTTCCAGAATATCGCCGTCGCGCCTGATGGTGACCTGCGCGGTGCCGAGGCTTGCGCCTTGATCGTCGACCTTGAAGCCGATGGTCTGCGACTGGCCGACAATGCCGAAGCGCGGGGTCTGCGTCAGCACGACGCGGCGGTCGATTTCGTTGGCGTGCCCGGTGATCAACGCGTGCAGGGGCGCGGCAAAGCCGAGCGCGGCGGCGTCGGCCGGGACGTCATGCACGCGGCCATCGGTGATCATGATGGCGCCGGCGACGCGGTCGGGCGGTACGTCAGCGAGCGTCGAGGACAAGGCCGAGAACAATCGCGTGCCGTCGGTCTCGCCGTCGGCGGCGCCGGCTTCGGCGACGCGCACTTCGAGGCCGGGAATGCGCTTGAGCCGCTCAACCAGAGTCGTGCGCGCGGCTTCCGTCTGTGCGTTGCGGTCGCCGAAATTCTGGCTCGGGCTTTTATCGATAATCACGGCGGCGACGGAGGGGATCGGATCGCGGTCTTCGCGCGTGAGCGAAGGATTGGCCAGCGCCAGCACCATCAGCAATAGCGCGATGGCGCGCACGGCGGCGCCGCGGCTGCGTACCAGAAACAACAGGCTGGTGATCAGCACGGCGATGCCGAGCGCGGTCCAGACCACGTAGTCGGGCGCCAGCGGCGCGAAGGAGATGCCGAGGTTCATGGCCTATTGTCCCAGCCTTTCAAGCAGCGCGGGGATGTGGACCTGGTCGGCCTTGTAGTTGCCGGTGAGCGCGTACATCACGATGTTGACGCCGGAGCGAAAGGCGTATTCGCGCTGGTGCGGCTCGCCCGGCACCAGGGGCAGCATCGGCTGGCCGTCGGGACGCATGGCCCAGGCACCGGCCAGATCATTCGAGGTGATCAGGATCGACGACACGCCGTCACCGGCGCGCGCTGGGCGGTTGGCATCGTCTTCGGTTTCGGCCGGCAGCGCCTCGACCCAAAGCTGGCCGTTGGTAAAGCGGCCGGGGAAGTCGCGCATCAAAAAGAAAGTCTTGGTCAAAACGTGATCGCGCGACACAGGCTCAAGCTCGGGTATATCGAGCGAGGACAGGATCGAGCGCAACGCGACCATGCCGGGACCTTGCATCTCGCCGCCGGGTCCGGGCGGCGCGTCGATGGCGTCGCGGGTGTCGAACAGCACCGTGCCGCCGCGCTTCATATAGCTATCGATGCGCTCAAGGGCCGCCTGCGGCGGCTTCGGCGCGCTCGGCGAAATCGGCCAATAGATGATCGGAAAGAAAGCGAGTTCGTCGCGCGACGGATCGAGGCCGATCGGCTCGCCGGCTTCAAGCGCGGTACGCTGCGCCAGAAACAGCGTGAGGCCTTGCAGGCCGGTCTTGCTGATCTCATCGACCGCCGCGTCGCCGGTAATGATGTAGGCGAGGTGGGTCTGCTGCGTCGCCTTCATGGCGAAGTCTTGTTGCTGCGCGGTCAATGGCGGCGGTGCAGCCGGGGCTTGTGCTTGCGCCGGGTCGTGCAGCGCCAAGGCCGCCAGCAATCCGCCGGCGAGCAGACTTGCCGCTACGCGCTTGCGCATCCGCAGGGCGCCCAAGCCGCCGGACAGCCAGAACACCACCAGCGCGTCGAGCAGCAGCAGCAGCATCGCCACGATGAAAAGCGGTCCGCGCAAGTCGAGCGGCTCGCCATGACGATAGACGTCGAGCCGGGCATTCAGGCCCGACACATCGAGCGGCAGCAGACGATCGGCGGGTGAAAGCGTATTGACCGCGACCAGGCCCTCGGGCGGCCCGTAGAAGCCGGGCGGGTGATCGGCGCTGGCGCGGCCGTTGAAATTGGCCGGGATCGGCCGTGCGGTCGCCGGCGGCGTGGAGAACGCGCCGAAGCCGTCGAGTACGCGGGTCGGCGGCACCACTTGGTTGGAAACGCGCGTCGCGGTGCCGGCGTCGCCGGCCGCTTCGGTCTCGTCGGTCGCGGTCGCGCCAGCGAGCGATACGATACGCCGGAGCATATCGACGAAGGTGCCCGACAGCGGCAAGTCGGACCAGCGCGTGTCGGCGGTCACGTGAAACAGCACCAGCACGCCCTTGCCGCGGCGCTGCGCGGTGACGAGCGGTGTGCCGTCGGTGAGCGTCGCCCAAGTGCGGTCGGTAAGTTGTGCATCCGGGTCGGCCAGAACCTGTCGCGTCACGGTGACGTCTTTCGGCACCGGCATGCCGTAGAACGGCCCCTCGCGCGAGAAGCCAGCGAGTTGCTGCGGCTTGTCCCAACTGAGGCTGCCGCCGAGAATGCGGCCGCCGCGGCGCAATTTCACCGGCACCAGGTCGTCGTCTGCGGCGGCGAGATGCGGGCCGGCAAAGCGTATCAGCACGCCGCCATTGTCGATCCATTTGTTCAGCCGCTCGCCGGCTTCGGCGACATTGCCGACATCGGCGAGAATCAGCATCGGCAAATGCTGGCCGAGGAAGCGGTCGACGGCTTCTGCCGGTCCGACGCCCTCGGCGGTGCGGATATCGGCAAACGGATTGAGCGCGCGCGTCAGATAATAGGTGGCGCCGAGCAGCGGCTGCGAGCGGTCGGCGGCCGAGCCTGACACGATGCCGACGGTGCGGCGGCGCCAGCGCTTGTCGAGCAGTTGCACGCTGCCCGCCGAGCGCTCGCCGGCGATCTCCATCCGCGCCACGTCGTTGCGGATTTCGACCGGCAGGTCGATCACCGCCTCGGTCTCGCGCTCGCTCGCCGCGAAAGCGAAGCGCGCTTCGCCAAGCGGCAGGCCTTTCAGGTCGATGGCGTTGACGATGCCGTTGTCGCCGCTTCCTGTCTGCGCGCGCAACACTTTCACGGTCAGCGCGCCGGCAGCGTTGTCGGCGGCGGCGAGCGCATGGGCGATCGGCGTGCCGCCTTCGACGATGGTGAGGGGATGATTGCCGATGACCCGCTTTAGGCCCTCGGCGAAGGCCGCAGCCGTGCCAAGGTCGACGCCGTCCGACAGCCAAACGATTTCGACATCCTTGGCACCGGCGAGGAAGCGCTCGATCAGCGGCAGTGCCTCGCTACGGTCGACGCCCTGCGGCTTGGGCTTGAGCTGCCGCATCTGCACGCGCGCGGCGCCGGCGACCTGCAGCGAAATATCGCGCGTGGTTTCCGACAGCGGCAGCACGGCGACGCCGCGATTGTCGGCCTCGGCGCGTCCGAGCAACTCATCGGCGGCGCGCAACCGCGCATCCCAGGATGACGCTGCCGGCCAGCCGTCGTCGAGCAGAACCAGGAGCGGCGCAGCCCGCGTCGTTGAGGCGATAGGCGGATTCCACAAAGGCCCTGCGGCGGCAATGATCACGAGCGCCGCCAGCGACAGCCTTAGCAAGGTGAGCCACCATGGCGTGCGTGACGGGGTTTCCTCCTTGGGCGCGATCTCAAACAAGAGACGCGTCGGCGGAAAATCGACGCGGCGCGGCCGCGGCGGCACCAGCCGCAATAGCCACCACAGCACCGGCAGGCTCAGGAGACCGAGCAGCACCAGCGGCTGGGCAAAACCGAGCGGCAGGCCGGGGATCATGCTGAGGCTTCCGAGCCGGGATGGGCCGGCTGACGGTTATTGATGGCGTAGGCGCCGGCGCCCATGCGCGCGTGGATCGCAAACAACAATTCGGTTGGCCCGCGGTCGGTACGGTGGACCGTGAAGCTCCAGCCGAATTGTTCGCACTCGGCGCGCAAGGCAGCGCGGTGATCGGTCATGAGCTTCTGGTAGTCGTTGCGCCACGTCTCGGCGCGGCCCGCGGTCACGCTGCCAAGCCCTTCGGATTCGATGAACTCAACCCGGCCGGAATAGGGGAAGGTCTCTTCCGCCGGATCGACCACTTGCACGACATGGCCGCGCGCGCCGTTGGCCGCCAATTGGCCGATGGTGCGGCGGAAGTCAGCAATTGGCGACCAGAAATCCGAGAGCAGCAGCACTTCGGAGAACGGCGCCGGAGCGAAATTCGGCGGCAGGCTCGGATGTTCGGCCGTGTCGTGGACGATGGCTTGCGCCATCTTCTCGATGATGTTGCGGTTGGCGGTCGGCCGCATCAGATCGGGAATGCCGACGCGCTCGCCGCCCTGCACCAGCACTTCGGCCAGCGCGAACGAGACGACCAGGGCGCGATCGAGCTTGCTCCATTCCGAGAGTTGCGAAGTGAAGTCCATCGACGGCGAACGGTCTGCCCATAGCCAGATGGTATGCGATGCTTCCCATTCGCGCTCGCGCACGTACAAATGATCGTCACGCGCCGAGCGCCGCCAATCGACGTTGTGCGACGGTTCGCCGTTGACGAAGCGCCGATACTGCCAGAAATTCTCGCCATTGCCGGCGCGGCGGCGGCCATGCAGGCCGTGAATGACGGTCGAGGCAACGCGGCGTGCTTCGAGGATCAGCCGCGGAATGCGCGCGGCGAGCTTCCGGCTTTTGCCGACAGCCGCGCGTACCGCTTCGTTTTCCGCATCGCTGCTTCGGGGCTCGGCCATGTTATCCGATGCGCGCCTTCAGCCGTTTGATCACATTGGGGATGGTCTCGCCTTCGGCGCGGGCGGCGAACGTGAGCGCCATGCGGTGCTTGAGCACGGGCTCGGCCAGTTCGATCACGTCGTCCACCGAAGGCGCGAAGCGCCCATCGAGCAGCGCACGCGCGCGCACCGCCAACATCAAGGCTTGGCTGGCGCGCGGACCCGGACCCCAGGAAATCAGCTTGGCGAGGTCGCCGGCTTCCGGACCGGGGCGCGCGGAGCGCACCAGCCGCAGAATGGCATCGACCACGGATTCGCCGACCGGCAGGCGGCGCACCAGACGCTGCGCGGCGATCAGGTCTTCCGAGGTCATCGCCGCCTTGGCGCGCATGCCTTCGGCGCCCGTGGTGTCGAATAGAATTTTGCGCTCGGCCGCCTGATCGGGATAATCGACGTCGACTTCCATCAGGAAGCGGTCGAGTTGCGCCTCGGGCAGCGGATAGGTGCCTTCCTGCTCCAGCGGATTTTGCGTCGCCAGCACATGGAAGGGCTTGGGCAGATCGTGGCGCGCGCCCGCAACCGTCACATGTTGCTCCTGCATCGCCTGCAGCAGCGCCGATTGCGTGCGCGGTGAGGCGCGGTTGATCTCGTCTGCCATCAGCAATTGCGCGAACACAGGACCGGCGATGAAGCGGAAGCTGCGTTTGCCGCCAGGCGTTTCTTCCAGCACCTCGGTGCCGAGGATGTCAGACGGCATCAGGTCGGGCGTGAACTGCACGCGCTTGGCATCCATACCGAGCGCGATCCCCATGGTTTCGACCAGCTTGGTCTTGGCGAGGCCGGGCACGCCGACCAGGAGCGCGTGGCCGCCGGACAGGACCGTGATCAGCGCGCGCTCGACCACGATATCCTGGCCGAAAATCACCGCGCCGATGGCGGCCTTGGCTGCGCGAATATGAACCGCGGTTGATTCGGCCGCCCGCACGATCATGTCTTCGAGTTTTTCCAGGCTTTCGCCGCTTGCCGCCGCCATGATTTCGGTTCCTTTTATGCGCCGTCGTCTTGTTGTCGTTTTGGCCTTACGGGGAGCTATGCAACAACCGCACCAAAGGCGATTTTGATCCGCCATATGGCCGAATCTGCATCGTTCCGTACCCAAGCTTACGCTATCTTCCGCGCTCGAAAGCGCCTGGTCACGAAGTTGCGAACAGGGCAGTAAACTTCAGGGAGAACAATGGCTAAGGCAGGGCAAGAAACGGCGATCGGCGGACTGGAGGGGATCGCAGCATCGCTGCCCCGCGAAAAGCGAGGTCCGCCGCCGGTTCACCTGTGGAACCCGCCGTTTTGCGGCGATATCGACATGCGCATCGCTTCGGATGGCACGTGGTTCTACCAGAAGACCCCGATCGGCCGGCCGGCTTTAGTCAAATTGTTCGCATCCGTACTCAAGCGCGAAGGCGATAAATATTTCCTGGTCACCCCGGTGGAGAAAGTAGGGATCGTTGTCGAGGACGCGCCTTTCCTCGCCGTCGAGATGAAAGTCGAGCATGAAACTCGGGGCCACACACTCGGCTTCCGGACCAATGTCGACGAC
>DASWPX010000050.1:0-12543 GCA_036398395.1 Pseudolabrys sp. | reverse complement strand
CGCGGATGCCATGGAATGCCGACGACAAGTTGATGGCGATCACCGCGTCCCACTTCTCGACCGGGAAGTCCTCGATATTGGCGACGAACTGGATGCCGGCATTGTTCACCAGCACGTCGAGCGATCCGTAAGTCTTCTCGGTAGTCGCGATCATCTCGACGATCTCGGCCGGCTTGCTCATGTCGGCGCCCGAATAGGTCGCCTTGACGCCAAAGTCCTTTTCGAGCCCGGCGCGTTCCTTCTCGATCGCGGCCTTGTCGCCGAAGCCGTTGATGACGATATTGGCGCCATCGGCGGCGAGCGCACGCGCGGTGGCGAGGCCGATGCCGGAGGTAGAACCGGTGACCAGCGCAGTCTTGCCTTTGAGCATGGGGACCTCGTTGCAAACGGCCGCAAAATGGCCGGGGAAATGGCGATGGTGTAATCGCGGCGGCGCTGAAACCTGCCCCTATTTTTGTTGCACCGCAATATCTATGTTGATGTTGTCGCGATACAACCGTTAAGCCGTTAGACTTGTGGATGAAGGTGAATCGATCCTTGGCCAAAAAAGCTCACGCACACGCGGCGTTTCCGACGCCCGACCACGATCACGACCGTTGCGCCAGCACCGCCATCGCGCATGCGGAGGCGATTTGCGGAGCGCGTAAGGAACGGCTCACGCCCATTCGTCGGCGCGTGCTTGAGGCGCTGCTGGCGAGCCACCAGCCTCTCGGCGCCTATGAGTTGATCGACCGGCTGGCGCTGCAAGCCACGCGGCCGGCGCCGATCACCATTTACCGCGCGCTGGATTTTCTGCGCGAGCAGGGGCTCGTTCACAGAATCGAAAGCCGCAACGCTTTCATCGCCTGCGTGCTCGACCACGCCAGCAGCACCGATCCGGTGGTGTTCCTGATCTGCGAGAAATGCGGCGCGGTCGGCGAGGCGGCTTCCGCCGCGGTCGCCGACACCATCAAGACCGCCTCGCGCGCCGCCGGCTTCACGCCGAAGACGCCGGTGATCGAGATTTCCGGCATCTGCGCGCATTGCAAGGCGGCGTAGCGCGCGCCATCAATCCATTCCTGTCGCCGGAATTCCTGCCGCATGTCGAGCGCGCCGTCGTCCCATCACATCACGCGCCCGCTCGATCCGGCGGCGGCGGCGATCATGGTCGTGCTGTGCCTGTCCTGGGGCTTCAATCAGGTTGCGACCAAGCTGGCGATCCACGACATCCCGCCGCTCGTCCAGGCCACGGTGCGCTCCATTGTCGCTGCGCTGATCATAGCCGGCTGGTGCCAGGTGCGCGGTATCCCGCTGCTCAAACGCGACGGCTCGCTGTGGCCGGGCCTCGCCGCCGGACTTTGCTTCGGCGTCGAGTTCATCTGCATCTTCCAAGGGCTCGCCTATACGACGGCGACGCGCGCGGTGCTGTTCATCTATCTCGCGCCGTTCTTCGTGGTGCTGGGCGCGCGCATTTTCCTGCCGGCCGATCGCTTCGGCCCGGCGCAATGGCTCGGTCTGACTTTGTCATTCGCGGGAATGGGCGTCGCCTTCGGGTTGCCGACGCCGGCGCTCGATTCGCGCCAGGCGATCGGCGACCTGATGATGGTCGGCGGCGCGCTGTTCTGGGCGGCCACCACGCTGATCATCAAGGCCAGTTCGCTCAACCGCGTCGCGGCCGAAAAGACCATGCTCTATCAGCTTGTCGTTTCCGCTCCGATGATGGCTTTCGCGGCGTTTTTGTTCGATCAGCACGTTGCCGCGATGCCGTCGGCGCTGGCGCTCGGCGCGCTCGCCTATCAAACCGTCTGGGTGGTCAGCGTCACCTTCGTAATCTGGTTCGCGATCATGGCGAAATATTCCGCCAGCAGGCTGTCGGTCTTCACGTTTCTCACGCCGCTGTTCGGCGTCGCCGCCGGCCATCTGGTGCTGGGCGAACCGCTTACCCTGGCTTTTGCCGCCGCAGTGGCGCTGGTGGCTGCCGGATTGGTGCTGGTAAACAGGACGCGTTGATAAAAAGAATCTACATCCACCCGCCGCCGTCCTTGCCGCGGTTGGCGATGCTCGCCTCTTCCAGGTCCAGTTCATATTCGATGCGACGGCGCGCCTCGTCCGTAATCTTGCCGTCGCGCAACAACCGGTAAATGAAATTGCGTTCGGCCTCGATGAGTTCGCCTTTGACCTTGGCGGTCTGTCGCGCTTGCTCGACGCCTTCGCGCAAGTTCGCCGGCAGCACCTGCAGCCGGCTTTGATTGCGGGTGCGCAGATGGTCGGCGAGTTCTTCGGGCAGGTCGTGCTCTTTGATGGCCCTCTCCAGCCGCTTCCTGACCTCCTTGAGCGCGGCGCGCCGCGCGCGAAGTTCGCGCTTGAGTTCGTCCTTGTGTTCGATCTTGCCAAGTTTGCTCAGGCCGAGCCAGCGCACCACGTAAGGCAACATCGAACCTTGACCCACCAATGTAATGATGATGACGCCGAAGGTGACGAACAGGATCAGGGAGCGGTGCGGAAACGGCCCACCGTTGAGCATGAAATAAGGAATGGCAAGCGCGACCGCGAGCGAATCGACGCCGCGCACGCCGGTAAAGGACAGGAAAAACGGGAACTGCCATGGCGGCGACGGATCGCGTTGCCTCAGCCGCTTGCTCATCCAGCGCGGAATGTAAGTCGCCGGAAAAACCCAGACGAAGCGTGCCGCGATCGTGATCGCCGTCACGCAAGCGGTGGCGAACAGCACTTCGCGGATCGAAAAGCCATGGCCTTGCTCGATCAGCGCTCTGGCTTCCAGGCCGGTGAGCAGGAACACCAGGCCTTCGATCAGATAGACGATCAGGTCCCAGAAGAAGATGCCTTGCAGCCGCGTCCCTGAAGGGATCAGCCGCGGTCCGACCCAACTCACGTAGAGCCCGCAAGCGACCGTCGCCAGCACGCCGGAGCCGCCGAGATATGACGGCACCCAGAAGGCGACGTAAGGCGTCATCAGCGACAAGGTGATCTCGACGCGCGGGTCTTCCGCCCAACGCCGCAAATTAAGGCTGAGCCAGCCGATGCCGAGTCCGTAGGCGACCTCGCCGATGACGATGAGCACGAACTCGCCGGCAGCTTCGCCAAGCGAAAACGTGCCGGCGCTCACCGCGATAACGGCGAAGCGGTACAGCACCAAGGCGGTGGCGTCGTTGGCCAGGCCTTCGCCTTCCAGGATCACCACCAGGCGGCGCGGCAAGCCCAGCCGCCGCGCTATGGCCAGTGGCGCCACCACGTCGGGCGGCGACACGATCGCGCCCAGCAGGAAGCCGACCGCCCAATCGAACTTCAGAAGATAATGCGCCGCCGCCGCGACCGCGCAGGTCGTGAACACCACGCAGCCGAAAGCGAGCAGAACGACCGGTCTCAGGTTGTAACGGAATTCGCGCCAGCTCATGGCGACGCCCGCCGAATAGATCAGCGGCGGCAGGATCACCAGCAGCACCAGCTCCGGCGCGAGTTCGACTTCCGGCAGGCCGGGCACCAGCGCCATGCCGATGCCGGCGACCACCAGCAGGATCGACGGCGCGGTATTGAGCCGCTTGGCCGCGACGGCGACCAAGGCCAGCACCGCCAGCATGAAAAGCAAAGTCTGCGCGATTGCCGTCATAACAGGTTGGAAATCATGTTCACGGTCAGCGCCAGCACCGCCAGATTAAAGAAGAAAGACAGCACGCCGTGCAGGCTGACCACGCGCCGGATCACCTTGCTGGTGATGTTGACGTCGGAGACCTGGCTGGTCATGGCGATGACAAGAGAGAAATAGAGAAAATCCAGGTAGTCGGGCTTGGCGTCGCCGGGGAATATGAGACCGCCGATTTTTCCGTCGCGGCGCTCGCCATAATATTCGTGCGCGTAATGGATCGTGAAGATCGTATGGATGAAACCCCAGGACAGCAGGATGGTGACGGCGGCCAGCAGCAGCTGGAGGAACGCGTCACCGGACGCCGCCTGCTTGACGCCGCCCAGTTCGACTACGATGGCGCCGAGGCTGGCGACGGTGGCGATCATGGTCAGGATCAAGATGGCGAATTCGCCCTCGTCCTGCTCGGCCGCACGCCTCCGGATATGGTCGATATCGCAGCGCCGGAACATCGAATGCATCAGGACCAGGTAAACCGCGACGCCGATATTCCATCCGGTCAGAAGCTGCGTCGTCAATCGCCAATGGCCGGGCACCATCACGATCGCGGCAACGCCGATGACAGCAGCGATCAACAACCTGGCGTGCAGATGCACCATGCGGATCGGGAAAGGGCGTGGCGTCGGAGCTGTTTTTTTGGCCATGCAAGTCATTAGCAAAATCGCCGCACTCCCCGCAAATCGCGCGGGATAGGCTAATGTCGGGGCGTCATGTATCTGCCCGATCCTCCGCGCCCGCAGCCCCGCAACCGCATGAGCGTTGCCTATGACATCCTGCGGCTGCCGCGGGTGGCGCGGCCGTTGCGGGCGGCCGCTTTCGCCGTACTGACGCTGCTGGCGCTGCCTTACGCGCTGACGCCGATCTATGCGGTGCTGGAACCGGTCTCGACCGTGATGCTGTGGCGCGAACTCTCGGGTCAGCGGGTCGAGCGCCAATATGTGCCGCTGGAACGGATCGCGCCGGCGCTGGCGCTGACGGTGATCATCTCCGAGGACGGCCGGTTTTGCAGCCATCACGGCGTCGACTTCCAGGGGCTGCGCGGCGCCATCGCCGATGCCGACGATCTCGACGACATGCGCGGCGGTTCCACCATCACCCAGCAGGTGGCGAAGAACCTGTTTTTATGGCCGGGCCGCAGTTTCGTGCGCAAGGCGCTGGAATTCCCGCTGGCGCTCTGGATCGACCTGATGCTGACCAAGCGCCGGGTGCTGGAAATCTATCTCAACATCGCGGAATGGGGTCCAAACGGCGAATTCGGCGTCGAGGCGGGCAGCCGCCGCGCTTTCGGCAAGTCGGCGCGCGATCTGTCGCCCCGCGAGGCGGCCCTGATGGCGGCCATGCTGCCGAACCCCATCCAGCGCGATGCCCGCTCGCCCGGGTCGGGCCTGCGGCGGCTCGCCGGGCTCTATGTTAACCGCGCCGGGCGCGCGCCCGAGGCCGCCAATTGCCTGCGAAAACCCTAGATTTTGCCTACTAGCCTAGAGCCGAGCCATCCTCTATAAGCCCGGCTTCATAACGACATTTTGCGATCTTTGAGGAGTTCTTCCCATGGCTGTGCCGAAACGAAAAACCTCGCCGTCGCGCCGCGGCATGCGCCGCTCCGCCGACGCGCTCAAGCGGCCGAGCTATGTCGAGGACAAGGATTCCGGCGAACTGCGCCGTCCGCATCATATCGACCTGAAGACCGGCATGTATAAAGGCCGCCAGGTGCTGAAGGTGAAGACCGAGGCATAACGATCTTAGGGAAGCTCGTTATGTTCATTCTGGGCTTCCCTCTGCTGCTGGTCCCCTTCGCGATCTACAACATCGTCGCCTTCCTGATGCCGAGTCTCGGCTGGACCGCCGTGCTCACGACCGTTCACATGGTGTCGGGCACCGACTGGACGATGTCGTCGGGCGATCTGCTGGTCACGCTGGCGATCCTGCTCTTGACCGGTGAAGTGCTGAAATCGACCCGCATTGGCGTGCGCACCGTCGTCGATCACGGATTGTCGCTGATCCTGTTCCTCGCCATGCTGGTCGAATTCCTGCTGGTGAAGCAGGCCGCCACCGCCATCTTTTTCCTGTTGCTGGTCATCAGCTTCGTCGACGTGATCGGCGGCTTTGCCGTCACGCTGCGTTCGGCTCAGCGCGATCTGACCATCGAAGGCAGCGTCCCCACCATCACGTCCTGAACGTTCTAATATACCGGTATTCCATGAGCCGCGACTTTCAGCTCCCCGGCCGCTCGCCCGTGATTTCCTGCGGCGGCATGGCGGCCACCTCCCATCCCCTGGCGACCCTGACCGCGGTCGATGTGCTGCGCGCCGGCGGCAACGCGGTCGACGCCGCGGTCGCCGCTACCGCGGTGCTTGGCGTGGTCGAGCCGCAAAGCACCGGCATCGGCGGCGACTGCTTCTGCATGATCGCGCGGCCGGGCAAACCGGTCTGGGGTTACAACGGCAGCGGACGCGCCGGCGCCGCCGCTTCGACCGAGGCGCTCATCAAGCAGGGCCTGACCGAAGTCGGCATGAGCGTGCACGCGGTGACGGTGCCCGGCGCCATCGAGGCTTGGGAGACAATCCTCAAGGCGCATGGCCGTTTCGGCCTCGACCGCGCGCTCGCGCCCGCCATCCGTTTCGCGGAAGAGGGCTTTCCCGTCGCAGCGCGCATCGCCGACGCCTGGGCGCGGCATACGTCCCGGCTCGCCGCCGATCCCGGCGCCAGGCGGCATTTCCTGGTCGAAGGACGCGCGCCTGCCGAAGGCGACGTCATCAAGCTGCCGGCGCTGGCCGCCACCATGAAGGCGATCGCGAAAAAAGGCGCGAAGGCTTTTTATGAGGGCGACATAGCGCGCGACATGGTCGATACCATCCGCGCGCGCGGTTCGTTCCTGACCGAGCAGGATTTCTCGGACCATCGCGGCGAGGTCGTCACGCCGGTCTCGACCAATTATCGCGGTCTCGACATTCTCGAACTGCCGCCGAACGGACAGGGCCTCACTGCGCTGGTGCTGCTCAACATCCTGGAAAATTTCGATATGGCCGCGCTCGACCCGTTCGGGCCGGAGCGTTTCCATATCGTGCTGGAAGCAGCGCGCATGGCCTATGGCGTGCGCGACACGCATATCGCCGATCCGGCGCATATGCGTGTCGCGGTTTCCGCCTTGATAGACAAGGCATTTGCAAAAAAGCTCGCCGCCAAGATCGATCCGGCGCGCCGCAGCGCGCTGCCGCCGAAGCCTGCGCCGGACAACGACACGGTCTATCTGAGCGTGGTCGACAAGGACCGCATGGCGGTTTCCTTCATCAACTCGCTCTATTCCAACTTCGGCGTCGGAATCTGCACCGAGAAAACCGGCATCCTGCTGACCAATCGCGGTGGCTGTTTCGTCATCGACCCGGCGCATCCCAACACCTTCGGCGGCGGCAAGCGGCCGATGCACACCATCATTCCGGCCCTCGCCATGCGCGGCGGCCGCTGCGACATGAGCTTCGGCGTCATGGGTTCGCATTTCCAGCCCATGGGTCACGCCCAGATCGTGCTCAACATGCTGGATTACGGTATGGACGTGCAGCAGGCGATCGACGCGCCGCGTTTCTTCTTCGAGGGCGATCAGAGCGTCGTCGAACGCGGCACCAGCGCGGCCACCATCGCGGGCCTCAAGGCGCGCGGGCATGACGTGGCGATGGCGGGCTCGCCCTGGGGCGGCGGCCAGACGGTCAAAATCGATTGGGATCGCGGCGTGCTGATCGCCGGCTCGGAGCCGCGCAAGGATGGCTGCGCGCTCGGCTACTGAAAGCGCGGCTACCGAAAATTAATCGTGTTTGGTGAGCGCGTCGGCGGCTGAATAGGCCGCGATGGCCTCGCCCGGCTCGGCGCGGCGGCGCTCGCAGGTCTGCGGCAGGTGTTCTTTCGTGGCGATGAGATGAGCGAGGAATTCGGCCTCGCGATAGCTGGTCGGCGCCGTATCCGGCGCCTCCGCAGGTGTCAGTACGAGTAGCGCGCGGCCCGCCGCGTCTTGGCCGACGAGGTCTTGCTCGATATCGGACGAGAAAGCGCTGCGCCGCTCGCTTGTTCGCCGCTCCGCTTGTCTGGTCCGTTCGACTCGCATAGTCACGTTTGCCTGTCTCAGTTCGGGACAAGAAGTCCTGTCCTGCCTATGCATCGCAAGCGCCGTACCACGGACGTTAATCGCCGTTAGCTCCGCTCCGCAGTTCCTTTTTTCTAATTGTTTAAGGATTGCCCGTAGTTTCTGAGTGCAAACACGACGTTCGAATTAACGCTCCAAGCCGCGCGGCGTTCCAAAAAGAGCCACCCGTGATCCATCCCGGTCAACGACCCGTTAACCTCGATACCGCCGAAATTCTCGGATCGATCGGCGACGTCGCCTATCAGTGGCGGCTCGACAGCGACGTTCTGACCTGGAGCGCGAATGCCGGCGCGATCTTCGGCACGGCCGACATCGGCAGCGGCAATGCCTATGCGCGGCACATCGAAGCCGTGGACGGACAAAGCCGCATCGACGCCGTACAGGCGCCGAATGCGCGCGACTCCGGCGAAGGCGTCGCCTATCAAGTGCAATACGCCTTCAGGCGCGGCGACGCGAAAATCTGGCTGGAGGATACCGGCCGCTGGTTCGCCGGTCCCGACGGCAAGCCGCAGCGCGCCCACGGCATCGTGCGCGCCATCAACGAACGGCACGCGCGCGACGCCGACCTCATGCAACGCGCCAATTTCGATCCGCTGACCGGCGAGTTGAACCGTGCCTCCCTGACCGAAGTGCTCGGCGCCACGTTCGACGAGGCGGTGAAATTCCGCGGCTCCTGCGGTTTTCTGATGGTCGCCATCGACCATCTCGGCCGGCTCAACGAAACCTACGGCTTCGAGACCACCGAGGAGATTATCGCGCAGGTCGCCAAGCGCATCCGCGCGCGCATGCGCGGCAAGGATCATTTCGGCCGCTTCTCCGGCAATAAATTCGGCGTGGTGCTGACCAGTTGCACGCCCGACGAGTTGACGGTAGCGGCCGAGCGGTTGCTTGCCGGCGTACGCGACGAGACGCTCACGACTTCGGCCGGCTCGGTGGCGGTGACGGTGACCATCGGCGGCGTGACCGCGCCGCGCCACGCCCGCAGCCTGCCGGAAATCCTCAGCCGCGCGCAGGACGCCTTGCAGGTCGCGCGCGCCAAGCGCCACGGCTCCTTCGTCGCCTACCGCCCGAACCTGGAACGCGACACGCTGCGGCGCGAAACCGTACGCGCCAGCGACGAGATCGTGGCCGCGCTCAACGAGCGGCGCGTGCTGCTCGCCTTCGAGCCGGTGGTCGAGGCGAAGAGCCGGCAGGTCAGGTTCTACGAATGCCTGATGCGCGTGAACCGCAGCGACGGCACGGCCTGCCACGCCAACGAGATCATCCCGGTGGCCGAGCGGCTCGGCCTTGTGCGCATGCTGGACTTCCGCGTGCTCGAACTGGTGGTCGAGGAGTTAATCGCCGCGCCCGCCCTTACCGCCAGCGTCAATGTCTCGCCGGCGTCCACCATCGATCCGGACTGGTGGGCGGGTTTGGGCGCCTTGTTGCGCGCCAATTCGGGCGTCGCCGAACGGCTGATCATCGAGATAACCGAAACCGCGGCGATCCAGGATCTCGACGACACGCGCGGCTTCGTCGCGCGCGTGAAGGATCTCGGCTGCCGCATCGCCATCGACGATTTCGGCGCCGGCCACACCTCGTTCCGCAACTTGCGCAGGCTCGGCGTGGACATCATAAAAATAGATGGCGCTTTCGTGCAGAACATCATGAAGTCGAGCGACGACCGCGCCTTCGTGCACACCATGATCGATCTGGGACGCCGGCTCGGGCTCAAGACCGTCGCCGAATGGGTGCAGGACGAGGCGGCGGCTCAGTATTTGGCCGGCCTCGGTTGCGACTATCTGCAAGGCGCCTTGGTTGGACTGGCCACGCCCGAGCGGCCGTGGCTTGCGGCGAAAGATCGCGCCGCGATCGCGTAATTATTCCTTGCCGCCGCCGAGCTTGTCGAGCCGCTTCTGCATTTCGCCGAGCTGCTGCTTGAGGTCTTCCATTTCGGTGCCCGAGGCTTCCGCCGGCTTCTCGGCCGTCGGCTTCGCCTGGCCCTGGGCGAAGGGCGCGAACATGGCGAAGGTCTTCTCGAACATCTCCATATTCCGCCGCACCTGCTCTTCGATGGTGCCGAACCCGCCGGCGCCGAAGGCTTGCGTGATCTGCTCGCGGAATTTGCCCTGCTGGCTGGTGAGCGACTGCATCGATTGCTCGAGGAAACTCGGCACCATCATCTGCATGCTGTTGCCGTAGAAGCGGATCAGCTGACGCAGGAAGGCGATCGGCAGCAGGCTTTGGCCTTCCTTGCTTTCCTGCTCGAAAATGATCTGCGCCATGACCGAGCGGGTGATGTCCTCGTTGGTCTTGGCGTCGAAGACGACGAAATTCTCGCCATCCTTGAGCATGGTGGCGAGGTCTTCCAGCGTCACGTAAGTGCTGGTCCCGGTATTATAGAGCCGCCGGTTGGCGTACTTCTTGATCGTAATGGGCTCTTTTTCTTCAGCCATGTTGATCGCGTGTCCCCTGCCTAGGCCTCAAGCATAGCCGCAATCGCGGGCCGCCTGCCACAGTTTTGTGGCGTTGCGGCAAAGCCCCGTGCAGTGCGAAGGGCTTGCGGAAACCCGCAAAAAGCGCCAATTCTCGGGCTATACGGCCGGCCGCCGCAAACATCAGGAGTTTCGGATGAAAGACGACATCGTCATCGTAAGCGCCGCTCGCACGCCGGTCGGCTCGTTCAACGGGGCGTTCGCGAATTTGCCGGCCCATGAACTGGGCAAGGCCGCCATCCAGGAAGTCCTGAAGCGGGCGGGCGTCGAAGGCGGCCGCGTTTCCGAAGTGATCATGGGACAGATCCTGACCGCGGGTCAGGGTCAGAATCCGGCGCGGCAGGCCTCGATCGCCGCCGGCATTCCGGTCGAAAGCCCCGCCTGGGGGGTAAACCAGCTATGCGGTTCCGGCCTGCGCGCGGTCGCGCTCGGCTATCAGGCCATCCTCACCGGCGACAGCGACATCGTGGTGGCCGGCGGCCAGGAATCGATGAGCATGGCGCCGCACGCGCAGCACCTGCGCAGCGGCGTGAAAATGGGCTCGCTCGAACTGGTCGATACCATGATCAAGGACGGGCTGTGGGATGCGTTCAACGGCTATCACATGGGCAACACCGCCGAGAACGTCGCCAAGCAGTATCAGATCACGCGTGGGCAACAGGACGAGTTCGCGGTCAAGTCTCAGAACAAAGCCGAGGCGGCGCAGGCCGCCGGCAAGTTCAAGGACGAGATCGTTCCAGTCACGATCAAGTCGCGCAAGGGCGACATCGTGGTGGACACCGATGAATATCCCAAGAAAGGCGTCACGCTCGAAGCGCTCGCGAAGCTTCGCCCCGCTTTCGAAAAGGAAGGCACGGTTACCGCGGCCTCGGCTTCCGGCATCAATGACGGCGCCGCCGCCGTGGTTCTGATGAAAGCCTCGGAGGCCGCCAAGCTCGGCAAGACGCCGCTGGCGCGAATCGTGTCCTGGGCGCAGGCCGGCGTCGATCCCTCGATCATGGGCACGGGACCGATCCCGGCCTCGCGCGCCGCGCTCAAGAAGGCCGGCTGGAAGCACGACGACCTCGACCTCATCGAAGCCAACGAGGCCTTCGCCGCACAGGCCTGCGCGGTCAACAAGGACCTCGGCTGGGATACATCGAAGGTCAACGTCAACGGCGGCGCCATCGCCATCGGCCATCCGATCGGCGCGTCGGGCGCGCGCGTGCTGGTGACGCTGCTGCACGAAATGGGCCGCCGCAACGCCAAGAAGGGCCTGGCGACTTTGTGCATCGGCGGCGGAATGGGCATTGCTATGTGCGTGGAGCGTGGCTAAGCCACCTGAACACGTGCAATAAAACATGCGTCGAACGCGGCTAAGACGTTCGACGCATTTCACGTTGTGCGCTGCATATACTTTGACTCTTGTTATGGCCGGCTCGATCCGGCCATAACTGTTATAAATCCGGTGGGGAGGAGTGAGGGATGTCTCGCGTTGCGTTGATTACCGGCGGCACCCGCGGCATCGGCGCCGCGATCGCCAAGGCGCTGAAGGACAAGGGCTACAAGGTCGCCGCGAATTATGCCGGCAACGACGAAGCGGCGCAGAAATTCAAATCCGAAACCGGCATTCCTGTATTTAAGTGGGACGTGTCGTCCTTTGACGCCTGTGCTGAGGGTGTGAAGAAAGTTGCCGCCGAAGTCGGTCCGGTCGAAGTGCTCGTCAACAATGCCGGCATCACGCGCGATTCCCAGTTGCACCGCATGAAGCCGGAGCAGTGGACGGCGGTGATCAACACCAATCTCGGTTCGCTGTTCAATATGACGCGCCAGGTGATCGAGAGCATGCGCGAGCGCAAGTTCGGCCGCATCGTCAACATCTCGTCGATCAACGGTCAAAAAGGCCAGTTCGGTCAGACCAATTATTCCGCGGCCAAGGCCGGCGAGATCGGCTTCACCAAGGCGCTGGCGCAGGAAAGCGCGAAGTCCGGCATTACCGTTAATGCGATCTGCCCCGGCTATATCAACACCGAGATGGTGCAGGCGGTGCCGAAAGAGGTGCTGGAGAAGAACATCCTGCCGCAGATTCCGGTCGGCCGCCTCGGCGAGCCCGAGGAAATCGCCCGCACCGTGATCTTCCTCGCAGCGGATGAGGCCGGCTTCATCACCGGCTCGACGCTGACGGTGAACGGCGGCCAATATCACGTGTGACGCACGCGTCCGCCTCGGCGACAAGTCTCAACGAGTCGTCATGCCCGGGCTTGTCCCGGGCATCGACGTCCTTATAACGCGCGCCAGTAGTGAAGACGTGGATGGCC
>DASWPX010000049.1:0-5579 GCA_036398395.1 Pseudolabrys sp. | reverse complement strand
GCGGCGGCAGCGGTGCCCATGTGTTTGAGCCCCGCCTTCTCGCCACGGATGGAGAACGGCGGGTTCATGATGGTGGCGGCCATGGTCTTGTCCTTGAGCATCGCCTCCAGCCGCGCGCCGGTGCCGCCGACCGGCTTGATCTCGTAATCGCCTTTGTTGACGCCTTTCTGGCGCAGCATCTCGTAGAGCTGGAAGGCGTAAGCCGTGTTGACGGCGTCGACCGCCACCGTCCTGCCTTTGACGTCGGCGAGCGAGGCGATGTCGGCCTGCACCATCAGATGATTGAAGCTGTTGTCGCCGCCGAGCACCACCGCGATGTCGGCATTGGCCTTGTCCTTGAGCGCGAAGGCATTGTCGACCGCCGAATGCGCGATCTGGTAGCGGCCTTCGGCCAGCCCGTTGCGCAGCTCATCGGAATTGGGCGTGAATTTGAGATCGACCGCCAGACCGCGCTTGGCATAGAGACCCTTGGCCTGCGCCGCGAACATCGGCAGGTTCTGCACGCCGGGAAAGACGATGACGGTGAGCTTGGTGTCCTCCGCGCGCGCATTTTGGGGTGCGACGGCGAACGTAAAGACCGCGGCGAGCGCGGCGGCAAGCAGGCGTTTCATTGTGGCGTTCTCCCGGATGGATTTTATTGTTGGCGTTCTTGTAGCCTTATAACACCGCTCCGGCCACGGCATTCCGCCGGCCGAAGGCCCATTCCATCTCGCGCCGCACTTTCGCGGCCGTATGACCATTGCAGCGCGCCTTCCGATTTTTATGGCGAAACGGAAACACAGGCGCGGCGGCTTACTGGCAAAGCGCGCGGGAAACGAAGGTCTCGTCCTTGCACTCGCCGCGACCCGACAACAGCACCGAGGCCGGACAGACCTGGGCCGTGGTCATATCCATGCTCTTGCCGGTCTCGAAGCCTTTGGCTTTGCAGACCGCGTCGGCGGCGGCCTGACAGTCGGGCGCGCCGTTTGGCGCGTTCCGGCATTTCTCGTGGCCGGTGACCATACGCACGCCAGGAATCTTCGCGACCGCGCCGGCCGCGTCCTTGGCCGTGTCGACCGTGGTCTTGGCGGCGATGCCGGCTTCGTGGCTGAAAGTCGCGACGCCCTTTCCCGCCTGCTGAAACGTAGAACCGAACCAGCTGGCGATCGTGCCGAAAAAGCCCGGCGACTCCGCCGGCTTCGGCGCCGGCTCCTGCGCCACGGCCATCACGATCATGGCGCCGGCGAACAGGCACGATACCGCGGAACGAACCGCGAGTTTTTCAGGATGACTGGTCAAGTCTGGTGCCGCCCATAGCCGCTCAAATCGACCGGTATATTCGGCCAGATTGGTCCGGCCACGTGGCGAAATTGAGGAATGCCGATTCGGTCAAATCAAGTATAGCGCAATAACGATGCCGATGACGATCACGGCGGCACCCAGTAAAACCCACAGGCCGAGGCGCTTTTCGATGAAATGGCGGGCCTGTTCGCCATAGCGGTGCAGCAGGAAAGCCAGCAGGAAGAAACGGCCGGCGCGCGCGATAACGGAGAACAGGACGAACAGGCCAAAATTGTAACCGGCAAATCCGGAGGTGATGGTGACGATCTTGTAGGGGATGGGCGTCAAGCCCTTGAGCAGGATGATCCATGCGCCCCATTGCGCGTAGGCGGCGCGGAAGGTCTCGACTTTGCCGCCATAGCCGTAGATCTGGATCAGCCAGGCGCCGACCGAGTCATAGAGCAGCGAGCCGATGGCGTAGCCCAGAATGCCGCCGGCGACCGAGGCTGCCGTGCACCAGGCCGCCATCACATAGGCGCGTTCGGGCTGCGCCAGCGCCATCGGGATCAGCATCACGTCCGGCGGCACCGGAAAAAACGAACTTTCGGCGAACGCTACCGCGCCCATGATCCACATGGCATAGGGTTTGTGCGCGGCGTCGATGCACCAGTCGTAGAGACGGCGTAGCAAAGAACGCGGCTCGGCGGCCTGAACTGTCATGAGAATACTCATGCGGGGAAAAAGATGGCGGATCAGCGGCGCTTGCGGATGCGCCTGGGCTCCAGGGCTACGACTTTGCGGCGCGCCGGACCTTGTACCAGGTTCTTCGGCAATTTTTCGGCGATGCCGAACATATCCTCACGGCGGCGCATTTCGGCCCAGACATCGTCGGGATGGACCCCGGCATGGACCCACAGCACCACCAGGTTATAGAGCAGGTCGGCGCTTTCCCGGACCACGGCCTCGGTCTGGCCATGCATGGCGTCGATCACGACCTCGACGGCTTCCTCGGCAAGTTTCTTGGCCATTTTGGCGCGGCCGGCGCGCAATAGCCTGGCCGTGCGCGATTTCGCCGGGTCCGTACCCCGCACGGCGATCACGGCGTTATAGAGCCGGGCGACCGAATCAGTCATGTTCGAACCATACCCGACCCGGACGGCTAACTGGTTAACGATTGCTGCCGGCAGGGCCAAAAAGACCCGATTTTGCTACTCGTCCTCAGCCAGCAGGCCGGCGTTGCCGCCGGAGGCCGCGGTGTTGACGGTCAACGCCTGCTCCAAAGCGAAGCGGCGCAGGTAATTGGGGCCGCCGGCTTTCGGCCCGGTGCCGGACAGGCCCGAGCCGCCGAAGGGCTGCGAACCGACCACCGCGCCGATCATGTTGCGGTTGACGTAGACGTTGCCGTGCGGGAGCGCGGCGACGATGCGCGCAACCGTGGCGTCGATGCGCGAATGGATGCCGAGCGTGAGCGCGGTGCCGTTGCCGACGAGTTGGCCGAGCAAGTTGCCGAGTTCATCGGTGCGCCAGCGCAGGACATGCAGGACCGGGCCAAACACTTCTTCCTTCAAGTCATCGGCGCGGTCGATTTCGACGATCGCCGGCGCAACAAAGGTGCCGCCATTGGCCGGAGCCCCGGCGCGGAAGCGCAAGGCGCCGCGAGAATCCATGGCAGCGATCCAGTTTTCCAGTTTGTCCCTGGCCTCGGCGTCGATCACCGGGCCGACCTGGATAGCCGGATCGCGCGGATCGCCGATTTCAAGTTCTCGCGCCGCGCCTTCGATCATTTCAATGATCTTGCCGGCGACATCGTCCTGCACGCACAGGAGACGCAACGCCGAGCAGCGCTGACCGGCGGAACGGAATGCCGAGGCGATGACGTCGTCGGTCACTTGTTCCGGGAGCGCCGTGGCATCGACGATCATGGCGTTGATCCCGCCGGTTTCGGCGATCAAAACCGGAATCGGGCCGCCATGCGCGGCGAGCGTGCGGTTAATGAGACGCCCGACCTCGGTCGAGCCGGTGAAGGCGACGCCTGCGACGGCGGCGTGACGCACCAGCAGGCCGCCGACCTTGCCGTCGCCCGGCACCAGATGCAGCGCGTTCAGAGGCACGCCGGCGGCGTGGAGCAGCTTCACCGCCTCGAAGGCAACCAGCGGCGTCTGTTCGGCGGGCTTGGCCACCACTGAATTGCCGGCGGCGAGCGCGGCCGCGATCTGGCCGATGAAGATCGCCAGCGGAAAATTCCACGGGCTGATGCAGACGAAAACGCCGCGGCCGCGATAGCGCAGTTCGTTGCTCTCTCCGGTCGGCCCCGGCAGCGCTTGGGGCGCCAGCGTGGCGCGCGCTTGCGCGGCGTAATAGCGGCAGAAGTCGGCGGCTTCGCGCACTTCCGATACGCAGTCATCGAGCGTCTTGCCGCCTTCGCCTTGCAGCAGCGCGATCAGGCGGCCGCGACTTGCTTCGATCAGATCGCCGGCGCGGGCCAGCACATCGGCGCGCTCTGCCGCACCCGCGCCGTTCCAGGCGGCAAAGCCGGCCTGCGCGGCGGCCATCGCCGACACCACGATTGTCTCATCGCCGTCCTGCACGGTGCCGACGGCCTTGCCGTCGATCGGCGACAGCACCTTGCGCTTGGCGCCGGCAAGCACCGCGCCGCCGACCAATGGCGCGGCGTCAACGCTTGCCGGCGCGGCACGGATCTCGGCGAGCAAGACATCGAGCGCGGCGCTGTCGCCGAATTCGACACCGGACGAATTGCGGCGCGCCGGCGCAAACAGATCGCGCGGCAGCGGAATATGCGAATGACGCGCGTGGCTCGCATCCGCGATCAAGCTTTGCGGCCGCCTCAAGATGGTTTCGACCGGCACAGCGGGATCGGCCGCCACCGAGACGAAAGACGAGTTGGCGCCGTTCTCCAACAGACGACGCACCAGATAGGCCAGGAGATCGGCATAGCCGCCGACGGGCGCATAGACGCGCGCGGTCAGCGCCGGCAGTTCGGCAAGCAGCGCCCGGTAGAGCGCGTCGCCCATGCCGTGCAGGCGCTGGAATTCGTAGTCTTCGGCGCCACCGGCATCCTCGATCACGCTCGCCACGGTCAGCGCGTTGTGGGTGGCGAATTGCGGATAGAGCCGCGGCCTCAGCCTCAGCAGCCGGCGCGCGCAATCGAGATAGCAGAGGTCGGTCATCGCCTTGCGGGTGAACACCGGATAATCGGCGAGGCCGCGCTCCTGCGCGCGCTTGATTTCGGTGTCCCAATAAGCGCCCTTGACCAGCCGCACCATCAGGCGGCGATTGTGCGCGCGGCTCAAATCCGCAAGCCAATCGATCACGGCGCCGGAGCGCTTCTGATAGGCCTGCACCGCCAGCCCGAAGCCGTCCCAGCCGGCCAGCGAAGCATCGCGCAAGGTGGCCGAGACGACGTCGAGCGACAATTCCAGCCGGTCGGCTTCTTCGGCGTCGACGGTGAAATTAAGTTCAAAACCTTTGGCCAGGCGCGCCAGTTCGAGCAGCTTCGGCACGAGTTCCTTCAACACCCGCTCACGCGCCAGCGGCTCGTAACGCGGATGCAGCGCCGACAGCTTGACCGATATGCCGGGCCTTCGCGGCAGCGCGGCGTTGCCGGCGGTCTTGCCAATCGCGCCGATGGCGTTGGCATAAGATTCGAAATAGCGCGCGGCGTCGGCCGAAGTGCGGGCGCCCTCGCCCAGCATGTCGAAGGAATAGAGAAACTCGTCATGCGACCGCGCGCGCACCAGCGCCTCATCGATGGTCTGGCCCAGGACGAAATGCGAGCCGAGCAGCTTCATGGCCTGGCGGGTGGCGGCGCGCACCGCCGGCATGCCGAGCCGCTTGACCAGAGCCTCGACAATGCCCTCCGGGGTCTCACCCGGATGAATGACGCGTGCCGTCATGCCCAGGGTCCATGCCGAAGCCGACACCAGAAAGGCGGCCGGGCGCGCATCGTGATGCGCCCAGTCGCCGGCCTCGAGCTTGTCCTCGATCAGGCGGTCGGCGGTGGCGGCGTCAGGCACACGCAGCAGCGCCTCGGCCAGCACCATCAGCGCCAGACCCTCCTTGGTGGACAGCGCGTAGGCATGCAGGAAGTCCTCGACCCCGCCCAAGCCGCCGACGCCGGCGCGGATCGCCTGCACCAGCCGCGTAGCGCGGGCATCGATGCGCGCCTCGGCGTCGGCGGAACGACCGGCGCCGGCCAGCAACGCAACAGCCAGCGTCTCGTCCGGCGGCGCATAGGGCGTGCGGAAGGATGTGATGTCGCATGTCATGGTGGCGGGCTTGGTATCGGATTTGGCCGCAGG
>DASWPX010000048.1:0-23767 GCA_036398395.1 Pseudolabrys sp. | reverse complement strand
TCACGCATTTCCGCGAGACCACGTGGGAAGAAGCGATGGAACGCGCCGCCGCGGGCCTCAAAAAGATTCGCGACCGCGACGGCCCGCGCGCCCTGGCCGGCTTCGGCTCCGCCAAGGGCTCGAACGAAGAGGCTTACCTGTTCCAGAAGCTGGTGCGCACGGGCTTCGGCTCCAACAACGTCGATCACTGCACGCGGCTCTGTCACGCCTCGTCGGTGGCGGCGCTTCTGGAAGGCGTCGGCTCCGCGGCGGTCACCGCCACCTTCAACGAATGCAAGAATTCCGAACTCATCATCGTCATTGGCGCCAACCCGACCGAAAACCATCCGGTCGCCGCCACCTTCTTCAAGCAGGCCGCCAAACGCGGCGCCAAACTGGTGGTCATGGACCCGCGCGGTCAGGCGCTCAAACGTCATGCCTGGAAGATGATGCAGTTCAAGAACGGCACCGACGTCGCCATGCTCAACGGCATGCTCAACGTCATCATCGGCGAGGAGCTCTACGACCGGCAATACGTGCAGACATATGTCGAGGGCTTCGAGCAGCTCAAGGAGCACGTCAAGGATTTCACGCCCGAGGAGATGGAGCCGATCTGCGGCATTCCCGCCGACACGTTGCGCGAAGTCGCGCGTGCTTATGCGCGGGCCGAAAGCGCCATCATCTTCTGGGGCATGGGCGTGTCGCAGCACACCCACGGCACCGACAATGCGCGCTGCCTGATCGCGCTCGCCTTGATCACCGGCCAGGTCGGCCGGCCCGGCACCGGCCTGCATCCGCTGCGCGGGCAGAACAACGTCCAGGGCGCCTCCGACGCCGGCCTCATTCCAATGTTCTTCCCCGACTATAAATCGGTCGAGAGCCCCGAGATGATCGCCAAATACGAGGCGGCCTGGGGCAAGAAACTCGACCCCAAGCGCGGCAAGACCGTTGTCGAGATCATGGACGCCGTGCACAACGACGAGATCAAGGGCATGTACATCATGGGCGAAAACCCCGCGATGTCCGATCCCGACTTGAATCACGCCCGCGGTGCGCTGGCGCATCTCGAACATCTCGTGGTGCAGGACATCTTCCTCACCGAGACGTGTTCTTATGCCGATGTCATCCTGCCGGCCTCGGCCTGGCCGGAGAAGGACGGCACCGTCACGAACACCAATCGCCAGGTGCAGATGGGCCGCGCCGCGCTGCCGCTGCCGGGCGACACCCGGCAGGATCTGTGGATCGTGCAGGACCTTGCGCAGCGCATGGGCGAGAAGTGGAACTACAAGCACGTCAGCGAAGTGTTCGAGGAGATGGCGCGGCTGATGCCGGCACTCGACAACATCACCTGGGACCGCGTCGAGCGCGAGGAGCATGTCACGTATCCGACCGACGCGCCGGACGAGCCGGGCCGCGACGTGGTGTTCGACAAGGGCTTCCCGCGCCCGAATGGCATGGCGAAACTCGTCGCCGCCAAGCTGACGCCGCCGAACGAGACGCCGGACCACGACTATCCATTCATCCTCACCACCGGCCGCCAGCTCGAGCATTGGCACACCGGCTCGATGACGCGTAGAGCCACGGTGCTCGACAACATCGAGCCGTCGGCGAGCGCGGCGGTATCGCGCGGCACGCTGGAGAAACTGAAGCTGCAGCCCGGCGACATGCTGCGCGTCACCACGCGGCGCGGCGAAGTCGAGTTGCCGGCCAAGCAGGACGACGCCATTCCCGACGGCGTCATCTTCATTCCCTTCGCTTACGTCGAGGCGGCGGCCAATATCCTGACCAACCCGGCGCTCGATCCCTTCGGCAAGATTCCGGAATTCAAGTTCTGCGCGGCAAGGGTCGAGGCCGTCGGCCCAAGGCGCGAAGCCGCGGAGTAGGGCGCAGAACCTTAGTGCAGCGTCGGCCGTTCGCTCACGACGCGCAATTCGAGGCTGCCGATAAAATCCGCCCGTGCGGCCCGTGCGGAGTTCAGGTCGGCTTCGGTCTGGGCCCAGGTGGTCGCGTTCGAGCCCAGCAGAACGACGCCGCCGAGCACGGCGGTCATCGCCGCGACAAAGCCGGTGGCGTTGAACCAGATGATCCCGAGGATCAGCAGCGCGAACCAGGCCGCCCCGCACGCAATGGCGATCTTGGCGCCCAGGGAAATCTTGGCGCAACGCGCAATCGAATCGGAAAGTGCCTCGATGCGGGCTTCGAGCTGGGCGATCTGGTCGCGCGCATCGCCGTCATCCATTGCGCGCGGCCTTAATCGGTCTTCTTGTCTTTATAATAAGGCTCGACCTTGCCGGTCAGCTTGATGGTCAGCGGATTGCCGTAGCGGTCCTTGGCGTTGCCGGCGGCGACGCGGATCCAGCCTTCGCTGACGCAATATTCCTCGACATTGGTCTTTTCGACGCCCTTGAAGCGGATGCCGACGTCGCGTTCCAGCACCGCCGCGTTGAAATGCGGGCTGCGCGGGTCGATGGAAAGGTGGTCGGGAGGGCTATCGTCCAGGGGGGTGGTGTCTGTCATGGCGGCTTTTCTCACAGAGCCGCCCGGGGTGGCAAGCGCTGCCCAGAAGCCGCCGCTTTTCCGGGCTGTTGTTCCCGGACGACGTGATAAGATCACTGAAGCTGAATCGGGACAGCGAGCAAAGCCATGCAATATATGCTGCGTTTATTTTGCCAAATGTCATGCTTGGGAATTCTGCTGGCCGCGGCGACGCCGGCGCTGGCAAAGCCCGCTTATGTCGCCACCACGGTCAACATGCGCTCGGCGCCGGGCACCACCAGCGAGGTGGTTGCGAAAATTCCCGGCGGCAGCCTGATCGACGCCGACAACTGCACCGATGGTTGGTGCGCAGTGAACTGGGAGGGCAAGAGCGGCTTTGCCATCCAGACCGCGCTCGACCTGAGCGGTCGCGTGCCGCAGCAGCGGCGCGTCGCGCGGCAAGGCGGCCCGGTCGTCTATGAGGACGACGAGCCGGAATATGTGGTTGGCGGTCCGTCGGTTTATTACGGTCCGCGGCCCTATTATTACGGCTATGGACCTTACTATCGCGGCGGGTGGGGCTGGCGGCACCGCTGGTAGCGCGTGATCGCCCCCGACCGGCCTTCGCCCGCCGAAGCGTGCTTCGCGTAGGTGGGAAGCCGATTCCAATTCCCGATTGAAGTCGAGGACGTGCTTTTCGCAATTATGCGTTAGCGCTTGGTCTTGGAGTCGTCGTCGCGCAAATTCGCCCAGGGATCCTTGGGTGCTTGGACCGCGTCTTTGCGCGTCCGCTCCAACGTCGCCTTATACTCCCTGTCGACCGCGGCGGCAGTTTTTTCCTTGTCCGGATCTTCCTTCCACTGCGACTTGGGAACGTTGCTGCGTTGTGCGTAAGCCGGGGCAGCGATGCATGCCGCCATCGCCGCGCCGAGAATGAATGCTCGCAAAATTTTCACAGCCGCCACCCTTTAGCGCTTGGTTTTGGAGTCGTCGGGGCCGCGCATATTCGACCAAGGGTCGCCGTGTGCCTCGGTCGTCTCGCGGTGCGTTCTTTGCAATGTCGATTTATATTGTTTATCGACCGTTTCAGCGTCCTTCAGCTTCTGTTCGGCTTCCAATTCGAGCGGTGTTTTATCCTGCTCTTTTTGGGCATGAACGGGGCCGGTAAGGAGCCCCACCAAAGCCGCGCCGACGACTAATCTTCGTATGACCGCCATGACTGCACCCGGTTTTTGCAAGCCGCAAGCCTACCATGCCACTATGAGCCGCTCAATGCGGCGGAATTTTTGTCAAAATGGCCGCTAAAAGTGATATAAACGGGTCTTAGCCGCAAGGTCACTGCGAAAGGCCAACGAAAATGTCGCTCGCCCAAGACAATATGCCGCACCCGGTTTTGAGGGGACCGCGCCATGACTGGACGCGCGAGGAGGTGAGGGCGCTGTTTGCCCTGCCGTTCCCGGAGTTGATGTTCCGCGCGGCGCAGACCCACCGCGAGAATTTCGATCCGGCCGAGGTGCAGATTTCGACCTTGCTGTCGATCAAGACCGGCGGCTGCCCCGAAGACTGCGCCTATTGCCCGCAAGCCGCGCGCTACGACACCGGTGTCGAAGCCGAAAAGCTCATGAGCGTCGACGCCGTGCTCGCCGAAGCCCGCGCCGCCAAGGCCGGCGGCGCCTCGCGTTTCTGCATGGGGGCCGCCTGGCGTTCGCCGAAAGACCGCGACCTCGACAATGTCTGCGCCATGGTCGAAGGCGTGAAGGCGCTGGGCCTGGAAACCTGCGCCACGCTCGGCATGCTGACGGGCGATCAGGCGGCGCGGCTGAAGCGGTCCGGCCTCGATTACTACAACCACAACCTCGACACCTCGCCGGAATATTACGGCGCCATCATTACCACCCGAACCTACGGCGACCGGCTCGATACGCTTGAGCAGGTGAGCTCGGTCGGCATCAATGTCTGCTGCGGCGGCATTGTCGGCATGGGCGAGGGTCTGGAGGACCGCGTCGGCATGATCGCGACCTTGGCCAGCCTGCCGGTGCATCCCGAAAGCGTGCCGATCAATATGCTGGTGCAGGTCGAGGGCACGCCGCTTGCGGTTTCAGCCAAGCTCGATCCGCTGGATTTCGTGCGTACCATCGCGGTCGCCCGCATCACGATGCCGGCTTCCGTGGTGCGGCTCTCGGCAGGCCGCGAGGACATGAGCGAGGAAACGCAGGCTTTATGTTTTCTCGCCGGCGCCAATTCGATCTTCTACGGACCGAAGCTGCTGACCACGCCGAATCCCGGCCGCGACCGCGACATGGCGCTGTTGGACAAGCTCGGTTTGAGGCCGATGGAGTAGTGACTGTCATCGCCGGACCGCCGCGAAGCGGCGTGATCCGGTGATCCATCTTACAAAGGACGATGGATTGCCGGGTCAAGCCCAGCGATGACGGGGTTCACGCAAAACTTCTGACCAGCGCCAGGCCGGCGAACAAACCCGCGATCGAAACCGCCACGGAAGCGACGACGTAGAGCGCCGCCAAACCGGCATTGCCGCGCTCGTAGAGGAGCGCCGCGTCGAGCGAGAACGCGGAAAAAGTCGTGTAGCCGCCGAGAATGCCGGTGGTCAGAAATAGCCGCCAATGCTGCGAGGCGTCGCCCTTGAAGGCGAAATAGCCGGCGACAATCCCCATGACGATCGACCCGGAAATGTTGATGAACAGGGTGCCATAAGGAAATGCGCTGCCGAGCAGGCGCGGCGCCGACATGTTGATGAAATGCCGGAAGGCAGCGCCGACGCCGCCGCCAAAAAATACGATGAGGTAACCCATGCTTTGCCTCGCGCTCGATTCCGACCGTCTGCGGCGGATAACACGCCGCGCGTTTGAGCGCATCCGCCATTATTTCAGCAAGCCGGTGCCGAGAGCGATTTTCTGCCTAAAGCAACGCCGTAGCGAGCGCATTGATAACCCCATGGATTTTTTGTCGAATCGCCAAAATTGCCGAAAATTTGGTCATTTATTGCGCATTGTGTGCAATGGCACGCGACTTGCTCCGTTAGGCGCGAGGCGTTGAAAAACGCGCGTTTGCCGTACGGGCCCGTTGGCTCTGCCTTGCATCGCGCGCGCCGGAAAGGGAATCCGCGTGATGACCCAGATAGCCGCAGAACCCACACCGATCGGTATCGATCTCAGCCGCACGGCCCTCATCATCATCGACATGCAGCGCGATTTTCTGGAGCCGGGCGGCTTCGGGGAAACGCTCGGCAACAATGTCAGCCTGCTTAAATCCGCGGTCGAACCCTGCCGTCAAGTTCTGGCGGCAGCCCGCAAGGCCGGCATTCTCGTCATCCATACCCGCGAAGGGCATAGCCCGGACATGAACGACGCACCGCCGGCCAAGGTCGAGCGCGGCGAACCGTCCAAGCGCATCGGCGATCCAGGACCGATGGGCCGCATTTTGATTCAGGGCGAACCCGGCCACGACATCATCAAGGAGCTCTATCCGATCGCCGGCGAGCCGGTGGTGGACAAGCCCGGTAAAGGCGCGTTCTACGCCACCAATCTCGGACTGATCCTGGCCAATCGCGGCATCGAGAACCTGCTGGTCGCCGGCGTCACCACCGAAGTCTGCGTCAACACCACCGTGCGCGAGGCCAACGATCGCGGCTTCCGCTGCATCGTGCTGTCGGATTGCACCGGTTCCTATTTCCCGGAATTCCACAAAATGGGTCTCGCGATGATCAAGGCGCAAGGCGGCATTTTCGGCTGGGTGACCGGATCTCAACAAGTACTGGCCGCCATGGGTTCGGCACAAAAGGCGGCCTGACAAACGGGAAGACAGGGCTAATCGCCGCAACAAGGGGGAGTTAAGCAGATGGCTACCGCAAAGGCTGGATTCAAACCTGTGCTATGGACGCCAGGCGACTGGAACGCGTTCTTCGGTTTCGGCACCAACATCCTGGTGAACATGCTGGTGCTGACCGGCCTGTTGCGCTTCGTCATCAAGATGCCCGACAACATCGTGTTCGGCCGTATTCTGCCCGCGATGGGCCTGATGATGTGCCTGAGCACGTTTTACTACGCCTATCTCGCCTATTCCCTGGCGAAGAAAACCGGCCGCACCGACGTTTGCGCCATGCCCTCGGGCATCAGCGTGCCGCACATGTTCATCGTCACCTTCGTCATCATGCTTCCGATTGCGATTACGACCGGCGACCCCATCAAGGGTTGGGAAGCGGGGCTGGTCTGGGTGTTCTTCCAGAGCTTCATTCTGATGATCGGCGGCTTCATCGCGCCGATCGTACGCAAGATCACGCCGCGCGCGGCTCTGCTCGGGACGCTGGCCGGCGTCTCGGTCACCTTCATCTCGATGCGCCCGGCGCTTGAAATGTTCATGACGCCGCAGATAGGCTTGGTGTGCTTCGCCATCATCATGGTGAGCTGGTTCGTGGGCGTGCGTTACCCGATGGGCATTCCGGCCGGTCTGATCGCGATTGCGGTCGGCATGATCATCGCATGGGGTTCCAACCTGTTCGGTCTTAACCTCGGCGGTCTGTCGGTCGGCGGCGTCAAGTCGGCGTTCTCGAGCTTCGGCTTCTCGATCCCGTTACCGGCTGTCGGCCATGTGTTTTCCGGTTTCCAGTATCTCGGCGTCATCCTGATCACGGCCATACCGTATGGCATTTACGATCTGGTCGAAGCGATGGACAACGTGGAGTCCGCGGAAGCGGCCGGCGATCACTATCCGACCACCCGCGTGCTGACCGCCGACGGCGTCGTCAGCCTGATTGGTTGCCTGATGGGCAACCCCTTCATCAACGCCGTCTACATCGGCCAGCCGGGCTGGAAGGCGATGGGCGGCCGCATCGGCTACTCGGCGGCGGTGGGCGTGATGGTGATCGTGCTTTCGTGGTTCGGCATCATCTCCCTGATGCTGGCTATCGTCCCCGTGGTCTCGATCTCTCCGATCCTGCTCTACATCGGCATGCTGATCTGCGCTCAGGCGTTCCAGACGACGCCGCGTGAGCACGCCCCGGCCATCGCCTTGGCGCTGACGCCGCACCTTGCGGCATGGGCCGCCACCTTGCTCGGCGGTGCGCTTGGCGCTGCCGGCATGAATTTCGGCGCTCAACACGCGCCGGATTTCGTCGGCAAGATGGCGCAGAACGGTGTGCTGTTTCATGGCCTGGAAGTGATGGGCGGCGGCTCGATCCTGACCGGCCTGGTACTCGGCGCCATCGCGGTCTTCGTCATCGACCGCAAGTTCATCAACGCGGCGGCCTTTTCGCTGGCCGGCGCGGTGCTGACTTACTTCGGCTTCATGCATGGCGATGCGATCGGCGTCGGCGGCGGCTGGGGCGTGACGCCCTCGGTCTGTTTCGCCTATCTGGTCGTGTCGGCCTTCTTGTTCGCATTGTCGAAGCAGCCTGCCATGGTGCCCGCAGGCAAAGCGGTACCCGCCGAATAGCGGCGCAGCGGCGAAATTACAGGGTTCTACCCCGCAGGCCATCGACCCCTTGACCGGGGCCGGTGGCCACTTTCTTTTTTGACGTAATTTACGGCGCTCGCCGCGCTACTGGCCGGCACGCCTCCGCGCCCATTTTAACGCGAACCGACGCATAGCGCGCGGATTGGGGCGCCGGCATTCTACTGCTTCATCAAGCCGCAATAGCGGTTGGTGCCCGTGTCCCAGCAGCCGGTTCGCATGCAGATCTCCCGGCTGAGGTGACAGTTGCCCAGACACTGTGCCGGCGCGACGCGTGCGAATTTCAGACAGTTATTGTTGCAGGTTTTCTCCTCGCCGCTGCATTTCATCGGATCGGCGAGCACGGCTTGCGTACCCAACAGGATCAATGCGGCGGCGATTGTGTATTTCATGATCGGACCTTAGCAGGCTCCGGGGCCGCGCGCTCGACGCTTTCCTGATACCGGCAATTCCGCCGCTAGTGCAGGGCAGCACCGGCACGCGGCACGATTGCGCCGCGATGGCGGATCACCTGCGCCGCGAGGTTATGCGCGGCGGCTGCCGCTTCCGTGAGGCCGCGTCCTGAAAGCCTCGCGGCAAGATAGCCGGCGTTGAAGCCGTCGCCGGCGGCGCTGGCGTCGACCGGCACCACGACCTCAGGGACCGGAATGGAGTCGCGTGCGCCGGCGCTTGCCACCAGCGCGCTGTTCGGCCCGTTCTTCACGACGATTTCGCCAACACCGAAAGCCAGCAGGCGCTCGATGGTCGCCTCGGGAGAAGGATCGCCCCATAGCACCGCCTCGTCGTCATAGGCCGGCAGCGCGATATCGACGCGCTTGAGCGCTTCCGCGGACACGGTGCGGGCGCGGGTCAGATCGCCGCGCCAGGCGCCGGGGCGAAAATTTCCGTCGAAGGCGATCTTGGCGCCGTTGCCGCGCGCCAGTTCGACTGCGGCCAGAAATCGCCCAAGCCCGACGTTGGAATAAAGCGACAGCGTGATGCCGGAGAAATAGATCAGCCGCGCGCCCAACAGGCTTTCCGCGGTGCGGCTCCAGTTCGGCAGTTCGAACAGCGCGGCCGCCGGCGCCGCTTCGCGCCAGGTATGGACGCGGCGTTCGTTCTTCTTGGCGGCGTCGACCAGCGCGATGGCGGGCAGCCGCCCGGGCGCGCGCACGATCAGGTCGGTGGCGATGGCCTCGGCTCTCGCGAGCGAGACGATAGCGTCGGAATAGGGATCGTCGCCGACGGCGGTGGCAAAAGCGGTCGGCACGCCGGCGCGCGCGAGATAGATCGCGGTGTTGAAGGTGTCGCCGGCGCTCGCCAGCGCGAAACGTCCGTCGCCGCCGCGCGCCAGCTCCACGATCGCTTCGCCGATGCAGATGGTTCGCTTGGCGGTGTCGCTCATTCTTCCCTGCTATCACGGCAGGAGATGAGCGTCACCTCTCGGCGGCGCTGGGATGACGCGGGCCATATGACGAAGCCGCCAGACACAGGAAATAGCCGAGCGCGCTCAGGACGGCGATGCAAAAGCTCACCGGCCAATCGGTTTGATAGGCAATGACGATGCCGAGCCAAGCCTCGGCGAGCGCCAGCGCCGCCGACAGAATAAGCCCGCTCCACAGGCCGGTGGTGACGCGCTGTGCGGCCGCGGCCGGTCCCACCATCAGCGTGAACACCATCAGCACGCCGACGATCTGCGCGCATTCCGACACCGCCAGCGCCACGATCGCCAGAAATGCGGTGGACACGAGGCGCAGCGGCACGCCTTTGGCCTCGGCCAGTTCGGGCTGCAGCGTCGCAAAGATCAAGGGCCGCATGATGGCGGCAAGGCCGGCCAACGTGACGGCGCCGAGCGCCGCGAGTGTCGCGATCATCGTGCGGTCGACCGCGAAGACGTTGCCGAACAGCAGCGCGGTCGCCTGCGTGGCGAACGACGTATAATAGTGCAGGAACAGCAGACCGAAGCCGAGCGCCAGGGCCAGTACGACACCGATCGCGACGTCGCGGTTGCTGATGCGGTCCGAGAGCAGGCCCATCGCCATGCCGGCGGCGAGCGTGAAGCCGACAAGACCCCAGAGCGGGGCTAGCCCGATCAGGCCGGCGCCGGTCGCGCCGGCAAATCCGATATGCGACAACGCGTGGCCGGCGAAAGTCTGCCCGCGCATTACCAGGAAGAAGCCGACGATGCCCGACACCACCGCGACCATGCTGGCGGCGGCGAAAGCATTGTTCATGAATTCATATTGGAACATGTCAGTGACGATGTCCGTGCTCGTGATCGTGGCCATGATCGTGGCCATGATCGTGGCCATGATCGTGGTCATGCATGTGCGCGGCTGCCTCGACGTCGCGGCCGCGCGACATGACGAAAATATGCCCGCCGGCGCGCAGCACCTCGATGTCGGTGCCGTAGAGGCGCGATAGCACCGGCGCGGTCACGACTTCTTCGACGGTGCCGAGCACGGCCTGACCGTTGCCGAGGTAGAGCACACGGTCGATGGCGCCGAGGAGCTGGTTGAGTTCATGCGCGCTGAACAAAACGGTGATGCCGCGCTCGCGGCAGACGCGGCGCACCACATCGATCACAACCTCCTGGTGGCGCTGGTCGAGACTGATCAGCGGCTCGTCCAGCAACAGCAATTGCGGATTGCCGATCAGCGCCTGTGCCAGCAGCAGCCTTTGCCGTTCGCCGCCGGACATTTCCGACAGCGGACGGTTAGCCAGTTCGCGCGCGCCGACCGCGTCGAGCGTCTCCTCGATCATGCCGCGGTCTTTGCGGGTCAGCGACGGCATGCCCCAGCGCTCGCCATTGAGCGATGCGCCGATGAAATCCAAGCCTCGAATCCGCAAATCCGGCAATACAGTGCGTAGTTGCGGCAGATAGCCGATGCTGGCATCGCCGCGCCGTGGCGCCGCGCCGAAAATGCGCAGGGCCCCGGCGCTTGGCGGCAGCAGGCCGAGAATGGCCCGCATCAGGGTGGTCTTACCGGCGCCGTTGGGGCCGAGCACGCCGATGAATTCGCCGGGCCTTATCGAAAAGCTGGCATCCGCCAAAACTTCGCGGCCGCCGATCCTGATGCTGGCGTGGTCGAGTTCGACGACGGCGATCAAGAAGACGGCCCCGTCAGCGCCTTGTCGACCGCGTCGAGTTCGCCCAGCATCCAATCCTGGAACGTGACATTGCCCGGCTGCGTCTCGGTGACGCCGACCACCGGCACCTTGGCCGCTTTGGCGATGTCGAGCAGCCGCAACGTCACCTTTTCGGAGACCTGTGAGTTGTAAAGCATAAGCTTCACCTTGCGCTGCCTGAGGTCGTTCTCGAAGGCGGCGACGTCGCGCGCGCTCGGCTCGGTGTCGTTCATCATGGCAAGCGCGAAACGCTGATTGCGCACGGTCAGTCCCAGTGCGTCGGCCATCAGGCCGAATACCGGCTCGGTCGCGGTCACCGCGTCGCCATTATGCCTGGCCTTGATCTGCGCGGCCCGCTGGCTGATACGCGAAAGCGACGCGAGGGTCGTCGCAAGCCGCGCCGCATAGTCGGTGGCGTGCGCGGCATCCGCCTTGCTCAGCGCGTCGGCAATCGATTTTGCCACCGCAGGCATGGTGGCGGGCGCGTACCACAGATGCGGGTTGTCGCCGGCCTTGGCGCCGGTCAGTTCGGCGGCGCTGATGACGACACGGCCCGGCCGGGGCGCGGCCGCCAGCAGCTTCTCCATCCAGGGGTCATAATTGGCGCCGTTGAGAATGACGAGCTGGGCGTTTGCGATCTGGCGCACGACGCCCGGCGTGGTCTCGAACAGATGTGGGTCCTGGTCGGGATTGTTCATGATGCTGACGACATCGATGCGATTGCCGCCGATCTGGCGTGCGATGTCGCCATAGAAATTTTCCGCCGCCACGACGGCGAGCTTGCCGTCCGCAGCGGAGGCGGGAAATTGGACGACGGGCGCAAAAGTAATGAGGACGGCAAGCAGGAGGCCGCTGACGGTCTTCATGCAGAAACCTTCAATCTGGCGCCCCAACCGCAATCAATGTAACAATATAACATAGCTATGGCAAGTCCGGCTTTGCAAGGGCTCGGATTAAGTCCGCGCCAGATAGACGGTCTGTGTGAAGGGCTTGTCTTGCAAAGGATTGTGGAATGTCACCGGCTCGGCGCGCACGCTTGCGAATACCCGGCCGAGCCGCGCGGTAAAGCCGTCGTCGGGGAGTTCATTCGACCACAGACCGAATACGCCGCCGGGGCGCAGATGCGCCGCCAGCCGCGTCAGGCCGTCTTCGCCGTAAAAAGCCGCGTTTCCTGCATCGAGCAAAGCTTCGGGCGAATGGTCGATGTCGACCAGCACGGCGTCGAATTTCCGTCCCGGCGCTGCCGGGTCGAAGCCTTTGTCTGCCGCCGCCAGCGCAAAGAAATCGCCATGCACCATGCGGCAGCGCGGGTCTGTGCTGAGGTCGCGGCCGAGCGGCACAAGGCCGCGCGCGTGCCAATCGATGACGGCTTCCAGCGCATCGACAACAATCAACGACGCGACATTCTTATGCGCCAGCACTGCTTGCGCGGTGTATCCAAGGCCCAGTCCGCCGACCACGACGTCGAGCTTGGACCCCTGTAACTCCGCCAATCCGAGTTGTGCCAACGCGATTTCCGACGCCGTAAACAGGCTCGACATCAGAAATTCATCGCCAAGCTTGATCTCGAAGATATCGTCGCCGGTCCTCAGATCGCGCCGGCGGCGCAGGCTGAGCGCCCCAATCGGCGTCTCGCGATAGTCCAGCTCTTCGAACATCGCGCTCATCGTGGCAGAAATAGCACGTTGCGGGATTCGATATCGGTGCCCCAACTGGTGTTCTTGCCCAGCGCGGCGATCACGGGCAAAGCGGCGATTTTCTCGCCATGCTGAACGATGACCGCGTCGTAGCCAAAATCGTCGCAGATCGATTTCGCGATCGCGGCGGGGTCGGCATGCGTCCCCGACAGCAATTCGAGCAGAATGACCGGCCTGTCGCGCATGACGGTGGCGCGCGCGCCGTCGAGCACTTCGCGTTCGCTGCCCTCGACGTCGGCCTTGATGAAACGCACGGTGTCGAATCCGAAATCGTCCAGCCTTCGCACCTCAACCTCATAGCTCTTGTAACGTGGAAACTGCGTATGCGCCGGCTTCAGGCTCCCGGCAAAATGCAGGTCCATGCCGTCATCCGAAATGGGTACAGTAAAGATGACCCGCCCGGTTTGGTCGGATAACGCAAGGCCTTGCACCTCGGCGCGGCCGCGCAGCATCCAGCGTGCAAAGCCTGCGTAGTCCGGGTTCGGCTCGAAAGCGACCACGCGCTCGGCGATCCCGGAGAGCGCAAAAGCAAAAATGCCCTGGTTGGCACCGACATCGATCGCCGTGCCGCCGTGCGGCACCAACTCAGCCAACAAGGCAAGCTCCGGCTCGCCCGCGCGGACTTCCTGCGCAATCCGCCGCCGGTAGAACAGTGACGGCGGCAGCAGCATTGTCAGCTTTTCGCGCAACGGCAATGCCATCGGTGCCTCTCGTCTGTTCGTTTTCTAGTGGAGTTCGCCGGCTGCAACAACTGCCCGTCTGCCGGCGCCGCTTGATAGCGCGCGAAATACGCCGCCGCCTGTCCTTTTGATAGCAATTTTATTTTTCCGAAATCTTGCGCTGTTGTTTTATTTCCGCGTCGGTGAGGGGAGTTCACAATGCGTTGGAGCTTTCTGGCTGTGATGTGCGCCACGGTTGCGGCGATCAGCTGCGGCTTCGCCGGCGCGGGCGAGTTCGATCCCGTATTGAACAGCCAATATGCCGATTGGTCGCTGATGCCGCCGTCGATCGCAGCCTTTACTGTCTGTCACGGGTTTGGTTGCCGTGACCGCACCGAGGTCGCCTTCTCCGCATCGGACCGCGTGAAGATGGCGCAGATCCTGCGCACCGGGCAGTCGTCGCCCGCCGCCGAGCGCAAGGCAATCGCTACAGCGGTGGCGTGGTTCGACCGGCGTGTCGGTCCGGAAACGGGCACAATGCACCATGTCGCGCGCGCCGGCATGAGCGAAATGTCCAACCCCGACTCGCAGTTCGACTGCATCGACGCCAGCCGGAATACTACGAGCTTGCTGCTGGTGCTCGATGAACTGCATCTGCTGAAGCATCATCGTGTGGAGCGGCCGGCCGGACGTGGAGCGCTCATTGACGGTCGATTGCCGCACGAGACGGCCGTCGTCGCCGATCTGACCACGCAAAAGGAATGGGCGATCGACCCGTGGACGCATGCCGCCGGCGAGCGGCCGGATGTGATTCCGCTGGAGCAGTGGCAGCAGGACTGCTAGCGGGCGGCTTCACCCGTGCCAGCTTCGATCGGAAAGGCCTTGCGGCCGCCGCGCTCGATCGATACCGGCGCTTCGTCGCGCGCGACCAGATGGCCGGCGAGGTCGAGGCAGCGCTTCGCGAGCATCGAGGCGCCTTCGGCCAGTTCGGTCGAATCGCGCACGATTTCGACATTGTGTTCCATGTCCTCGTGCGACCAGCCGCGCGAATGCGCGATATATGGAAATTGCGGAAAGATGAAGCCGAGTTCGGCGAAGAAGCCGAGCATCTGGCCCGCCACTGCCTGAATATTGTCTTGGCCGCCGACGATGATGAAGCCGGCGACCTTGTTGCGAATGAGGACCTTGTCACGGATGGTCACGGCGTTCTGAACGCAATTGAGCCGCTCCGCCATTTTGAAATAAAGGGAGGACGCCGCACCCCATCTTATTGGCGACGACACGATCACGGCGTCGGCCCAATGCACCAGGGCTTCGTAGACCCGGTCCATCTGGTCCTTGGGGTCCATCTGCGTGATCGAGCAGGGCCAGGTGCAGGCCTGCGCCGCCTTGGAGTAGTAGCCCTCGCAGACGCGGAAATTGAGTTCGTTCAGCTTGATCATGCGCGTCTCGGCGCCGAGCGCGCGGCCTTCCTTCAAAGCGTGCTCGAGCAGATGGTCCGAGCCGGAAAAGCGCGGATTGGCGGCATCCATCGCCGACGTCGAGATGCCGGCGAGCCGCAACGGCCCGGCCGCGCGCACGGCCTCACGCGCCAATGGGTGCGGCGGGTGCGGCGCGCGTTGCCGTTTGCTGCCGTTGCCGAGGTCCACCAGCAGCCGGCCGTTTTCGGTCTTGACCGGAAATGCCGGCACGCGGTCCTCCTCGAAACCGGGCTCGCCCAATCCGCTGCAGCGGTGGAATTTCCAATTGTGCCAGGGGCACACAATGTAATCGCCGTCCAGCCGGCCTTCGCCCAGCGGGCCGCCGACATGGTTGCAGGCGTTCGAAACCGCGCCGAATTGTCCGTCCTTGCAGGAGATCGCGTAGTCGCGTTTGCCGACAGTGACGCGTTTGAGCGGCGTCTTGGAAAACTCCTCGGCGCTGCCGACGTCGACCCAGTTCTCTGCCGCCATGATGGCGCTCCGTTGAACTTACAGCCTACCGCGCCGGATCTCCGGCGCGCAGCGGGCTGCCGATCGACTGGAAAATGCGCGACGCGACGGCCACGCATAAAACGATCACGATCGTATTGAGGAAGCCGCCCAGCACAAGGTCCAGCACGGCGACCGGCGAGCCCCGCACCGTCATGCCGCGTCCAAGCATCACGGTGCTGCCGATGGCAAGCGCCGCCATTGGCAGCAGCGCCAGCAGATAGATAAGAAACATCGAAAGCACATGGCCCTTGCTGGCAGCCAGTGCGTTGCCCGCGGTCGCCGCGCGCGCGCCGGTGGCGATGGCCGGAAACAGGATCGAAAAACGGACGAGCAGTATGGCCGCGACGATCGCCACCATCAGCGTCGGGCCCACCGCGGTTCGCGGTTCTATGCCGGCCGCGGTGAGCAATTCCTGGGTCGAGAACACCGCGGCGCTCAGCAGAGACAGGCCCACCAGCCAGCTGAAGAAGGCAATGAAGCGCGGCTCGCTCACATCGATGGCATAGGCCGGCGCCGCTTCGTCGAGCACGATGAAGCGATGCACCGCGATCATGATCGGCGTGAGACAAAAGCTTTGTGCCACGCCGATTGCGAGGTCGATGAATTGGGCCAGCAGGGGGTTGCTCATCGTGCGCGCCGGAATGACTTCATCGAGCACCTTGAACGCCAGGACGATCATGACCGCATAGGCCATGAGTGTGCGCATCGCGCGCAACACGCGCCACAGATCGTCATAGGCCAGAACGACGCCGGGCAGGATCGGGAGGGTTTTTGTCGCCATGGCCGCATTAGAGCGCGGCGGCGGATTAAATCAATAAGGCCGCTGGCGGATCAGTTCTGATCGCCGTAGCGCTCGAACACCGCCTCGGCGACGAAAGCTTTGCGGCCCTGCCGGCCGGGCGTCGTGCCATGCGCCGCGCACCAGGCCGGGAAGGTCGAGGGATCGATGCGCACCCGCAACACCGGATGGCCGTAGGCCTTGAGGCCTTTTTCCATCTCTTCGGCGATCTTCAGCCACTCTTTCCACGTGCGCGGCATGGTGTTGCCGTCGTCGGAAATCTGCAGCAGGGCGGGATAGTCGGCTTCCTCAACCCAATAGGCGCCGATTGCGCGCAACGGTCTGTCGTCGGAATCGGTCATGGATCGAGCCTAGCACGGCGTGCGGTAGCCGTCGGACGGTCTAGAAGCGCCGGCCCATCTGCGCATCGCGCTTGACGCGCCGGACGTCGTCTTCCAGGCGTTTGACTTCGCCGGTGAGTTCGACGATCGCCTTCAGCAGGCTGTCATTGATGTCGCGCTGCGCAATCTGCTGCTTGGCGTTCTTGATGTAATTTTCGGCGGCTGAAATGGACATTGTATGAGCCCGAATGGCCGGCACGGGCGCGGCCTCGATAACCGCGCCAGCATGCCCCGGATATATGAATCGTTCGGAAACAGGCGTGGTAAAAATCCGTAAACCCGGCTGCGGCCTGACTGCCAAAGTCCTGTTGCAAGACGCCACGATGCTACGCTAGGCACTAGGCGGCCAACCAGCAGTGTGCAGCAAATGAAACTCCCCCATCAAACCCGCGCTCCTTACGTCCTCAGCCGCCGCGCGGTCCTGGCCGGCTTGCCCTTGCTGCTGGCCGGCTGCGCCGGCGGCTATGGCCATATCGAGGATGGCGGCTTTTCGGTGCCCGCGGTCGACACCACCGCCATCGACCCGAGCCTCATGCGCCAGGAAGTTGCCTGGAAGGGCCACGAGAAGCCGGGCAGCATCGTGGTCAACGTGCCGGAACGGCACCTTTATCTCGTCGAGGCCGGCGGTCGCGCGTTGCGTTACGGCGTCGGAGTCGGCCGCAGCGAGGGCACGAATTTCCGCGGCACCGCAATCATAGGCCGCAAGGAAAAGTGGCCGCATTGGACGCCGACCGAGAACATGAAGGCCGCCATACCATTATACCGGCATTATGCGGGCGGCATGAACGGCGGCCCCGACAATCCGCTCGGTCCGCGCGCGCTTTATCTTTATCGCGACGGCCGCGACACTTTCTTCCGCCTGCACGGCACCACCGAGCCGGAAACCATCGGCCAGGCGGTGTCGTCGGGCTGCATCCGCCTGTTCAATCAGGACATCATCGACCTGTACAACCGCGTGCCGGTCGGCACGCAGGTGACCGTGTTGCAGGGCTGATTGCCCGCGGTTTTATTGCTTGCCTCAGGTCGGCTCGACGGCGGGCGAGGGCGACCAATCGAGCGATGGGGATTCCTGCTCGACCAGCCATTCCGCCGGCGCGTTCAGAGTCCACGTCACGCCGGCCGGCAAAAACTTGAGCGACACCGAAGCGTCCGGAATTTGCAGCGCGATACGCTCCAGCACGACGATGCCGAATCCCTTGCGTTGCGGCGGCGCCACGGATGGGCCGCCGGCTTCGTTCCAGCGGACGATTATCGTCTTTCGATCGCCGGAAAAGCTCCAGTGAATGGCGATCGTCCCGCTGCTGTTCGACAGCGCGCCGTATTTCGAAGCATTGGTGGCGAGCTCGTGAAAGGCCATCGAGATGATTTGCGCCATGCTGGGCTTGAGCAGAATCTCGGGTCCGTCCAGTTGCACGCGGTCGCTGGCGAAAGGTCCGACCTGCGCCTGCGCGATGTCGTGCAGCGAGGCGCCGTGCCATTCCTTTTGAACCAGCAAATCGTGCAGCCGGGCGAGCGAGGCCAGCCGTTCGTTGAACTTGGCCTCGAAATCCTCCAGGTCCGAACTCTGCCGGATGCTTTGGCGCGCGACCGCCTGGATGATGGCCAGCAGGTTTTTCGAGCGGTGCGAAAGTTCGCGCATGATAAACTCGACATGCTTGGCGCGGTTTTCACGCTCGGTAATGTCGGTCGAGACGCCGATGATACCGACGATCTTGCCCTGCGCGTCGAACAGCGGCGACTTGGTCGATAGCAGCGTACGCACGCCTTCCGGCGTGGTGAACTGCTCCTCGAATTGCATCGACGTGCCGGCCTCGATCACCATGCGGTCATTGGTGACGACCTGCGCGGCCTCTTCCGGGCTCTCGTGCCATTCGGCCTCCTGGCGGCCTTCGACGTCTTCCCAATTCTTGCCGAACAGCGCCGCCGGATTGCGCAGCAGCGCGCGGCTCTGGAGATCCTTCACGTAAACCAGATCCGGCGTCATCTTGAGCACCGCCTGGAACAGCGCGGTGGTGCGATGCAGTTCGACCTCGCTCTTGTCGCGCTGGCGGATGGTTTCCTGCGCGCGTTCGAGCTGACGGCGATGCGCTTCGGCGAGCCACACAATGACCAGGCTGGATGCCGCGAAGACCGCGAAGTTGGCGTATTCGACGGCACTCGGCAGCGACACGACGAAATAGGGCGGCGTGAAGACCAGCCAGGCCAATAAGATCGACAGCCCGATGGCGGTCAGCCCCGCCAATCCGCCGCCGAATAAGGTCGCCACCAGAACGGCCGGGAAATAGAACACGAATTGCAGATTGGCGCCGATCAGCAGGCCGACCAGCAGGCGCGCGGTCGTGGCCAGCACGACACAGGCGAGCGCCAGTGCGACAGAGCCGGATCGGCTGAAACGGATTTTGGGGCTTACAAAAAGTTCCCACCAACGGTGCATTTCGTCGCCTTTACGTGCCGCGGTGGTGCGGCCGCCCCGGCCGTCGTTTTAGGAAACGCCGACGCCCTAGACAAGGTTCAAACTTAGCCGTTTGGTCCGCAGACGCCGTGATGAGGAGGCCGCTTCAGAGCACGGCATTCCGCTTGGAGCGAAGAACTGGTGCCGGCGGCGGTCCTCCACTATTGTCCGTCGGTATCCCTCCTCAAGGCTGGACGTCGGCCCTTCGGGCCATGCAGCCGATTCCTTGCGACCGATGCCCATGCAAACAAAGTGGATTCAAGACCTCCGAAAAGATGTCGGCGGCGGACTCGTGTCGGCCGCGCTCGCGATCCCGCTTTCGCTCGGTTTCGGCATGTTCGTCTTCGTTACGCTGGGCGACCAGTATTTCGCCCACGGCGCCGTAGCCGGACTGATCTCGGCTTTCGTTGCCGGCGCCGTCTGCATCCTGCTCGGCGACCGCAGCGCCATCATATATGCGCCGCGCATCACCACGACGTTCTTCCTCGGCCTGCTGCTCGCCTCGCTGGTGCATTCGGCCGACCCCGATCTGCAATCGGCGCCGGCCTCGTTCAAGCTGCTGGTGCTGTTTTCGATCATCATGCTTGGCGGATTGTTTCAGGCGTTGTTCGGCCTGCTCAGGCTGGGAACGCTGATCAAGTTCGCGCCTCATCCCGTGATGGCGGGTTTCCAGAACATGGCCGCCGCGCTGCTGTTCCTGGTGCAGCTCGGCAATGTGCTGGGCTACGACCACAATGTGCGGTTCACGCGCGCGCTCGGAGAGATCGCCGCGGCGAAACCGCTCAGCGTTGTCGTGGCCGTCATCACCTTCGCGGCGACGTGGCATGCGCGCCGTATCACCACAAAGGTGCCGCCGCTTCTGATCGGCCTCGTCATCGGCCTGATGGCCTATTATGGACTTGCGCTCGCGGGGTTGTCTTCGGCGCTCGGCCCGGTCATGGGGCTTCCTGACGCGGCCATCGCAAGGCCGGCGCCTTATTATGAAATCGCCGACCCGGCGATCGTCCAACACCTCGCCGGTCTTGCCCGCACCATCGTTCCCGGCGCGCTGGCGCTCGCCATCATCGCGGCCATCGACGCGATGCTTTGCGCCAAGCTCGCAAGCCGGCCGGGCGACCCGCGCCGCGACAGCAATCGCATGCTGGTGCGCCTTGGTCTCGCCAACGCTGCATCGGCCGCTGTCGGCGGTATCACCACGGGCATCAATATCGGCCCGAGCGTCGCCAATCGCGCCTTCGGCGGCCATAGCTGGATATCGGTCGCGGTTAACGCAGCGGTGCTGCTCGTGACCGTCTTGTTCCTGGTGCCGGCGATCAGCTATCTGCCGCGCGCGGTGCTCTCCGCCCTCATCATGGTCGTGGCGGTCCAGCATATCGACCCATGGAGCAAACAGGCCGCCGTTCGCCTGTTCGGCGCGCGCACCGCACAGAAGGGCGCGCTCGCGCTCGACCTCGGCGTTGCGCTGGTGGTTTCGATCCTGTCGATCACCGTCGATATCGTGACGGCCGTTTTCCTGGGGCTTGTGCTCGCGGTATCGCTGTTCGTGCTGCGCATGAGCCGCTCCAGTATCCGGCGGCGGTACCGCTGCGACACCGTTCGTTCGCGCAAGGCGCGCGGCAGCGAGGACATGGCGATCCTGGAGAAAGATGGGGCGTCGATCCTGGCGATCGAACTGCAAGGCGCGCTGTTCTTCGGCAGCGCCGAGCGGCTCGCCCAGGACATCGACGCCGAGACCGCGCAGGCGGCGCAATGGGTCATTCTGGATCTGCGGCGCGTCACCGAGATCGATTCGACCGGCGTGCGCATCCTGGCGGACATCGACGCCGATCTGACGCGACGGGGCATCAAGCTGATGCTGGTGGTCGGCGACAACAGCGAAAACGGCGAGCGCCTTGCCGAACTGCCGACCCGCCGTCTGCCCGATGTCGACCGCGCCATCGAATGGGCGGAGGACGATCTCTTGAAAAGCAAAACGGACGCACGCGAAGCGGAGGATGCATCAGCGGTCGAACTGCCGCTCGAACAGGTCTCGTTGCTGCGGCAGTTCACGCCGGACCAGATCGCGCTGCTGCGTCCTTATTTTCAGCACGCCGTGTGGCCGGCCGGCAGCACGATCTTCAAGGAGGGCGACCCGGGCTCGCACCTCTTTTTCGTGACGCGCGGGCGCGCCAGCGTTCGGCTGCTGTCGCCGGGCCGCAACATCCGGCTGGCGACATTTGCACCCGGCAGCGTGTTCGGCGAATTGGCGCTGCTGGACCAGGGACCGCGCTCGGCGACCGTCACCGCCGACGAGGAGGTGACGACCTGGGCGCTCAGCGAGGACAGCTTCAAGGCCTTGCAGGCCGAGGAGCCCGGCATCGCCATTCAGATTCTTGCGGCGCTGGGTCGCGAACTGAGCGGCCGCCTGCGCCGCGCCAATATGACCATCCACCAGCTTGAGGCGTAAGGGGCGGCGGAATGTGGACCGGCCGCCTCGAAACTCCAATGTATTTTGTCCTTGAGGCTTCGCTGAGTAAGAAATCGATAGTAGAATAAGTGGACAAGTGCGTTGCTGTCTACGGCAACAGTCTCAAGACTGCTTTTCCAGTCACCCGTTATCGTGCGGAATCGAATCGGTATAAAGACTGCAGTCACCAACTCTTGATCAGTGCGCTAAACTATCGGGTAATACGCGCCTCGCGAGCCTGAATATTCGTTGCAGTGCCATAAAGATATCATTTCTCTGCTGCGCGGACGCCACCCCGGAGTAAGCTTCCGGTTCGCAGTTTATTTAGTATAATCTGCTGTGATGGGCGCTCAACCCATCGATAAGACAAATAGCTGGCCGTAAGTACGATCAGCAAGACGGCTGGCTTTACAGCGCCCCTGATCGATGCATCGCCGATGGCAAGTGACAATGCCAAATAGATGGGAATATGTAAGAGATAGATCGAGTACGATATCGTTCCAACAAAAACCAGCGGTCGGGAAGCCAATAATGTGGTCCGATCATTGGCTGCAAGCAGGACCAAACAGGTCAACAGCACGGCGTAGAAGGCGAGAATGGTCATGCGCGACCAGTTTTCCAAGAAAAAGAATACGCCGAGCATCGCCGACGGAATGTAAACGACAAACTGCGGTAACACGACTTTTGCGCCAAGCTTTTCGAATGCTAGGAAGGCTGCCGCGCCGACCCCAAATCCTGCAATACCTCTCAGAAGTCCAAAGTTGACCACCGAAAAAGTGTTCTGTGCATCGCCTGAGATATATGTAGGCACCAATATCGCTGGGAGTGCCACAACCGCTAATAATATCAGTAGCCGAGAGGTTCGCTTCCGCAGCGCCATAAAAAACAGGATTGATATCCAGAATTCGACCGAAATGGACCAATTCGGAAAGTTTTGCGGAAGTACGTTAGGCCATAGTCCGATATTCTGCAGCAGAAACACTTGTTGAACAAAAATCCGTATGTTGGCTCCGTTTGCAAAGGCCGGTGCCATGAGCGCAGTGACAACGAATGTCACGGCGTAGACGGGATAGAGCCGCGCGAAACGGCCAACGATAAATCGCTTTAATGTGCGCCGCCCAAAGTAATTGCTGTAACAAAGCACAAAACCAGAAAGAGCAAAGAATACGTCAACAGCCAAACCAAATCGCACCGTCAGACCTATCTTGTTAGCCATCGTGTTGAGACCAAGATGTCCGACACAAACCAAGAGGGCTAAGATGCCCCGCAGCCCTTCTAAGGAAAGAAACTTTGGCGATTCCGAATCCGTCGAAGAAATTGAAATAGTCAATTTGCCACCCATCTATTTTCGTCAATTCAAATTGGAGCTCAATTCCGCATACGATCAATATGAATACAGGAACTTATAATGCCAAGTCCTTGCGACATCAGCATAAAGCTCGATGAGTTTGCGCCTAAATTCTGAGTTCCTCATTGCTGTGCTTAACTGTGGGCTATACAATACTAGACATTAACACCTTGCAGCGCGCTATTGCAGCGACGACCCGATTGCCCGCCATGACCGAAGGCAGGCGGTGAAACCGAGTAGCGGATTTAGCTTCTCTGCAGTAACGGGCCCCACCGCAAGTTCCGCTGGAGGCCGTCGCCGAGCAGCGCCGGCAAACAATGGTGTCGGCGGTACAAATTGCTACATTGGAAATCCTGTATGTCTCACTTAAGCTAATATTCGATTCTTGATTATCAAAGGCATCCGCTGTCATTGCAGCTTTACGGCGATGCGTCGCTCTGCCGATGGTTTCTGGGTGCTGGTGCCGCACTGCCAATTTTCGAGGCGTACGCGGTTCTCACTCACTCCGGGGTATTAACGCGGCACCGAGCTGCGGTCAGCCGAACGCAGAGAGATCTATGTCCATTGGGTCGAGGATCTCACTTATATTCACGAAGTTTACAAGACCAAAGGTTGGTCTGCACCCACCGTCTGACTGCCAATCCTTATCTGCTTGGTTGGTCATTCGACGAACTCTGGAAAGCCGATTTTATGTGCGCATTGTCGATACGAAGTCGGCGCCTTCCGTTGCTTTTGTCGCAAGTTCCGGCAGCAATAATTCGGATTGTACGTGCAGGCCAAAGACCGAATAGTCGTGGACCACATTCGCGCCAACCGGGTCTTGGTTCATCACGATATTCTCAGCCTCGCGATCCGTCGGATCCTGCAATAAGTTTTTGCGACCCGTTTTGCGTTGAATATACTGTATTAAACCCCATGCGCCTAATTCCCGATCGAAAAACACCAGCGGCGCTCTTTGTCCTTTTGATCGGGATTGTTGTCA
>DASWPX010000047.1:0-4415 GCA_036398395.1 Pseudolabrys sp. | reverse complement strand
CTGCGAAAGGTCAAAGGAAGGGGCTAGGCCCAAAGCCTTTCGGTGGCTTCCAGGCCCTTGTAAATGCCCGCGACGTATTCGCCATAGCCGTTGAACAGCAGCGTCGGCTTGCGCTCGCCGGTGCCGATCACTTCCTCGCTCGCCTGGCTCCAGCGCGGATGCGGCACTTCCGGATTGACGTTGGCCCAGAAGCCGTATTCCTGCGCCTGCAAGGCTTCCCAGTAGCTGTGCGGACGCGTGTCGGTAAATGTGAAGTGCGTAATCGACTTGATCGATTTGAAGCCGTATTTCCACGGCACCGCCAGGCGCAACGGCGCGCCGTGCTGCTTGGCCATCGGATGGCCGTAGGCCCCGGTAGCAAGGAAGGCGAGTTCGTTGGTCGCCTCGGCCATCGTGAGCCCTTCGGTATAGGGCCAGGGAAACCAGGTCTGGCGTTGGCCGAAGGCGGACTTGGGATCCAGGAAGGTTTGCATCTGCACGTATTTCGCCGAGCCGAGCGGCCGCGCGAAATCGACGAGCTTGGCTAAAGGGAAACCGCTCCAGGCGATTGCCATGCTCCAGGCTTCGACGCAACGGTGACGATAGGTGCGCTCCTCGATTCCCATCTTGCGGATGAGATCGTCGATGCCGATCTCGAAAGGCTTTTCCACCATGCCGTCGATCTTCACCGTCCAAGGCCGCGTTTGCAGCGCCTGCGCCGTCGAGGCAATGGTCTTCTGCGAACCGAATTCGTAAAAATTATTGTAGTTGCCGTTGACCTTCTCGTCGGTGACCGGCCGGTCGAGCACGTATTTTTCGTTGCGCTTGGCCGGATAAAGATCGGCAGTGGGGTCGGCGAGGTTCGCGACGTCGGTGACGCGCTGGGCGTGCGCGGCAGCCGGCGCCATCGCCAAGGCGCCCGCGCTGGCGACAAAACTGCGGCGGTTGAAAAACAGATGCTCGGGCGTCGCGTTGCGCTCGGGAATCTCCCAGCCGCGGCGTCGAATGATGTTCACCTTCGGACCCTCTGAATCGGGGCCAACAGGTACGGCGGCCAGCCTTCACAGGCAAGTCACGGCTACGGCAACTTAGGCCGCAGCCTGATTCTTCCTGGCCGCGACGATCTGTTCGGCCTGGCGGCCGGTGAGTTCGGCCATGTGGTCGAACTTGAAGGTAAACGAGCCGACGCCGGCGGTGGCGGAGCGCACCTCGATGATGAGGTCGCCGATCTCGGCTTCCGCCATCTGCGCGCGCACCACGTCCCAGCCCGGCCAGCCCTCGCGCGTGTCGAAGCCGAGTATATGGCCGCGCCGGCCGGACAGAATCGCGTTCATCTTGGCGGTGGCGTCGCTCGGACAGACGATCTCCACCTCATGGATCGGCTCCAGCAGCACCGGCTGGCACTGCGGCAAGCCCTCGACGATGGCAATGCGGCCCGCCGTGCGGAACGCCATGTCGGACGAATCGACCGTGTGGTAGGAGCCGTCGATCAGCGCGACCGCCACGTCAACCACCGGGAAACCGAGCGGGCCGTGCTTGAGCGCGTCAATGACGCCCTCTTCCACCGCCGGAATGTAATTGCGCGGCACCACGCCCCCGGTGATCTTGTCCTCGAACTTGAAACCGGACGAGCGCGGCAGCGGCTTGATCTCGACCACCACGTCGCCGAACTGGCCATGTCCGCCGGACTGCTTTTTGTGACGGCCGCGAATGGTGATGGGCTTGCGGATGGTCTCGCGATAACCGACCGACGGCGCGCGCGACATCACCGGCACGGCGTAGCGGTCGCCAAGCCGTTCGCCCGCGACACGCAGGTGCATTTCGCCCTGGCCCCAGATAACGACCTCATGGCTGTCGGCGTTGTGCACAACCGAAAACGAGGGATCCTCCTCGGTCAGCTTGGCGAAGGCGACGCCGAGCTTGACGTCGTCCTTGCGCTCCTTGGCCTGCACCGCGATGGCGAGAACCGGTGGATAGGGCTTCACTGTCGCCATCGCGCCGCGCGCCTGTCTGCCGGACGACAGCGTGTCGCCGGTCTTGGCGCCGTCGAGCTTGCCGAAGGCAACCGTATCGCCGGCCGCCGCAGGGCCGCGTTTGGCAAAGTTCGGTCCCATGACGGCAAAGACGCCGGAGATGCGGCCGGCTTCTTTCGTCGGCGTCGAGAAGGTCGTGCCATCTCCGGCCTCGCCGGTGAGTAGACGCACCACCGACATCTTGCCGCCGTGCGCGGTGTGAAAAGTCTTGAGCACCAGCGCCGCCGCGTCGTAGCCGGGCTTTACGCCGAGGCGCTGCGCGGTTTCCTTGACGCCCGGCGCCTCGTGGCGCAGCGCCTTGAGCAGACGCAACACGCCATTGCTGCGCGTGGCGGCGCCGAGCAGAACCGGACACACGACGCGCTCGCGCAACTCCTTGGCCAGGTCGTCGAAGATCTTGTCGCGCGGCGGATCGATGTCTTCGAGCAGTTGTTCCATCAACTGGTCGTCGTGATCGGCCAGCGTCTCCAGCATGGAGAAGCGCGCTTCCTTCTCGCGCGCGCGGTCCTCGCCGGCGAGTTCGACGATCTCGGAGGCGGTGTGCTCCTTGTAGACATAGGCACGCTCCAGCGCGAGATCGACGAAGCCCGCGATGATCTCGTTCTTCCAGATCGGGATCTGGCGCAGCAGCAGCGGCACGCGCGACGCCGGCTGCAGCAGCTTGACGGTTTCGCGCACGCGCTTGTCGGCCTTGTCGATCTTGTTGAGAAACAGGAAATGCGGAATATTCTGGTCTTCCAGCTCGCGCAGGATCAGTTGAAGCTGCGGCACCTTCTTCTCATCCGCCTCGCAGACCACGACCGCGGCGTCGATCGCCGGCAGTACCGCGCGCATGTCGTGGATGAATTCGATCGAGCCGGGGCAGTCGATGAAAGTATAACTGTCGCCCATGAATGTGGTGGTGGCGAAAGTCGCCTCCACGCTCATCTTGTGCTGGCGCGCTTCCTTGCTGGCGTCGCCGACGCTGGTGCCCGCGTCTACCGAGCCCGGACGTGCGATCGCGCCGGTACGCGCCAGGATCGCTTCGAGAAGAGTTGTCTTGCCGCTTTGGAAGGGGCCCACCAGCGCGATGCACCGGGGACCCTTTGGGCTACTGCCGTTCTCGCTCATGGCAACCTCCCTCACCGGCCGGGAGTTGGACCTAGTTACCCGGCCCTTGCGGGTATCGTCTCAGGAGGGGGCGGACCTGGCAAGGGCCTGAGATGCAGCGGTGGACGAAACAAAACGGCCGCCCGAAGGCGGCCGTCGAGGCAATCGTTAAATTCGTATTCAGTTGCTCGAACGAAGCTCGAGCGAGGCGACGCCGGCCGCCAGATTGAGCCCGGTCTGTCCCGTCACCGACAGCGGCTGCAGCGCGACCGTGCGGTTGGAGCCGCCGACCAGAACGTTGGCGCCCACGCCGAGCCCGGCCGTCGCTTCGGCGGTCGCACCGGTATAGGAGCCGGCAAGAACGCCGGGCGTCATCGTCGACGGCGCGAACACCGCCCAAATCATCTGCCCGGCTGAGGTCGCGCCGATGTCGAGGCCGAACTTGCTGATCGTGCCGACATAAGTTTCGCGCGCTCCCTGGAAGTCGGGATTGAACGAGCACCGCACGCCCTTCTGCGAAGCGATGATCAAGCCGATGCCGCCTGAAACGTCGCACACCAAGGTGCCCGCTTTCACGCGATCCTGTGCGGCGGCGCCGCCCGCGGCCGTGCACAGACTCAAAGCCAAAGCGGCAAAACCCAAAGACACGCGATTCATTCAGTCCTCCCCCGGTGATCTTTCTATGGATCGATTGTCGGCGGAAAACGCCGCTGAGTCAAAACGATGGTGCCGGCGGCGCAGCCAGAGCGCGCGGGATTTACTTCAAATTCCCGCAGAAGCGCTGGATGCGCCGGCAGGCTTCTTCGAGGTCTTCGGTCTTGGTCGCATAGGAAATGCGGAAGGCCGGCCCGAGCCCGAAGGCCGTGCCCTGCACCACGGCGACGCCCTCGGCCTCCAGCAACTCGGTGACGAAGTCCTCGTCGGTGGCGAGCTTCTTGCCGGTCGACGCCGTCTTGCCGATGGCGCCCTCGCAGGACGGATAGACATAAAAAGCGCCCTCCGGCATCGGGCACTTGATGCCGCTGGCCTGGTTGAGCATCGACACGACCAGGTCGCGCCGCTCCTTGAAAATCTTGTTGTGCCGGGCGATGAAATCCTGCGGACCGTTGAGCGCTTCCACCGCCGCCCATTGCGACACCGCCGCCGGGTTGGTCGTGGACTGCGACTGGATCATCGCTATGGCCTTGATCAAAGGCTCCGGACCTCCCGCGTAACCGATGCGCCACCCTGTCATGCAGTAGGCCTAGAATGTGCCGTGGTTTGTGAGCGTTCGCTCATAGAGCGACGGCTCGACCTGCGCCGGCGTGAAGTTTT
>DASWPX010000046.1:0-4006 GCA_036398395.1 Pseudolabrys sp. | reverse complement strand
CGCCGCGGATGGCGACGCCACGTGCCGCTCCGCAACAGCGCGCAGCCCCGCAAAGAGCGGCTCCACGCATGGCTGCTCCGCGCCGTGCACCGTCGCGCGTGGCCACTCCGCAGCGCTCCGCCCCGCGTACGGCCACCCAGTCGCGAACCAATACGCGCGCGGCCAGGCAGCCGAATGCCACGTCGAGGACCGCCGCGCCGGCCAGAGCCGGCCGTAACACGACCGCGGCGCCCCGCGTCATCACGCCGCGCGGCAACAGAACGGTCACCGCCTCGCGCTTGCGCGGCGTACCGGCGCGCGGCGCCGGCCGCACCGTCATTCGCGGTCAGAATTATTCGGTCTGGCGCAGCGGCTACCGTGTGCGTCATGGCAGCGGCTGGCGGACCTTCGTCGCGCTCAGCACCTTGAGCGCGATCATGATCGGGTCGGATGAATACTACCCTTACGCCTACGTCACGGCGCCCGAGGATTATTGCCAGGGGCTGACCGAAGACGGCTGCGAGTTGAACTGGGAGCAGGTGCAGACGATCGAAGGCGACGTCATCGACCAATGCGTGGCTTATTGCCCCTGGCAATAACAAGGATTGCGGTCGAGGGTCAGATGTCCCGGCCCTCGACCTTTTCCTGCAAGGTCTTCACCACATCCGGGATACGCTGCAGGCGCGGATAGACCGCGAGCGCGCGGCGGTAGACTTCGAGTGCCTGCTTGTCGTCGCCGATGTCCTGCATGATCAGCCCCAGGCCCGACAGCGCGCCGAAATGGCGCGGCTCGCGCTTGAGCACTTCGCGGATGTCGGCGAGCGAGCGGCCGTAATCCTTCTTCATGTAATAGAGCGTCGCGCGCCGGTTCCAGGCTTCGATATAGTCCGGCTTGATCTTGATGATGGCGCTGAGCAGTTCGATCGCGAGATCGGTGTCCTGCGCCTCGATCGCGGTCTTGACGCGCGTCATCAGCAGATTGGCGGTGTCGCTGCGTGAAACCACCCAGAGCGCCCAGATGCGTTCTTCGATCGCCTTGGCGCTGGTGTCGTCGGGCGCAACCTTGAGCGCGCCGAACAGGAAGTCGAGATTTTGTGTGCGGTCGCCGCGCGCGACCGGCGGCAGCTTCGAAGGCGGCTCGGCCCAGCCTCCCGGCTCCGCGCCGGCCGGAACGGCCAAACCGGTAACGATGGCTGCGGCAAGAAGGCCGGCGATGAATCGCGCGCGCATGACGAAGAGTCTAATCGCTCCGCCTGCGAACGCAAATATGGAGAGAAGTAGGGTAGGTGCGCTGCCGGCGCTTTAGCCTTGCCGGGCCTTAAAACGCGGGTTGGTCTTATTGATGATGTAAACGCGGCCCTTGCGCCGGACAATCTTGTTGTTCCGGTGGCGGGCACGCAGGGATTTCAACGAGTTACGGACTTTCATGACTTGGCTCTGGGTCATCAGTTTGCGCATGATCTTTACCGAAAACCGGTTCCCACTTCTCGGGATCATGCGCTGGTTGCGGGTTCATAGGCACCCTGCCCGTCCCTGTCAACGCAACTTGCCCACCTGTGGTTAGCGCATTCGGGGTGCTGTAGGGTCCGCACCCGGGGATTCCAAGCCATGCAACGAAGCACCGACCGATTTCTGACCACGCATACCGGCAGCCTGCCCAGGCCCGACGATCTCATCAAGACGATGTACGCCAAGGAAGAAGGCGTGCCGGTCGACCCGGCCGCCCTGGCCGCGCGGGTGCGCCAGGCCGTCGCCGAACTGGTGGCGAAACAAGCCGCCGCCGGCATCGATCTGATCAACGACGGCGAAATGTCGAAGCCGAGCTACGCCACCTACATCAAGGACCGGCTCGACGGCTTCGGCGGCACCGGCAACACCTTCGTCTACCAGGACGTCCACGAATTTCCCCGGCTCGAGAAAAAAGTGTTCGGCGACCCCGGGCGCTCGCGCCGCATGACGCCGGCCTGCAACGCGCCCATCGGCGTGCGCGACAAATTGGCGCCGCAGATCGACGCCGATAACCTGAAAGCCGCGCTTGCCGGCGTGAAGGCCGCCGGTGGTTTCATGAGCGCGGCCTCGCCCGGCGTGGTGTCGCTGTTTTTCCGCAACGACTATTACAAGGACTTCGAAAGCTACATCTACGCCATCGCCGACGCGATGCGGCATGAATACGAGACCGTCGCCAGAGCCGGCTTCGTTTTGCAGATCGATTGCCCCGACCTCGCCATGGGCCGGCACATTCAATATGCCGATCTGAGCGTCGAAGAATTCCGCAAGCGCGCGCAGCTGCACGTCGAGGCGCTCAACCATGCGCTCGCCAATATTCCGCCCGAGCAGCTCCGCATGCATGTGTGCTGGGGAAATTACGAAGGCCCGCATCACCGCGACGTGCCGCTCGCCGATATCGTCGACATCGTGTTCGCGGCGCGGCCGAACGCGATCTCGTTCGAGGCCGCCAATCCGCGCCACGCCCACGAATGGTCGCTGTTCGAGCGCGTCAAGCTGCCGGCGGGCAAGGTGCTGATCCCAGGCGTCCTCGAATCGAAATCGAATTTCATCGAGCATCCGGAACTGATCGCGCAGCGCATCGGCCGCTATGCCAAGCTGGTGGGACGCGAGAACGTGATCGCCGGCTCCGATTGCGGCTACGGTACCTGGGTCGGCCAGGCCGCGGTCGATCCCGACGTGGTCTTCGCCAAATTCGCCGCCATGGCGGAAGGCGCACGGATCGCGACGAAGGAATTTTGGACTTGATTCAATTGAGCGTGATCCTTCCCGAAAACCGGTCCCCACTTTTCGGGATCATGCTCTAGGTGCTTTTAAACCGCTTATAGAGCCGCGGCACGAAAAACATCGTGGCCAGCAAGGCGAGCCCGAGCAAGCCGTACCAGAGATTGTCGGTGTCGCCGGCGACGGCTTCGCGTCCGGCATGCCCGATCCACGTGTAGACGATCGTCGACGGCAGCATGAAGATCACGGTGGCGATCATGTACTGGTGGAACGGGATGCGCGTCAGCCCCAGCAGGTAATTCATCAGGCTGTAGGGAAAGATCGGCACCAGACGGACGAAGGCGACGAATTGCCAGCCGTCGGCGTCGACGCTGCGCATGACGGCTTGGAGGCGCGGCCCCGAACGCATCTGCACCCACTCCTGCGCCAGATAGCGCGCGACCAGAAACGACAAAGCGGCGCCGAGCGTTGCGCCGGCGAGATCGATCAGGCTGCCGTAAACGGGGCCGAACAGCGCGCCGCCGGCAAGATCGAAGACCCCGCCGGGCACCAGCGCGACGGTCGCGATGCCGTAGAGCAGCACGAAGCCGATTGGCGCCCAGACGCCGAGGCTGGCGACCCAGATTTCCACGGTCTGGGCGCTGATCTTGCCCTGAAAGACCCATATGCCCGCCGCCGCGCTGGCGGCAAAGAGCACCACCACAACCGCGATAAGCCATCGTCGTGGATGTGTCATTGCCCCGGTGGCTTGGTGGACGAAGAGGAAGGAGAAACGCGTCGAAACCGAATGGTGGGCGCGACAGGGATCGAACCTGTGACCCCCTCCATGTCAAGGAGGTGCTCTTCCGCTGAGCTACGCGCCCATTACAGGTTTGGTCTTATCGGCTCCAAACTGGCGAGGCAAGGCCGCCAGAACGGGGTTTAGGCCGCCAGCATCTTGTGAACTTCGTTGACCAGGTCACGCAGATGGATCGGCTTGGAGAGCACTTTGGCGTGCTTGGGCGCCGTGGAATCGGCGTTGAGCGCGACCGCCGCAAATCCGGTGATGAACATGATCTTGATGTCGGGATCGAGTTCGGCGGCCCGGCGGGCCAGCTCGATGCCGTCCATTTCGGGCATCACGATGTCAGTCAGCAGCAGGTCGAAACGCTCCTGCGAAATCAGCGGCAGCGCGGAAGTCCCGCGATCGACGGCAACCACCTCGTAGCCTGAGCGCTCAAGCGCGCGACTGAGATAGACGCGCATCGAGTCATCGTCTTCCGCCAGCAAGATACGGATCATGTGTGTCTCGTTGTCC
>DASWPX010000045.1:0-12264 GCA_036398395.1 Pseudolabrys sp. | reverse complement strand
CAATGGGCATTGCGCGCCCGAAGACCAAGGAAATTCGCGCGTGGACGGATGCCGAGATTGAGGCATTCGAGCAGCGCTGGCCAATCGGTACAAAACAACGCACCGCGTACGCGCTAATGCTGTACGTGGGCACCGCTCGTGTTGACGTACATAGGATGACTTGGACCCAATTCGAGGCCGGCGCTGTTGGCTACGTACGAAGCAAAACAGGCGTAGGCGTAGACATGAGCGTGCAAGCAGAGTTGCAGTGTGCACTCGCCGCAGCACCGCGGGACCATGTCACGATTATAAACACCGAATACGGCCGTCCCTTCAGCGTGGACGGCTTTAGCGGGTTCATGCGAACAGCAATAACGAAGGCGGGTCTCCCGCTCGATTGTAAGCCGCATGGCCTGCGGAAAACACTTGGACGACGTTTGGCTGACGCCGGCTGCACTGCGCACGAAATCATGGCGATGCTTGGCCACACGACGCTGGAAGAAGCTGAACGCTACACGCGTGAGGCCGACCGGAGGCGTGGCGGCAGGCAGGCAGTTCTCAAACTCGAAGCACACAATGCGAACGAAGCTGCCCAAACCGCTACTCGTAGTTTGGGGAAAATTGCAAAAACAGATGGAGAATCATGATGAGAACAAAAGGACTGGCGCTCCCTAGGGGACTCGAACCCCTGTTTTCGCCGTGAGAGGGCGACGTCCTGGGCCGCTAGACGAAGGGAGCTTGGCCAAAGAAGGTATCAAGGCCCATCGAGATAGCCGCGATCCCCCGCCCGTGCAAGCGGGCCGGTCGGGCCGCCTTTAGGACTTCGGCGACAGGCGTAACTGGCCCAGAGCTTTGAGCGTATTGAGATCAAACGTGCGCAGTTCGAGGCGGCCTTCGATCTCGACGGTCAGCACGATGCGGCCGTCGCCGACCGCGCTGGAAATCACCTTGGCGCCGGCGGGTAATGCCGCCGGGACATCGGCGCTTTGGGCGCTTTGCGGCGCCCTTCCCTCAAGGTGGAAAACGCGATAGCCGATGACCCCAAGCACCACCGCGACCGCGATGAAGGTCGTGGCGGAAGCGATCATCATAAGCTTGCGGACTTGGCGCAGCGCGCGCTCAGCTTCCGGGTCGAGTGGTTTTTCCGCGTCGGACATCGTGTGAACCTGTGACGGATAGCGCGACCGAAACCGTGACGATCGGCCCCGAGGATGCCGGCCAGCGCCTCGACCGCGTGCTGGCCGCGCGCATTCCTACGCTGTCGCGCTCGCGTCTGAAAGCGCTGATCCTCGACGGTCAGGTGGCCGTTGCGGCGCGCACGATCCTTGATCCGGCCGCCGCCGTCAATTCCGGCGATATTGTCGTCGTCAATCTGCCGCCTCCGGAAGAAGCCACGCCCAAGGGCGAAACGATTCCACTCAACATCGTCTACGAGGACGATGACCTGATCGTAATCGACAAGCCGGCAGGCCTCGTGGTGCATCCTTCCGCCGGCCACGCCACCGGCACGCTGGTCAATGCGCTGATCGCCCATTGCGGCGATAGCCTCTCAGGGATCGGGGGCGTCAAGCGGCCGGGCATCGTGCATCGGCTCGACAAAGACACGTCCGGGCTTCTGGTGGTCGCCAAAAACGACCGCGCCCATAAGGCGCTATCGAAACAGTTTGCCGATCACGGCCGCACCGGCTCGATGCGACGTGGCTACCTGGCCTTCGTCTGGGGCGCGCCCGACCGCCCCAAGGGCACCATTGACGCCCCGCTCGACCGCAACCCTCACAATCGTGAGAAGCGCGCGGTGCGCGAGGGCGGCCGCGAGGCCATTACCCACTGGCAGCTTCTGGAAACCTTCAACGGCAGAGACGGCAAGCCGGTCGCCAGCCTCCTGGCCTGCACGCTGGAAACCGGCAGAACCCACCAGATCCGCGTCCATTTGGCTCATATCGGGCATCCGATCCTGGGCGACGCCACTTATGGCACCGGATTCAAGACCAAGTCCGGGCTTTTGGGCCCTGAGGCTCATGCTGCCTTGGCGGCTCTTGGCAGACAGGCCCTGCATGCTTATCTGCTGGCTATCGAACATCCCGATTCCCGCGATGCGACTAACGTCCTGGAGTTCCATTCGGAACTACCGGGCGGCTTACGTCGTTTACGAGACGCCCTAGCAGCGGAAAGTTCTTCTGCCAGACCTAAATAGATCCACACACCCAATGGCTTGGTCGCATGCGGGTTCGCATGGCTGGGTCACGGCGACGTGACGGGCGCGACACTATATTTCGCGACCCCAATCCAGTATGCTGCACCTGCGATCAAGCTTTCGCGGTCGCACAAACGGATGAATGTCGTCGGCTCGGGGAGCGACGACACAACCGCCTGCCGATCCATCGGGGGCATACATAAGGAGGGCGCTACATGGCCCGTTCCGCCGCAATGCCGGCACTCAAGGCCGAATCCGGCCTTTCACACTACCTGGAAGAAATCCGTCGGTTCCCCATGCTGGAACCGCAGGAAGAATACATGCTGGCGCGTAGCTGGCGCGAACACGGCGATCGTGAAGCCGCGCATAAGCTCGTCACCAGCCATCTAAGACTCGTGGCAAAGATTGCCATGGGATATCGCGGCTACGGCCTGCCGATTTCGGAAGTTGTTTCCGAAGGCAATGTCGGGCTGATGCAGGCGGTCAAGCGCTTCGAGCCCGAAAAGGGCTTCCGACTCGCGACCTACGCGATGTGGTGGATCAAGGCCGCGATCCAGGAATACATCCTGCGCTCGTGGTCGCTGGTGAAAATGGGCACCACCGCCAACCAGAAGAAGCTGTTCTTCAACCTGCGCAAGGCCAAGAGCAAGATTTCCGCGCTCGAGGAAGGCGATCTCAAGCCCGATCAGGTCAAGCTGATCGCCAAGCGCCTGGGCGTCACCGAGCAGGACGTCGTCGACATGAACCGCCGTCTGGGCGGCGACGCCTCGCTCAACGCGCCGATCCGCGACGATGGCGAGGCCGGCGAATGGATGGACTGGCTTGTGGACAACAGTCCGAGCCAGGAGCATCTGCTCGCCGACAGCGAGGAAAGCGACAACCGCCACAAGGCACTGATCTCGGCGCTCGACGTGCTCAACGAGCGCGAGAAGCGCATCTTTGAAGCGCGCCGGCTGGCCGACGATCCGATTACGCTTGAGGATCTCGCCACCGAGTTCGGCGTCTCGCGCGAGCGCGTGCGCCAGATCGAGGTGCGCGCGTTCGAGAAGGTGCAGAAGGCGGTGAAGAATCGCATCGCCACGCTTGAAGCGCCGACGGAAACGCCGGCGCTTTCGGCCGCGGTGCATTAAGCCGGCTTCGTTTCATCGACAGCAAATACAAAACGGCCGGGCCAATGCCCGGCCTTTTTTTTGCGAGGTATCAGGTCCACCGTCCGAGCCGCCCGCGCGGAACGACAAAGATAAAAACTAATCCCCCCACGCCCGGAACGCTTCCTCGAAGGCCCGCGCGCCGGGGGTGCCTTTTTCGATGGCGAGGATGGCACGCTTGCCGCTGGTATAGACGATGGGAATGTCGAACCAGTCGCGCTCCTTGAGCAATTGAACATTGCGCTGCACGTCGACGTCGACGGCGGACAGGCCGATCAGGAAATAGCCGTTGGTCACTTTCACCGCGAGGCCGGCCAGCGGCGAGCCGCGCGCCTGCTCGTTCTGCTTCATCAGCACGCCCGGCACATTGCCGATGCCGCCTTCGGAGAAATCGGCGCCGAGCGTGAACATGATCTCGATGGTGTGGCTGGCCGGCAGCGCCTTGTCGGTGTTGCGGCGGAGCGACCAGGTCATGCGCATGCGCCGCTCGGGAATCTCGATGTCGGCGCGGATCGCGAGTTCGGGCGCCAGCCCCGGGCCCGGCGACACTGTCTCGGTGCGCCAGAGCGCGGAGCCGACGTAACGTTTGCCGGCGGGATCGTTGGGGTCCTCGTCGTAGAGCACGACCTTTTGCGCGACCGCGGCGGCCGGCGCGTTGGCGGTGTCCGAACCGGAATCGCCGCCGATGCGGTCGGCGATCTTCGGCCGGCCGGCGGGTTGCGAGGTTTCGGCCGGCTTGGGCGCGGGCGGCGCGCTGCGCAGGTTAGCCACCATCGACATGACGGTATTGCGCTGCCAGTAAACGGCGCCGACAAGGCCGCCGATCACCAGAAGCAGCAGAACGATCTTGACGATGCGGCCATAGGAGCGCGCCGGCCGGCGATAGACCGGCTCTTCCTCAGCCTCGCCGTAGCGCGCCGACGGCGGCGGCACCCAGGCCGGTTCGGGCTGGGCGGCAGGTTCGTCGGCCTGGTCGTAGCCGCGCGACGTATCATCGAAAGCCTGCGGCTGTTCATAGGCATCCGCGGGCAGCGGTTCGAAATACGGGTCGGACCTGGCGCGGTCGCTTTCACCCGGATAAGGCACGTCGCTCGGCACCGCGTCGTAAGTGGCGCGGGCGGAGCGGTTGGCTTGCGCCGCCGCGTCGCCAAGACCTTGCGCGTCGGCAACGCTGTCGCGGAAGTCGCGCAAGCCATGATCGCGAAGACTGGCATCGCGCATCGGCGGTCGCGGCGGCCGTTCGCTTTCACCGGCTTCCGCCCGCGCGCGACTGGAGGCTTCCGCCTCCACCTTGCGTATCGATTCCTCGAGCGCCAACCGTTCGCGTGTGATGTCGGATTCGTTGAGCGCGGGCTCGACGCCGCGCAACTGATTGACCAGCGCGGCGCGCGCACGCTCGTACAACGCGCGGCGGTTCTCGCCGGTGTTATTCGTGAGGCCGGCAACGGCGCGGGCGATCAGCGGGAAATAGTCAGCCATCGAGGGTCTACGTCACCTTAGATCGTGTCTTTTCCGGGATGGTGCGCGCTCAAATCTCGAACGGATTGGTCATCAGGATGGTGTCCTCGCGCTCGGGGCTGGTCGAGAGCAGCGCCACCGGGCAGCCGACCAGTTCCTCGATTCGCCGCACGTATTTTATCGCCTGTGCCGGCAATTGCGCCCAGGAACGTGCATTGGCGGTGGGCTCTTTCCAGCCGGCAATGGTCTCGTAGACCGGCTCGACCCGTGCCTTCGCCTGCTCGCCGGCCGGCAGGTAGTCGATGGCGCGGCCGTCGAGCCTATAGCCGGTGCAAACCTTGATCGCGTCGAAGCCGTCGAGAATATCGAGCTTGGTCAGCGCCAGCCCGTCGATGCCGCTGGTCCGCACGGTCTGACGCACGAGAACGGCATCGAACCAGCCGCAGCGGCGGGCCCGGCCGGTGACGGTGCCGAATTCGCGGCCGCGCTCGCCAAGCGTGGTGCCGATGGCGTTGTCCATCTGATCGGTTGGGAACGGGCCGAGGCCGACGCGCGTCGTATAAGCCTTGCAGATACCGAGCACGTAATCGATCGCGTTGGGGCCAAGGCCGGAACCGGTGGCCGCCTGCGCCGCCACGGTGTTGGACGAGGTGACGTAAGGATAGGTGCCGTGGTCGATGTCGAGCAACGCACCCTGCGCGCCTTCGAACAGAATGCGTTTGCCTTCGCGCCGCTTGCCGTCGAGCAGCAGCCAGACGGAATCCATGTAAGGCAGCACCTTTGGCGCGATCGCCGCCAGATAATCGTAGATCGCCTTGCCGTCGAGTTCCGGCAGCGAGAGACCGCGGCGCAACGCGTTATGATGCGTGAGCAGCCGCTCGATCTTGGCCGCCAGCGCCGGCAGGTCGGCAAGGTCCATGAAACGGATGGCCCTGCGGCCGACTTTGTCTTCATAAGCCGGACCGATGCCGCGCTTGGTGGTGCCGATCTTGGACGTGCCGGATTCGCGGATGGCATCGAGTTCCTGATGCAGCGGCAGGATCAACGTGGCGTTTTCGGCGATGCGCAGATTTTCCGGCGTCACCGCAACACCCTGCTTGGCGAGCGTGGCGACCTCATTGAGCAGCGCTTGCGGGTCGATGACTACGCCGTTACCGATGACCGACAACTTGCCGCCGCGCACAACGCCGGAGGGGAGCAGAGACAATTTATAGGTGACGCCGTCGATCACCAGCGTGTGGCCGGCGTTGTGGCCGCCCTGGAAGCGCACGACGATATCGGCCTGCTCGGACAGCCAGTCGACGATCTTACCCTTGCCCTCGTCGCCCCACTGCGAGCCAACCACAACGACATTCGCCATAACGACTTGTTCCCGCGCCAGTTTAAAGGACACTGGCGCCGGAAAGTCCGGGCAGGTCCACCTTCGGATAAAGGAAGCGGACAGCGGAGGCAAGGCAGAGCCCTGCCCCACAACGCCTATCGGCACGCTCTACAAGCTGCTGATGTAACGCCTATTTTCCTAGAAATGCAGCGCCCGCGCGTTTTGCACCTGCGGCAACGCACGCACCTTGTCCAGCACGTCGGCCGGCAGTTCGCCGTCGATCTCGATCAACGCCACCGCCGAGCCGCCGGGCGCCTCGCGGCCGACATGGAAGGTGGCGATGTTGATGCCGGCCTCGCCCAGCGTCGACGAAAAGCGGCCGATGAAGCCCGGCTTGTCGAGATTGGTGATGTAGATCATCGAGGGCCCGAACTCGGCGTCCATGCGGATGCCCTTGATGTTGACGATGCGGGGGCGGCCGTCGGCGAAGACCGTGCCGGAAACCGAGCGCGTCTGCGTCTGCGTCACCACCGTGACGATGATCAGGCTCTCGTAGTCGCCCGCCATTTCGCGCGTGGTCTCCTCGACCATGATGCCGCGCTCCTTGGCCACCACCGGCGCCGACACGACATTCACATCCTGCAGCATCGGACGCAGCAGGCCCGCGACCGCGGCCGACGTCAGCGCCTTGGTGTTCATGCGCGCGACATCACCCTCGTAGGTGATCTGCACCTTGCTCAAGCCGGTCTCGGTCAATTGGCCGGCGAAGGAGCCGAGCTTTTCGGCGAGCGCGATGAAAGGCCGAAGCTTCGGCGCCTCCTCGGCGCTGATCGAGGGGAAGTTGACGGCGTTTGAAATCGCGCCGCGCAACAGATAGTCCGACATCTGCTCCGCTACCTGCAACGCGACATTTTCCTGCGCTTCGGTGGTGGCGGCGCCGAGATGCGGCGTGCACACGACGTTCGGGTGGCCGAACAGCACGTTCTCAGTCGCGGGCTCGGTGACGAAAACGTCAAAGGCGGCGCCCGCAACCTTGTTGGCATCGAGCGCTGCGCGCAGCGCCGCCTCGTCCACCAGCCCGCCGCGCGCGCAATTGATGATGCGCACCGAAGGCTTCATCTTGGCGAGCGCGGCCGCGTCGATGATGTTCCTGGTCTTGTCGGTGAGCGGCGTGTGCAGCGTGATGAAGTCGGAGCGCTTGAACAGATCCTCAAGCTCGACTTTTTCGACGCCGATATCGACGGCGCGCTCCGGCGACAAAAACGGATCATAGGCGATCACCTTCATGCGCAGACCGAGGGCTCGGTCGGCGACGATGGAGCCGATGTTGCCGCAGCCGACGATGCCGAGCGTCTTGCCGGTGATCTCGACGCCCATGAAGCGGTTCTTTTCCCACTTGCCGGCTTGCGTCGAGGCGTCGGCCTGCGGGATCTGGCGCGCCAGCGCCAGCATCAGCGTGATGGCGTGCTCGGCGGTGGTGATGGAATTACCGAACGGCGTGTTCATCACGATGATGCCGCGCGCGGTCGCGGCTGGAATATCGACATTGTCGACGCCGATGCCGGCCCGCCCGATGACCTTCAGATTCTTGGCCTTCTCGAGAATCTTAGGTGAGACCTTGGTGGCAGAGCGGATGGCGAGGCCGTCGAAATTGCCGACCAGCTCGGCGAGCTTGTCTTTGTCCTTGCCGAGATTGGGCTGGAAATCGACCTCGATGCCGCGATCCTTGAAGATCTGGACGGCGGCGGGCGACAGGGCGTCGGAAATCAAAACGCGGGGAGCGGCCATGATGGTGTTTCCGGATAATTTGAGAGTTTGAATGTGTTGAACGCGCCCCGCTTACGCGGGACGCGAATTGCGCCAGTCAGGCAGCCTTCGGCAGCGCGGCCTTGGCTTCGGAGAAGGCCCAATCGAGCCAGGGCGTCAGCGCCTCGATGTCGCCGGTCTCCACGGTAGCGCCACACCAGATGCGCAGACCCGGCGGCGCGTCGCGGTAATAGGCGATGTCGTAGGCGACGCCTTCTTTTTCCAGCACGCCGGCGAGATTCTTGACGAAAGCCGCCTGATCGTCGGCCGACAGCCGCGTCACCGAGGGATCGGCGACCGTCAGGCACACCGAGGTGTTGGAACGCTCGCTCTCATTCTTGGCGAGATGCGCGATCCAGGGCGTGCGCGCCACCCAGGAGGCCAAGGCCTTGGCATTGGCATCCGAGCGCGCCACGGTGCCCTTGAGCCCGCCGACCGACTTCGCCCAGGACAACGTATCGAGATAATCCTCGACGCAGAGCATCGACGGCGTGTTGATCGTCTCGCCGGCGAAAATGCCCTCGTTGATCTTGCCGCCTTTGGTCAGCCGGAAAATCTTCGGCAGCGGCCAGGCGGGCTTGTAGGACTCCAATCGCGCCACCGCGCGCGGGCTGAGGATCAGCATGCCGTGCGCGGCTTCGCCACCGAGCGCCTTCTGCCAGGAGAAGGTGACGACATCGAGCTTGGGCCAATCGAGCTTCTGCGCGAAGGCCGCCGAGGTGGCGTCGCAGATGGTGAGGCCTTCGCGGTCCGCGGCGATCCAGTCGCCGTTCGGCACGCGCACGCCGGAGGTGGTGCCGTTCCAGGTGAATACTACGTCGCTTTTGAAATCGACCTTCTTGAGGTCCGGCAGTTCGCCATAGGGCGCCTTGAGCACCGTGACGTCCTTCAGCTTCAGTTGTTTCTCGACATCGGTGACCCAGCCCTCGCCGAAGGATTCCCACGTCAGCATGGTCACCGGGCGGGCGCCGAGCAGCGACCACAGCGCCATTTCGACCGCGCCGGTATCGGACGCCGGCACGATGGCGATGCGGTAGTCGGCAGGGATTTCGAGGATTTCGCGCGTCAGATCGATGGCGCGCTTGAGCTTGGCCTTGCCGATCTTGGCGCGATGGGAGCGGCCGAGGGCCGCGTCTGTGAGGGCTTGGAGGCTCCAGCCGGGGCGCTTGGCGCAGGGGCCGGACGAAAAGTGCGGGATGGCCGGCCGCACGCCGGGCTTGGTCGCTGTCATAATCTATCCTTCCAGATAGGTGCCCTTCGTTGGGGAAGGGTGTCCCACTGGCGGAGATAGGCCTGTTGAAGCGGCCGGTCAACTGCGGCGTTGTGCGTAATTAGGATGAGGGCGGCGCAGCACGCCGAATGCGCGGAAAGGCTGCTTAGAAACGAACGCCGACGCCGACCCGGGCGGTATTCAGATTAGCTCTAATTCCGCTGATCGGCGTGAAGGCAACGAATTCCCATTCGCCGCGCAAGAATACATTCGGAAGCACGGCCACATCCAAGCCAAGCCCGATCTCGAACCCGCCGGTGATCGCGTTATTCTTGCTGTTGGATTGCGTATCCGTGTTGTCGAAGGGCAATATCGGGCTGCCCGCTGGAGGCGTTCCGACGTTATGGATCGTCGCGGTGTTCGCATAATTGAAGCGGCCAACCGCTGCCCCGATCGTGGCATAGGGCAAGAACTGGCCCATGGCATAGCCGGCGCGCGCGCGCATCGTCGCATAGTCGATCAGGTTGATCGATGACCGCGCCGTGATCGTCAAGGCGTTGTTGACATTGTCCGGCGTGGTGACCACCTGACGCGCGATTGAATCGCTCGCAGACGCGTTCAATGAAGAGATGCGATTGTAGGCAGCGTCCACGCCGAGAACGAGTTGATCCCATTGCCAATTGTAGCCAAGGAAGGCGCCATATTGCCGCCCGTTGGTTGTGTTGGACGACAGCGTCGTCCAATTCGACGGCGAGAACTGGTCTTCGACCTCGGTGTTGCGCAGGCTATAGGCGATCAGCCCGCTCGTGCTGTTGCCGAAATCCGTGTTCATGTTCGACACGCCGAATTGCGCGCCGAAATTCACGCCGTCCCACCGCATGGAATTCCTGCCGGAGAACGAGCCGCGCAAGCCGGTATCGTCAAGCCAATCCGCTGCCCGCGCGCCTTCGGCCGACATGCCCGCGAGCAGCACGCCGGCAAGCGCGCAAACGCGCAACGACGGCGGGCGGCGGCGCGCGGCCGTCTTGCCATTGCCGGAAACGGCGGCTGCGCTAGCGATAGGCAAAGTCATCGAAACTCCAACGCAGGCCAATTCGCACTTCGTGGGCCGCCAGGTTCTTGAATGTCATGGCGCCGGATGCATCGCTGCCGGTCTTGGCGTCGCCGAAATTGATGTAGCGATAGCCGAGGTCGATGACCGTGTTCGGCGAGATGGCGAAGCCGACGCCCGCCATGCCGGCCCAGGCGAAATTCCATTGCGCGTGCGACTCTCCGCTGGCAAAGGGCACCGCCGCGTTTGAATAGCCGGACATGTTGACCAGTGCAGCGCCAGCGCCGGCGCCGATATAAGGCGTCATGCGATACCAGGTGCCGAGGTCGATGTAGCCGTTGAACAGCGCGCTCCAGGCCGTCATCTTGGCGGTGACGTCGCCGGGCGTGGCGATCGTGCCGGTGTATTTCAGCGCGCTGTTGTAGTCGAAAGTTACGTCTGTGCGCAGCCACTTGCTTCTGAAGCCGCCGCCGACGCCGCCGAAATATCCGTTGCCGAGCTTGTTGGCGGTGGGATTGGGAATACCCGGCACCGATTGCGCGCTGTCGATGAGGCCCCAGGCGTAGCCGATGTCGCCGCGCAGGTACCAGCCGAAATTAGCGTCGAACAATTGCGGCGGGCGCTCGACGATGCGCGTCGGGTAGCCGGGCGGCGGCAAGGTGCCCGGCATGTCCGCGGCCATGGTGGTCGTGATCTGCGCCGCCAGCGCTCCGGCAACGGCGGACACCTTCAACCAACTCATGACCACAATCCCTTCGCCGAGTTGCACACGTCAGTGCGACGATGCCCGAGACTGGTTAAGGCCGGCTTAACCATAAATTTTCACCATAACGGCCGCCGGGTTAACGAAACGCGTGACCGCGAGCGCTAGCCCTTGCTGCGCAGCGGCGGTGGCGGCGGCGTGTAGTAGACCGGAGGCGGCGGCTGGTAGACGTAGCGCGGCGCCGGTGCGACATCGCAGCAAGTCCAGCGCAGGCCAAGCTTGATGTCGTGCGAACTGAGCTTGTCGAACTTGTAGGAGTCGGCATTGCAGCCGCCGACGCAATCGACGGTGTCGGTGACCGAACCGTAATTGAGATAGCGGTAGGCGAGTTCGACTTTGAAATTCTTGGTGATGTTGTAGGCGACGCCGGCGTGCAGCGCCCAGGCTAAATGCCACTCGCTGGAATCGCGGCCGATGCCGCGTCCGAGACCGCCATTGGTGTTGAAATCGGTGAGGTCGGACATGGTGTTGTAAGCGCCGCCGATGCCGGCGCCGACGAACGGCGTAAAGCAATTCCAGGTGCCGAGATCGACATAGGCGTTGGCCAGGAAAACCCAGGATTTCAGGTTGCCGTTGTAGAAATCCGTGCCCGGCCCAAAGCCGCCGCCACCGGGATAACTGCCGAAGGCGCTGACGGCGGTCTTGGCGCGGTATTCCGCGGTGCCGTCAAACCGCAGCCAGTTATTGAATTCGTAGCCGACGCCGCCGCCGATAAAGAACGAGTCACCGATCGAATTCTGCTCGAAGGCAAAGCCGTTGCCGACGTCGGCGGGACTGGGCAGGTAGTCGATCTGGTTTTTGCGGTTGATCCCGATGCCGACATCGCCGCGCAAATACCAGGCGGAAGCGAATTCCTCGACCGGCGGCTGGACGTAGACCTGCGGCGGCGGGCCGTAGACGGGAGGCGGCGCATAATCGGCGGCGTGCGCCGCGCCCGCCGCGAACGAAGCGGCGGCGGCCAAGAGCATTATCGATTGACGCGCGCCCAACATGGAGTCGTCTCCCATCGAATTCGCCGCTTTGCGCGGACGGCGAAAGATGAGGGACGATGGCAGTAAATCGTTAAGTGCCTCTTAACCTTGATTTTTAACTACGCCGCTTAACGAATTCAGCGGCGACGGACGTGCCGGAGTACCGCCTGCGAAGAATCGGCCATAAAGGTTTCGTTAAGAGTCTCCGCGCGGATCGCGATCGCGGCGCTGAAGGTCTAGCGCTGCTGGACCTTACGCACCCAATCGAAGCTGACCATGCGTTCGGCCAGCGTGACCAGCGCGGCCCTGCTTCGCTCGTCCTCGATCGCGAGGAAGGCTTGCATCAGCCGCATCGCCTCCCGC
>DASWPX010000044.1:0-3750 GCA_036398395.1 Pseudolabrys sp. | reverse complement strand
AGCGGATGCCGGTTTCCACACTCTTCGATTTGAAGATCGTGGGCCCGGCGATCGAGCAGAGCTTCGTCAAGCTCAACCCGGCGACGCTGATAAAGAATCCGGTGATCTTCGTGCTTGAGGCCGTGACTGCTTTGGTCACCGTCCTGCTCGTGCGCGATCTGTTGCAGCACCACGCGGATATCGGGTTCACATTCCAGATCGTGATCTGGCTGTGGTTCACCGTGCTGTTCGCCAACTTCGCCGAAGCGGTGGCGGAAGGCCGCGGCAAGGCCCAGGCCGACGCCTTGCGCTCGACCCGTACGCAGACGCGCGCCAAACGCCTCCTGTCGCCTGACAACCACGAGCTTTACGAAGGCGTTTCGGCCGAGGATCTGGAAGCGGGCGATCTTGTGGTGTGCGAACCGGGCGACATTATCCCGGGCGACGGCGACGTAATTGAAGGTATCGCCTCGGTCAACGAGGCGGCGATCACGGGCGAGTCCGCGCCGGTGATCCGCGAATCCGGCGGCGACCGCTCGGCGGTGACCGGCGGCACCACCGTATTGTCCGACCGTATCGTTATCCGCATTACGTCCTCGCCCGGCACCTCGTTCCTCGACCGCATGATAAAGCTGGTGGAAGGCGCCGAGCGGCAGAAGACACCGAACGAGATCGCGCTCAACATCCTGCTGATCGGTCTCACCATCATCTTCGTGTTCGCGACCGCGACCATTCCGAGTTACGCGGCTTACGCCGGCGGCGCGGTTTCGGTCGTTATCCTGGTGGCGCTGTTCGTAACGCTGATTCCGACCACCATCGGCGCGCTGCTGTCGGCCATCGGCATTGCCGGCATGGACCGGCTCGTGCGCTTCAACGTGCTGTCGATGTCGGGCCGTGCGGTGGAAGCCGCCGGCGACGTCGACACGCTGCTGCTCGACAAAACCGGAACCGTCACTTTCGGCAACCGGCAGGCGACCGAAATCATCGTCGTGCCGGGCGTTACCGAGCGCGAAGCGGCGGAAGCAGCTCTGCTCGCCAGCGACGCCGACGAGACCGCGGAAGGGCGTTCCATCATCCAGTTGATGCAGGGAAAATATAATGCGAAGCGCCAGGCCACGCCGTCGGGCGCGAAATTTATCGAATTCTCGGCCATGACCCGGCTGTCCGGCGTCGACATCGGTGACCGCAAGCTGCGCAAGGGCGCGATCGATTCGGTGCTCGCATTCGCCCGCAAGCAGGCCGGCCGCGACGTGCTCGAGCCGCCGGCTTTCCGCGCCGCGGTCGACAGGATCGCGCGTTCCGGCGGCACGCCGCTCGGTCTCGTCGAAGGCGGCCGCATTCTCGGCGTCATTCACCTCAAGGACGTGGTCAAGCCGGACGTGAAGGACCGCTTCGCCGCGTTGCGCCGCATGGGCATCAAGACCGTGATGATCACGGGCGACAATCCGGTGACCGCCGCGGCGATCGCCTCGGAAGCCGGCGTCGACGACTTCATCGCGCAGGCCACGCCCGAGGACAAGCTGCGCTATATCCGCAACGAGCAGGCGCAGGGCCGGCTGATCGCCATGTGCGGCGACGGCACCAATGACGCACCCGCGCTCGCGCAGGCCGACGTCGGCGTCGCCATGCAGACCGGCACCCAGGCCGCGCGCGAGGCCGGCAACATGGTCGATCTCGATTCCGATCCGACCAAGCTGATCGAGGTAGTCGAGATCGGCAAGCAACTGCTGATGACACGCGGAGCGCTTACGACCTTCTCGATCGCCAACGACGTGGCGAAATACTTCGCCATCATCCCGGCGATCTTCCTGGCCTTTTACCCGCAGCTCGCCGTGCTCAACATCATGCGTTTGGCGACGCCGCAAAGCGCGATCCTTTCGGCGATCATCTTCAACGCGCTGATCATCATCGCGCTCATTCCGCTGGCGCTGAAGGGCGTTCGCTATCGTCCGATCGGCGCCGGGCCGCTGCTGCAACGCAATCTGCTGGTCTACGGCCTCGGCGGCATCGTACTGCCGTTCATCGGCATCAAGGCGATCGACATGGCTGTCGCCGCCTTGCATCTGGTCTGAGGAGAAATCCATGTTGAAAGAAATCCGTCCGGCCATCGTCATCCTGCTGGCGTTGACCGTCATCACCGGCCTGGCTTATCCGCTGGCCATGACCGGCATCGCCGAGGCGATCTTCCCGCGCCAGGCGCAAGGCAGCCTGATCGAGAAGGACGGGAAGGTGATCGGCTCGGCGCTGATCGGACAGGTCTTCACCGGCGATAAATATTTCCATGGCCGTCCGTCGGCGACCAACGCGCCCGACCCGAAGGACGCCACCAAGACCGTGGACGCGCCCTACAACGCGGTGAACTCGATGGGCTCGAACCTCGGCCCGACCAGCAAGGCGTTGGCCGACCGGCTCAAAGGCGACGTGGATAATCTGAAAAAGGAGAATCCCTCCGCCGCCGTCCCGGTCGATCTGGTGACCACCTCCGGCAGCGGTCTCGATCCCGATATTTCTCCAGAGGCCGCCCGCTTCCAGGTGCCGCGCATCGCCAAAGCCCGTGGGCTGCCGGTCGAGCGTGTGAGCGCTCTGGTGGAGGCCCAAACCGAGGGCCGCACGCTCGGTTTCCTGGGCGAGCCGCGGGTCAATGTGCTCAAGCTGAACCTCGCGCTCGACGGCTTGAAGTCGTAAAATGCCGGTCGAATGGCCGGCGACCTAGCGCAACGAGCTTCCCCCGACGCCCTGCTGGCCCTCGCCAAGAAGGAGGGCCGGGGACATTTGAAGATATTTCTCGGCGCAGCCCCCGGCGTCGGCAAGACCTACGCCATGCTCACCTCCGCCCGCGCCGAGAAATCCGGCGGGCGCGACGTCGTTGCCGGGCTGGTGGAGACCCATGGCCGCCGCGAGACCGAGCAGCTCAACGAAGGCTTCGATGAGCTGCCGCGCAAGCCCATCGTTTACCGCAACCAGGTGATGAAGGAGTTCGACCTTGACGCGGCTTTGGCGCGCAGGCCTGGCCTTTTGCTGGTCGACGAATATGCCCACACCAACGTCCCCGGCAGCCGTCATCCTAAACGCTGGCAGGATATCGACGAGTTGCTGGCGGCCGGCATCGACGTCTGGACGACGCTCAACATCCAGCACCTCGAAAGCCTCAACGACGTCGTGCAGAAGATCACCAAAGTCCGCGTGCGCGAGACCGTCCCCGACACCGTGTTCGACCGCGCCGATGAGATCGTGCTGGTGGATTTTCCGCCCGACGAACTGCTCAAGCGGCTGGCGCAAGGCAAGGTCTATGTTCAGGACACGGCGGCGCGCGCGGTCGAAAGCTTTTTCAAGCCGCAAAACCTGACGGCGCTGCGCGAACTGGCGTTGCGGCGCGCGGCCGAGCGCATCGACGTCGATCTGGTCTCGCGCATGCAGGCGCAGGCGATCGAGGGGCCTTGGGCGGCGGGCGAGCGCATTCTCGCCTGCATCGGCCCCGATCCGATTTCGCCGGTGGTGGTGCGCACCGCCAAGCGCCTCGCCGATCTGATGGATGCGCCGTGGCTGGCGGTGACGGTGGAACGGCCGGGCGGCTCTCTCGACGAGGCGGCGCGGCAAAGACTCGACGACGCCATGACGCTGGCGGCGAGCCTCGGCGCCGAAACGCAGACTTTGACCGGCAGCGACCTGCCGTATGAACTGCTGCGTTTCTCGAAATTCGAGAATGTCACGCAGATCGTGATTGGGCGCTCGCGCGGCGGATTTTTCAGCGAACTGCTGCGCCGCTCGTTG
>DASWPX010000043.1:0-11629 GCA_036398395.1 Pseudolabrys sp. | reverse complement strand
AGCCTCCGCTGGTCAACGCGTCGCGGACAATGTTCGTCGATCACGTGACGTATCGATGACGGCGGCGAGATTAATCAATAGGCACTGAGCAGGTCGACCTTGGCGTTGGCCTGAATCAGCCTTTTCGCCAGCAGGACCGCGAGATTCTGCGAAATTCGCCGACCGACATGCCTGTGCCGTCCGCAGAATACTTCGAACTGAGGGATACTCAGTTCGAGGCAGGTGACCGAAGTGTCGGCCCAGACGTCGGCCGAACGGACATCCTCGATCAACGCCATTTCGCCAAACACCATGCCATGCGACAGGCTCGCGAGCCGCACGCCGCTCGCCAGTTTGACGCTGACCATTCCGCGCAGCAGAAAGAAGATCGAGGACGCCGGCTCGCCGGTGGCGACGATGCGCTCGCCATTGTGGAAGCTGCGCGCCGTGGCATGCGCGGCGAGATCGGCAAGCTCGTCCTCTTTCAGCCCGGTCAGCAAGACCTGTTTGTTAAGCGGCGAGGAATCCCGGCCGTCGGAAAAGCCGCCGAAACGGTAGATCAACTGGTCTTCCGCCCATTCGATCGCTTCGTCCAGCAGATCGAACCGGCGCGCCTCCGAAACGGCTCCAGCGCCCGCCCTGATCATTGTCCATACGCCGGAGTCCTTCTCCGCGCCGCAGAACACCACCGTCACGTTGAGCGATGCCAGATCGCGCACCATATCGGCGAGCAGAAGGGCTGCGCCTTCCGTCACCGCCGGCACGCGCCGCAAGTCGACGATCAGCAGGTCCGGCCGCGCCGCGGCGGAGAATTTGCGCGTCACGAAATCCACATTGCTGAAGGTCAAGGCGCCGACGAGTTCGATCACCCGGATGTCCCGATGGTGCTCGTCGAGGATGACCTGTTCGTGCGGCTGGCGCATGCGGCGCGAGGAAATCCCCTTGATGTCGTAGTCGGCGATGATGGACGTGCGCACGTCCACGGTGCGGTTGAGCATGTGCAGATGGAAATGCGCCGACAGAGCTTCGCAGACTTTAAGGCCGCGCACGCTGTTGCCGTGGCTGTCGAGCGGCGGCGAGAAAGTGCCGAGCCCGAACTGCCCCGGCAGCGAGGCGATGATGCCGCCGCCGACGCCGCTCTTGGCCGGAATGCCGACGCGATAGACCCATTCGCCGGCGTAGTCATACATGCCCGAACTGGTCATCACCGACAAAGTGCGCGCCACGGCGTAGGGCGATATGACCCTTTCGCCCGTCACGGGATTGACGCCGCTATTGGCGAGCGTTCCCGCCATGACCGCGATATCGCGCGCCGTCACCAGGATGGAACATTGGCGGAAATAGACATCGAGCACTTCGTCGACATTGCCCTGCACGACGGAATAGTTGCGCAGCATGAAGCCGATGGCGCGGTTGCGGTCGCCGGTGGCGCGTTCCGATTCAAACACCGCCTCGTCGATGCCGAGCTCGCGGCCGGCGAAGCGGCTCAGCGCATCGCGCACGCGCTCGAAGGCGCCGCTGCCTTCGACGCTGTGGATCAGGCCGGAGCAGGCGATGGCGCCGGCGTTGACCATGGCGTTGAACGGCCGGTTGTCGGCGGTGAGACGGATGGAGTTGAAAGCCTCGCCGCTCGGCTCGACGCCTATTTTGGCTTCGACGCGCTCGTGGCCGGCAATCTCCAGCGCGAGCGCGAATACGAATGCCTTGGAGATCGACTGGATCGTGAATTCGACCGCGCTGTCGCCTGCTTCGTAGACATGCCCGTCGATTGTCGCGAGCGCGACGCCGAAATGCGCCGGATTAGACTTACTAAGCTCCGGGATGTAATCGGCGACATGGCCGCTATGGTCGCCTGCATAAGTCGCCAGGCAATATTTCAGAAACTGCCCCAGAGCGGGCGACGGCGAAGGGCGCGCAATAGTGTCGCCTGGCTGCGAAATCCTCTGAATCTTGTTCATTTCGGCACGCCCCAATACCGACACCGGCCAATTCTACGCGACTTTTCTGGCGGGCGTATATGCGGTGTTTATGCAGGAATCGGGCCGAAACGGCCACGAACAAGCCCGTTTTCAGGCTGCCGGCATCGCGGCGAATAGCTAGTATCGGGCTGGACCCAGCGGCTTGGGTCGCGCGTTGGCTGCCGGAGGGTCCCATCATGGCGAAAAAATTCGACGCCGACGCGCGCAAGGCCGCCTTGGCCAAGCTCAAGGGCTGGTCGGAGGTGTCCGGCCGCGACGCGATCACCAAGAAATTCGTCTTCAAGGATTTCAACCAGGCTTTCGGCTTTATGGTGCGGGCGGCGCTGGTCGCTGAAAAAATGGACCACCACCCGGAATGGTTCAACGTCTACAAAACGGTTGAGGTGACGCTGTCCACCCACGACGCCGGCGGCGTCACCGAACTCGACGTCAAGCTCGCCGAGGCGATGGACAAGATCGCAGGGTGACCGGAGTCTTGCACAGGACAAATCGCTGACCAAATAAGTCCCATGGCATCCGAACGGACGACCGAAGACGACAGCACGTTGCAGCGCAAATTCTGGCGCAAGCTGGGCCAAGTTGCCGCGCAGATTCCCTTCACCGAGGATTTGCTCGCCGCCTATTACTGCGCCTTCGATCACCAGACCCCGGTTCACGTGAAGGCGGCGCTGGTCGGCGCCATCGGTTATTTCGTGCTGCCCTTCGATGCCATTCCCGACATGCTGCCGGTGATAGGATTTGCCGACGATGCCGCGGTGCTGGCCGCCGCGATCAATCTGGTGAACGTGCATATTCTTCCGCTGCACCGGGAATTGGCGCGCAGCGCCTTGGCAAAATTCAAGGCCGCAGAATAACCTTGCCCATCACCTGGCGCGCGGCGATGGCCTTGAGCGCGGCCGGCGCCTCAGCCAGCGGATAGACCGCGTGCACATGCGACGACAGTTTGCCTTCGGCGCACCAGGCCATGAGCTGCTCGGTATTGGCGCGATGACCTCGCGGATCGCGCTCGGTCCACGAACCCCAGAACACACCGAGCATGTCGCAGCCCTTCAGCAGCACAAGATTGAGCGGCAATTTCGGAATGTCGCCGGCCGCGAAACCGACCACGAGAAAACGTCCTTCCCAGGCGATCGAGCGCAGCGCGGCTTCGGCGTAGGCGCCGCCGACAGGATCATAAATGACGTCGGCGCCCTTGCCCTGGGTGACGCGCCGCAGGGCTTCCTTCAAATCCTCGGCGCCGTAATCAATGCCGTCGTCGGCGCCATGCTCGCGCGCGAAGGCGATCTTTTCGGCCGACGAGGCGCAGGCGATCACGCGCGCGCCCATGATCTTGCCAAGTTCGATGGCGGCAAGACCGACGCCGCCGGAGGCGCCGAGCACCGCCAGGCACTCGCCGGGTTTAAGCTTGGCGCGGTCCTTGAGCGCGTAGAGGGTCGTGCCGTAGGTGACGCAGAGCCCGGCGGCGCGGTCGAAGTCGAGGCCGTCCGGAATTTTCACCAGCCTGTCGGCGGCAAGCGCGATGCGCTCGCGCGCCGCGCCATAGCGCACATAGGCCATCACGCGGTCGCCGGCTTTGACCGATGTCACGCCCGCGCCGACGCGCTCGACTTCGCCCGCGAACTCGGCCGACGGCGAAAACGGCATTGGCGGCTTGGTCTGGTATTTGCCGGCGATGATCAGCGTATCGAAGAAATTCAGCGCGGCGGCCTTGATGGCCACCACGGCTTCGCCCGCGGCCGGGCTGGGATCGGGGATATCGGCGATTTCCAGATCGTCGGGGGTGCCGTAACGGGTGCAGAGCAGGGCTTTCATGGGCTGGCTACCGTTAACGTTCCCCGGCTAAGCTCGGCCGAGCGCGGCGAGGGGCCGCCTTCACATTGCCGATATTCGCCCGTAATGGGCTAATATCCAAACGATTCAAATTTGACCGTTAGAGCCCTATGAAAACCGCCATTTTGCTCAAGCTTGCGATTGCCCTGTTGGCCTCCGCGTTTGCATTTCAGCCGGCCGCGTGGGCGCAGACCAAACCCGACGCTAAACCCGCACCCAAGGCGGATGCAAAGCCAAAGGCGGCGGCCAAGCCGACGCCGGACGCCAAGTCCGATCCGACCGAGCAGGCCGTGCTGCTCGGGCAGTTCGGCGACTGGGGCGCCTACAAGGCGAGCCCCGGCGGCAAGACGGTCTGCTTCGCGCTCGCCAAGCCGACCACCGCCGCCACCGAGCCCGCCGGCCGGCCGCGCGATCCGTCCTATGCCTTCATCTCGACGCGCCCAGGCGAAAAGGTGAAGAACGAGGTGTCGGTGATCGTCGGCTATACGCAGAAGCTCAATTACGACGCTTCGGCTGCGGTAGGCTCGGCGAATTACGTCATGTACACCCAGAACGACGGCGCCTGGGTGAAGAACGCCGCCGAAGAAGCGGCGATGGTAGACGCCATGCGCAAGGGCACCGATCTCGTGGTGAAGAGCGAATCCGGCCGCGGCACCAAGACCACCGATACTTATTCGCTCAGGGGCATGGCCCAGGCGCTGGAAAAGATCGGTTCCGATCCCGAGTGCAAATAAGGCGCTCGCGTTCTATATAGACCTCATGGCAACAGCCCTGGACATCGCATCGGCCTCGGCGGCGCTTTTCGTCGAGAAGACGCCGCTTGAGCGCTACGTCGCGCCCAAGAAACCGTCGCTGATCGGCTTGTCGCGCGCTCAACTCGCCGATGCGCTGGGCGAAGTCGGCGTGCCGGAAACGCAACGCAAGATGCGCGTGCAGCAGCTTTGGCACTGGATCTATTTTCGCGGCTTCACCGAATTCGACGCCATGACCAGCGTGTCCAAGGAATTGCGCGCCGCCCTGGCCGAGCGTTTCACCCTGGCGCGGCCCGAAGTGGTGGCCGAGCAGGTCTCGGTCGACGGCACACGCAAATGGCTTCTGCGCCTGCCGGGCGAGACGCAGGGTGAAGCGCCGCACGAGGTCGAGACCGTCTACATCCCCGATACCGAACGCGGCACGCTGTGTGTCTCGAGTCAGGTCGGCTGCACACTCACCTGCACCTTCTGCCACACCGGCACGCAGCGGCTGGTGCGCAATCTCACCGCCGGCGAGATCGTCGGCCAGGTGATGGTGGCGCGCGACCGCATGGGCGATTGGCCGGGCGGCACCAGACCGACCGAGGGCGTGGTGCCGAGCGGCGAGCGTTGCGTCACCAACATCGTGATGATGGGCATGGGCGAGCCGCTCTACAATCTCGACGCGGTACGCGACGCGCTGCTGATCGTCGCCGACGGCGAAGGCCTGAGCATTTCCAAGCGCCGCATCACATTGTCGACGTCCGGCGTTGTGCCGAACATCGAGCGCGCAGGCCGCGAAATCGGCTGCATGCTGGCGATATCGCTGCACGCCACGCGCGACGATCTGCGCGACGAACTGGTGCCGCTTAACCGGAAATATCCGATCGCCGAATTGCTGGAAGCCTGCCGCAACTATCCGGGCGTCTCCAACGCGCGGCGCATCACATTCGAATACGTCATGCTCAAAGGCGTCAACGATTCCATCGAGGAGGCCAAGGCGCTGGTGCGTCTGCTCAAGGGCATCCCGGCCAAGATCAACCTGATACCGTTCAATCCCTGGCCCGGCAGCAAATACGAGTGCTCGGATTGGGAACAGATCGAGAAGTTCTCGGCCGTGGTATTCGACGCCGGTTACGCCTCGCCGGTGCGCACGCCGCGCGGCCGCGATATTCTGGCGGCGTGCGGCCAGCTCAAGAGCGCGACCGAGAAACTGTCGGCGCGCGAGCGCATGGCGTTGCGCGCGATGGCGATGGTGGAGTGACGCATGTCTCTTGTCTGGCGTATCGTTGTTATCTTCTTTGCCCTCATCCTCGCCAGCATGGCGGCAGGCATCGCGCTTGCGATCGGCATCATTTCGCCGGACTGGACCGGCGCCGATTCCGACCCGTTCGAGCGCGTGAGTTTCTTCGTCTTTGCGTTTTTCGCCACCAGCTTCGTCGGTGCCGCGGCAACGCTGCCGGCCTTGGTGCTGATCGTCTACGCGGAGGCCGCGCGCATGCGCAGCATTCTCTATTACGGCGTCGCCGGTGCGGTGGTCGGATTGGCCGCCTATTTCGGCTCCGATGTTTCCGGACGGCTGGATAACACCACCGACGTCACGCCGGTCGGCCACGCCTTGCAGCTCGCGGCGGCGGCGGGGATCATTGGCGGCCTCGTCTATTGGCTGGTCGCGGGACGCAGGGCGGGCGTCTGGCGCGGCCCGGCATCTAGCGTGTGACCCAGGCTAATGCGGCTTCGAGCCGGTCATTACCCCAGAACAACTCGCCATCCGGCGTAACAAAATCCGGCGCGCCAAAAATGCCGAGCTTGCCGGCCTCTTCGGTTTGCGCGCGCAGCTTGGATTTGATGTCGCCGGATTGCGATTGCCCAATGACCGCGTCAGCGTCCTGACCGAGATTCTTGAGAATGCCCGCAATCGTGGCCGGTTCGCCGATATCGACGCCTTCGGCGAATGCGGCGCGATAGACCGCGCGGCAGAAATCCTCGCCCCAATTTTGTGCCAGCCCGATCAACGCCACGCGCGCGGCCAGCAAGGTATTTTGTGGAAACGGTTCGGGCCTGACGAAGGGCAATCCAAGTGCGCCGCAAATGCGTTCAAGGTCGCGCCACATATAGCGGCCTTTGGCCGGATAGACGTTGAACGGCGAACTCGTCCAGCCCAGCTCCTTGAAAATCGGGCCGAGCAGAAACGGCCGCCAGCGCACGGCGACGCCGCTTGTCGCGGCGAGGTCTCCGATCCGCATGGCCGCGGGATAGGAATAAGTCGAGGCGAATTCAAACCAGAAATCGAGCGTGGGCTTTGCCGGCATCGCCGCAATATAGCGGGGCGATGGCGCCGCCGCCTTCCTATTTTTACAGTCCTCGGCTAGACGAAGCGCGCATAGGAAAAAGCATGAATCGCACGGGCCTGATCATCGCGCTCACCATCGCTGCCGTCACGGGACTGGCGTTCGGGTTCTATCCGCAGCTTGATCTGATGATTTCCGCGCCGTTTAACGCCGTGACCAGTGGCGGCAACAATTTCGGCCTGCGCATCTATCCGCCGCTGATGCTGGCGCGCGACGCCGGACTTTGGGTCGGGACTTTGCTGGTTGCTTCGGTTGTGGCGTCGCTCATCATCAAGCTGATCCTGCCCCGCCGTAAATTATTGATTCCAGGACGCGCCATCGTCTTTCTGATCGCGACCATGGCGCTGGCGCCGGGCCTCATGGCCAATGTCCTGCTGAAGGACCACTGGGGCCGGCCGCGGCCGATCGACGTGACGCAGTTCGGCGGAACGGACACATTCGTTCCGTGGTGGGATCCGCGCGGCGCCTGTCCGAACAATTGCGCCTTCGTGTCGGGTGATGTCGCAGGCGCCTTCTGGACGATTGCGCCGGCGGCTTTAACGCCACCGCAATGGCGCGCGCTTGCCTATGGCGCGGCGCTTGCGCTCGGCATCGGTATGGCCGCGGTGCGCGTGATGGCCGGCGCGCACTTTGCAAGCGACGTGATATTCGCCGGCGTTTTCACTTTCCTGATCATCTGGGTCGTGCACGGCTTGATCTACCGCTGGCCGCGCACGCGGTTCACCGATGCCGGCGTCGAGGACGCGATCGAGCGCGTCGCCACGCCGGGCTATGATTTCCTCGTCGGGCTATTTCGCAGAAAGTCCTAGCGCTCAGCGCGCTTGTTGTTGCTGCGTCCGGCGTCGAGCTTGTCGGCGAACAGCGCGATGGTCTTGGCGTAGACTTCCGCCTTGTTCCATTCCTGGATCACCGCGAAATTCGGCTGACCCGGACCCCAGCCTTGCCCGCGCTGCCAGCCCTTGCTCTTGAGATAATTTGCGGTTGAGGCGAGCACGGCGGTGGGATCGCGCACCAGATCGGCGCGGCCGCGGCCGTCGATCGTGACGGCATATTTCACGTAAGACGACGGCAGGAACTGCGTCTGGCCGATTTCGCCGGCCCAGTCGCCCCTCAACTCGTCCGAAGCCATGTCGCCGCGGTCGATGATACGCAGCGCATCGGCGAGCTCTGCCTGGAATTTGTCGGTGCGGCGGCAGTCATAGGCGAGCGTCGCCACCGAGCGCACCACCGACATCTTGCCGACGTTCACGCCGTAGTCTGTTTCCAATCCCCAGATCGCGACGATCACCGCGCCCGGCACGCCATATTGCTTTTCGATACGCTTGATCGCGTCGCCGTGCTGCTGCATCAGCTTGGCGCCCTTGATCAGCCGGTCCTTCGAGATCATGCGGCCGGAGAATTCCTCGAAGCTCTGCTTGAAAACTTTCTGGTTGCGATCGGCGGCGAGCACCTTGTCGTCGAGGTTCAAACCTTCGAGCGCGGCCAAGCCCTTGTTCGAAATGCCCTTGTTTGCCGCTTCCTTCTTGAAGTCGGCAATGAAGCTCTTGAACCCGCCTTTGTGATTGCACTGCGCGGCGAAAGCCGGCGCAGCGGAAACGATCAAAGCGCCGGTGAGCGCTGCGGCGAAAGCGGCGTTAACTTTTGACATCGATTGGCCCCAAAGGTGACGATACAGTTTGGGGTCAGAATTATCGCAACCGCCGATGCGCGCTAGCGCGATCCGAAGGTAAGCTTAATGCACCGGCGGCATACTTTGCGCCGTTTATCTTTGGCCCTATAGTCCGCGCGATTTTGCAATTCTTCATGGTCGTTCAAATGGCTGCCGCGGCAACGAAAAACGTCAAAAAGGTCGTGCTCGCCTATTCCGGCGGGCTCGATACCTCGATCATTCTGAAGTGGCTGCAAACCACCTATGGCTGCGAGGTCGTGACCTTCACCGCCGATCTCGGGCAGGGCGAGGAGTTGGGGCCCGCGCGCGACAAGGCGTTGCGCGCCGGCATCAAGCCGGAAAACATTTTCATCGAGGACCTGCGCGAGGAATTCGTGCGCGACTTCGTGTTCCCGATGTTCCGGGCGAATACCGTCTATGAAGGGCAATATCTGCTCGGCACCTCGATCGCGCGCCCCCTGATCGCCAAGCGCCAGATCGAAATCGCGCGCAAGGTGGGCGCCGACGCGGTCTGTCACGGCGCCACCGGCAAGGGCAACGATCAGGTCCGATTCGAGCTCGGCTATTATGCGCTTGAGCCGGGCATCAAGATCATCGCGCCGTGGCGCGAGTGGGAGTTCAAGGGCCGCGAGGAACTGCTGGAGTTCGCGCGCGCGCACCAGATCACGATTGCCAAGGACAAGGAAGGCGAAGCGCCGTTCTCGGTCGACGCCAATCTGCTGCACTCCTCGTCGGAGGGCAAAGTGCTGGAGGATCCGGCCAAGGAAGCGCCGGCCATCGTCTACCAGCGCACCATCTCGCCAATGGATGCGCCCGACAAGCCGACCGAAATCCGCATCGGCTTTGCCAAAGGCGACGCCGTCAGCATCGACGGCGAGAAGCTCACGGCGGCGACGCTGCTCGCCAAACTGAACAAACTCGGACACGACAACGGCATCGGCCGGCTCGATCTGGTGGAGAACCGGTTCGTCGGCATGAAGTCGCGCGGCGTCTACGAGACGCCGGGCGGAACGATCCTGCTCGCGGCGCATCGCGCCATCGAGTCGATCACGCTCGACCGCGGCGCCGCCCATCTCAAGGACGAACTGATGCCGCGCTACGCCGAACTGATCTACAACGGCTTCTGGTTTTCGCCCGAGCGCGAGATGCTGCAAGCCTTGATCGACAGGTCGCAAGGCGCGGTCGAGGGCGAAGTGCGGCTCAAGCTCTATAAGGGCAATGTCATCGTCACAGGGCGCGAGAGCCCGGCCTCGCTCTATTCGTCGACCCTGGTGACGTTCGAGGACGACAAGGGTGCCTACGACCAGAAGGACGCCGAGGGCTTCATCAAGCTCAACGCGCTTCGCTTGCGCACGCTCGGACAGCGGCGCAAGAAGCTCAAGCCCGACTGACCGGACGCGCCAAAGTGCGGAGGCCTCCGATGGACGGTACGGCGATGAGATCGACGCTTCTTGCGGCCTTCGGCCTGATGCTTGCGGCTTGCACGTCGAACTATCAACAGAATATGGACCCGAACATTCTCCCTACCGGTTACCGGCAGGAAGTTCTCGATACTTTGTCCAGCACGCTGATCGATCCCACCAATGTGCACGATGCCTTTATCAGCGATCCTGTCATGGCGACGGTCAGCAGGGAGCCCCGCTACACGGTTTGCGTTCGCTACAACGCCCGCAACGAGGCCCGGCAATATGCCGGCAGCACCGACCGCATTGGCATTTTTTACGGCGGGCATCTAAACCAATTGATCGAGCCCACGAACGACCAATGCGCCAAGGCCGCCTATCGGCCGTTTCCGGAGCTGGAAAAGCTCTGCCTCGCCAAGAAATGCGAGTGACGGCCGGCGCTAATTATTGACCTCGCGCGCCGGGACCGGCACGGGTTCGGTCTTGGCCTGGTTGACCTTCAGCTCCGGCAGCAGCGCCACGCCGCGGCGCTGCTTGTCGGCGATTTCGGCGATGGTCTTCTGCATTTGGATATAACGCACCGGCGTCGTCGGGTGGGTCGTCGCGAAGCGGATCGCCGATGGCAATTCCAGCGACATCGTCCGCCAGACTTCTTCGGTGCCCGTGATGTCATAGCCCGCCCGCGCCGCGTAATAAGCGCCGACATAGTCGGCCTCCATTTCGAAAGCGACGCTGAACGCCATCATTCCGGTCTGATGCAGATAATTCGAGAACGCGCCGCCGGTCCAGATGCCGCCCATCAGGAAGCCGCCATCGACCACGAGGCCGCTGGCCTGTCCGATAAAAGCATTGATGGTTTTCTTCTCGTAGTGGCCCATGGTGACGTGTGCGAGTTCATGGCCGACGATCGTGGCGAGAGCGGCTTCGGTGGGGAGGGAGCGCAGAATGCCGGATTGAATAACGATCTGCTTGAAGTCGGTGAAAGCGTTCGGGTCCGGATTGATATCCAGATTGACCGGAATCGCGCAGCCGACCACCGGTTTGATCGTCACCGTCCTGTCCTCCTCGCCGCGCCGCAAAACGACCGCGATCGGCCATTCGCCATTTTGTTCGAGGAACGCATTGATCCAGCGCACCGTCGCTGTGGCGGGAACGGGCTCGCCGTTGAACGAGACGAGCTCGTCTTTGTCCTGAACGCCCGCGGCCGCCGCCGGTCCCTCGTCGACCAGCGAGATCACCGTCGGCCTGACCCAGCGCAGGCCCAAGGCCTCGGCGGAGAACTTTCTGTATTTGTAGGGCAGGCTTTCCGGCGTCGCCGCGAACAGGCCGATGTGCGGGATCAGCCATTTCTTGCAGAAATCGCGATTGGCGGTGCGAATGCGGTAGGCGACCGTGTCGAGCCGGTGCAGTTGCGCGTAATAATCCCGTAGTTGCGCGATTTCCTGGCGCCGCCGTTCGGTCGCGATCTCGTCGAGCGTCATGGAGGGAACGACGGCGCTCGGCCCGCAACCCGCGCACAACCCGACAAGCAGAATAAGCCACAAACGCCAACGCAACGGACCCCCCAAAGGCCCTTCAACCGGGCCTTGAGGATGCGTTAGCGATACAACCTAATCAAGCATAAGTTGTAGGCGGCGTGGCTATCAAAGCTGCCGGTCGACCAGCGCCTTTTTCAACACGGCTATTT
>DASWPX010000042.1:0-6151 GCA_036398395.1 Pseudolabrys sp. | reverse complement strand
TCTGAGATGCCCAAGCCGCATGGCTTCACTTAGTTGTGAAAGATATTGACAGGGCCCCGACACATTTAACGACACGCGCTGTGTGGATTGACGTTAAACGGACGCCGCCGCTTGAGACGATTAGCCATCGCGATTTTGAATCGCGCGGGAACCGCGGGCGCGATGCTTTCGATACGAGTTCGCCATGCGACTGGCCTCCCGGCGCGGCTTTTCGTGCAGCGCGGACCGGCGGCATACGGGCGGCTTTACTCCGGTTCCATTTGCATGCGAATAAATAGTTCCAGGGGGAGCACCAGATGCCGCATACGCCTGCGCTTGACGGCACCAAGCTGTATTACGAGGAAGCGGGCAGCGGCACGCCCGTGATCTTCGTGCATGAATATGCCGGCGACTACCGCACCTGGGAGCCGCAAATGCGGCATTTCTCGCGCTCCCACCGCTGCATCACCTATAGCCAGCGCGGCTATCCGCCGTCCGACGTGCCGGAGGATGGCGCGAAATACGGCCAGGACATCGCCCGCGACGACGTCATCGCCGTGATGGACGGCTTGAAGATCGACAAGGCGCATGTCGTCGGCCACTCGATGGGCGCGGCCACAGCGCTGCATGTCGGTATTCATTACGCCAAGCGCTGTCTCTCCGTGACCGCGGCGGGTTGCGGCTATGGCTCGAGCCCCGATCCGAAAGTGGTCGAGGAATCGCGCGCGGCCTCGCGCGAAACCGCCAAGATGTTTGCCGCCGAAAGCATGGAGGTTGCGGGCGTGCGCTACGCCGACGGCGCGACGCGCCAGGCGCAGAAGAACAAAGACCCGCGCGGCTATGCCGAATTCGTCAAGATGCTGACCGAGCATTCCGCGCACGGCCACGCGATGACCATGCTCAATCTTCAAGCCAAGCGCCCGACGCTGTGGGACATGGAAGCCGACTTGCGGAAATTCTCGCCGCCCTTGCTGATCATCGTCGGCGACGAAGACGACTGGTGCCTTGACGCCAGCGTTTTTCTCAAGCGCATCGTGCCGACGGCGGGCCTATTGGTGATCCCGCGCTCGGGCCACACCATCACCAGCGAGGAGCCGGCCAAGTTCAACGCCGCGCTGGCCGAATTCATCGCCGCGTCCGAAGCCGGGCGCTGGCTCGCGCATAAAAAGTCTTAAAGGAGAATCGAAATGGACCTCAAGCTCAAAGGCAAGACGGCGCTGGTCACCGGCGGCAGTGAAGGCATCGGCAAGGGCATCGCCTTGCTGCTGGCCAAGGAAGGCGTCGATGTCGCGATCTGCGCGCGCCGCAAGGAACCGCTCGAGGCCACGGCGAAAGAAATCGCCAAGGAGACGGGGCGCAAGATCGTCGCCATCCCGGCCGATCTGCGCAAGGACGCCGACGCCAAGAGCTTCATCGAGCAGGCCCACAAGGCGCTTGGCCGTGTCGACATCATGGTCAACAACGCGGGCTCGGCCGCCGGCGGAGTCATCGAGCATCTGACCGAGGACGACTGGGAAAAGGGGCTTCAGCTCAAATTCATGGGATACGTACGCTGTCTGCGTTACGTGCTGCCGCTGATGGTCAAGCAGGGCGGCGGCCGCGTCGTCAATCTGATCGGCAATGACGGCGTCAAGCCGTCATACTGGGAAATCTGCCCGGGCGCCGCCAACGCGGCGGGTCAGAATCTCACGATGTCGCTCGCCGGCCAATACGGACGCGACAATATCTCCTTCGTCGCGGTCAATCCGGGCCCGGTGCGCACCGAACGGTGGGCCGGACTGGTCGACGCCATGGCGCGCGACATGAAAATCCCACGCGAACAGGCCGACAAGCTGGCGCCGGCTTCGATTCCCATGGGCCGCATCGCCGAGGTCGAGGAGGTCGCCTCCCTGGTGGTCATGCTGGCCTCGCCGCTGATGGAAATGGTCAACGGCACCATGATCGAAATCGACGGCGGCCAGGACAAGCCGCTGATGGACCGCTTCCGCGACCGGCCGAAAGGCTAAGGCGGCGCCATGCCTTTGGTTTGCTTGACACCCCGGCTCGTCCGCCCGACACTTTCCGATAACGACTTTTCACACGGAGCCACGCGTCATGTCTAAGCGTCACGTGTTTACCCTTGCGCTCGCCGCCGCCGTTCTCGCCACACCGGCCTTCGCGCAGGACACCATCAAGATCGGCGAACTCAACAGCTACAAGGCGGTGCCTGCCTTCCTCGAGCCCTACAAGAAGGGCATGGATCTGGCGCTTGAGGAGATCAACGCCAAAGGCGGCGTGCTCGGCAAGAAGCTGGAGCTGGTCTCGCGCGACGACGGCGCCAATCCGGGCGAGGCGGTGCGCGTCGCGGAAGAACTCGTCACCCGCGAAAACGTCGTCATGATTTCCGGCACCTTCCTGTCGAATGTCGGGCTCGCGGTCGCCAATTTCGCCGGCCAGAAGAAGGTATTCTTCCTCGCCGCCGAGCCGCTCAGCGACAAGATCACCTGGGCCAACGGCAATAAATACACCTACCGCCTGCGCGCCACGACCTACATGCAGGTCGCGATGCTGATGCCGGCGGCGATCGCCGCCAAGAAGAAGAAATGGGCGCTGGTTTATCCGAACTACGAATACGGCCAGTCGGCGGCGGAAAGCTTCAAGACGCTGTTGAAAAAGGCGCAGCCCGACGTCGAATTCGTCACCGAGCAGGCGGCGCCGTTAGGCAAGATCGACGCCGGCGCGGTGGCGCAGGCCATCGACGACGCCAAGCCGGACGCGATCTTCAACGTGCTGTTCGGCGGCGATCTCACCAAATTCGTGCGCGAGGGCAATACCCGCGGCGTGTTCATGGATCGGCCGGTGGTCAGCCTTTTGTCGGGCGAGCCGGAATATCTCGATCCGCTCAAGGACGAGACGCCGATCGGCTGGACCGTCACCGGCTATCCCTGGGACAAGATCAAGACGCCGGCCCACAAGGCCTTCCTCGACGCCTATCAGAAGAAATACAACGACTATCCGCGGCTGGGTTCGATCGTCGGCTACACCACCATCAAGTCGGCGGCGGCCGGTATCGCCAAGGCCAAGTCGACCGATACCGAGAAGCTGGTGGCGGCCTTCGCCGACCTGAAGGTCGATGGGCCGTTCGGACCGTTCCACTACCGGGCGAGCGACCATCAGGCCACGATGGGCGCCTATGTCGGCAAGCTCGCGCTTGAAGGCGGCAAGGGCACCATGGTCGACTTCAAATATGTCGATGGCGCTTCGGTGCTGCCGAGCGACGCGGACGTAAAAAAGCTGCGGCCGGCGGACGCGAATTAACCGAACGCACGGCGAAACTTGCCAATGTCATTCCGGGGCGCGGGCGAAAGCCTGCGAGCCCGGAATCCATATTCCAGTGCGGTGGTTATGGATTTCGGCCCGCGTAGCGCAGCCGGAATGACGGTGGCGAGTAGCGGGTAGGGGTAAAGTGACTCTCAGCGGCTTACTCTTTCAGGCGCTCGACGGGCTCTCGACCGCGTCCAGCCTGTTCGTTCTTGCCGTCGGCCTGTCGCTGATTTTCGGCGTCACCCGCATCATCAACATCGCGCACGGGTCCCTCTATATGCTGGGGACCTATATCGCTTATTCCTTCGCCACGCATTTCAGCGGCGCCTTCGGTTTCTGGGGCGGCATCCTCGCCACGGCGCTGATTGTCGGCTGCCTCGGCGCCGCGATCGAAATTGTGCTGCTGCGGCGCATCTATCGCGCGCCCGAACTGTTCCAGCTGCTCGCCACCTTCGCGCTGGTGCTGGTGTTCAACGACGCCGCGCTCTGGATTTGGGGACCGGAGGATCTGCTCGGACCCCGCGCGCCCGGCCTGCGCGGCGCTATCGAAGTTCTCGGCCGCCAGTTGCCGAGCTACGATTTGTTTCTGGTTTTCGTCGGACCGTTGGTGCTGGCGGCGCTGCATTTCGCGATTGCCGGCACGCGCTTCGGCCGCCTCATCCGCGCGGCGACGCAGGACCGCGAAATGGTCGGCGCGCTCGGCGTGAATCAGGCGATTCTGTTCACGGCGGTGTTTGCGCTCGGCGCCGCGCTCGCCGGCCTCGGCGGCGCGCTTCAGGTGGCGCGCGAGCCGGCCAACCTTGCCACCGACCTTGTCGCCATCGGCGACGCCTTCGTCGTGGTGGTGGTCGGCGGTATGGGCTCGATCAGCGGTGCCTATTTGGCAGCTGTGATCATCGCCGAGGTCAAGGCGCTCTGCATCGGCGTCGGCATCGTCGATTTCGGCTTCGTCAGCGTGAATTTTTCAAAGCTGACGCTGGTTGCCGAATTTTTGGTGATGGCGGCGGTGCTGATCGCGCGTCCGCATGGCCTGCTTGGCCGCCCGCAAGCGCAAGTGCGTGCCGTCGCCGATCCGGAAGAGCCGATGCGGCCGGCGACGCCGCTGCTGCGGGGGCTCGGCGTCACCGTGCTGGCGCTGCTGGTCTGCCTGCCGTTCCTGGCGCAAGGCTCGCCTTATTTGCTCATCCTCGGCGTCGACGTGCTGATCGCGGTGATCTTCGCCACGTCGTTGCACTTCATCATGGGCCCCGGCGGCATGCATTCCTTCGGCCATGCGGCTTATTTCGGCCTCGGCGCCTATGGCGCGGCGCTGCTGGTGAAGTGGCTCTTGGCGCCGATGGCGTTGGGGCTCGTCGCGGCGCCCCTCACCGCGCTCGCCGGGGCGCTGCTGTTCGGCTGGTTCGCGGTGCGGCTGTCCGGCGTCTATCTCGCCATGCTGACCTTGGCTTTTGCGCAGATCGTCTGGGCGGCGGTGTTCCAGTGGGAAGGCCTCACCGGCGGCTCCAACGGCGTGATCGGCGTCTGGCCGCCGCCGCCGTTCGACAAGACGTGGGCCTATTTCCTGCTGACGCTACTGCTGGCCGCCGCTTCTGTGCTGCTGCTGCGGCGGTTTCTGTTCGCGCCCTTCGGCTACGCCATGCGCGCCGGCCGCGATTCTCCGTTGCGCGCGGAAGCCGTCGGCATCGACGTCAAGCGCATACATTGGCTCGGCTTCGCCATTGCCGGCGGCGTTTGCGGCATAGCCGGCGGCCTGTTTGCCTTCGCCAAGGGTTCGATCTCGCCGGAAACCATCGGCGTCACCCGGTCCATCGACGGCCTGGTGATGGTGCTGCTCGGCGGCATCCAGACGCTCACCGGCCCGATCGTCGGCGCCTCGGTATTCGCGACGTTGCAGGACACCGTGATGCGGCAGACCGAATATTGGCGTGCGCTGCTGGGTGGCATCATTCTGCTGCTGGTGCTGGCCTTCCCGCAGGGCATTGCCGGCGCGTTCGCTTCGCTTTGGCGCAAAGGCGAGCGTCCATGAGCGTGCTCACCGTCAATGCGCTCAGCAAATCCTTCGGCGGCGTGCGCGCGGTTCACGACGTGAGCTTTTCGGTGGCGCGTGGCGAATTCCTCGCCATGATCGGTCCGAACGGCGCCGGCAAATCGACCTGCTTCAACATGATCAACGGTCAGCTCGCGCCCGATTCCGGCGAGCTTCTGTTCGAAGGCCGGAATATCGCCGGGCTTGAGCCGCGCGCGATATGGCGGCTCGGCGTCGGACGCACGTTCCAGGTCGCCGCTACGTTCACCTCGATGACCGTCGTCGAGAATGTGCAGATGGCGTTGCTGTCCCACGGTCGCGACATCTACCGGCTGTGGCGCCCGGCCGCGTCGATGCACCGCGACCGCGCATTGGACCTGCTCGCGCAGGTCGGCATGCGCGATGCCGCCGACCGGCCCAGCCGCGAACTCGCCTACGGCGACGTCAAGCGCATCGAACTCGCCATCGCGCTTGCCAACGAGCCACGCTTGCTGCTGATGGACGAACCGACCGCCGGCATGGGCGCGAGCGAACGGCACGGTCTTATCGAACTGGTCAAGCGCCTGGTGGTCGAACGCGGCATCTCGGTGCTGTTCACCGAACATTCGATGGACGTGGTTTTCGCTTTCGCCGACCGCATCATCGTCCTGGCGCGGGGACGCGTCATCGCCGACGGCAATGCCGATGCCATTCGCGACAACGCCCAGGTGCGCGAGGTCTATTTCGGCACGGGAAAGACTTTCGCCGGAGCCGCGTCATGAGCGACGCCATGCTTGCAGTGGAAAATCTCAGCGCCTGGTACGGCGCGGCGCGCATTCTCTACGACCTGAATTTCGAGGTCGG
>DASWPX010000041.1:0-9174 GCA_036398395.1 Pseudolabrys sp. | reverse complement strand
TCGACCTCGAACCACACCACCGGTTCGCGGTCGGTCGGGACGCGGATGTCTCGTCGATCTGATGTGTGAGTGCCGTGCATGCGGGGGTTCTTCAATAGATCCCGCAAACCCGCCCGGCAGTCCGGCTAAACGCCGTCATTGGCGCAGCCGGAAACGCCGGCACACCGACGGCAGCCAAATTGGTACTAAAGCGCACGACCCCCACCCATTGATCGACAATGCCCGGCTACGAAACCTAGCATTGACGGTCTGCCGTTGTCATCGGTCTTGGTGCAGGGCTACCATGAAGCGGGGAATGTCGGCTGGCAGTCATTGACACAGCGGAAAATCTACACCGTTGCAACTGCTTTCCCGCCCGCGTCTTAGATGCTGCCCACGGTCTTGAGCCTGGCCCTAGGATGGATTTCCGACTGCGAGATCACGGGTGTTTGTGCCCGGAAACGCTCGACGATGCCGCGCACGTAAGGCCTTATCCCGGCCGAAGTCACCAGCACCGGCGCCTCGCCTTCGCGCGCCGCGGTCTCGAAGCGCTCGCGCACCAAGGCGATGAATTCAGACAATTTGGACGGCTGCATTGCCAGTTGACGTTCCTCGCCGGTTCCGACCATCGATTCGGCGAAAGCCTGTTCCCATTTCGCCGACAGTGCGATCAGCGGCAGATAGCCGTTCTGGCCGACATATTGCGCGCAGATTTGGCGCTGGATGCGGGCGCGCACGTGCTCGGCCAGTGTTACCGGATTGCGAGAGCCCGAAATCCCGTCGGCGATGCCCTCCAGGATGGTCGAGAGATCACGGATCGAGACGCGTTCTGCCAATAGCAGCTGCAAGACGCGCTGGATGCCGGAAACATTGATCGAAGACGGCACCAGGTCCTTGAGCAGTTCGGCTTGCTCCTTCGGCAGTTCCTTGAGAAGTTTCTGCACCTCACCGTAGGACAGCAGCTCCGCCATGTTGTTCTTGAGCAGCTCGGTCAAATGCGTGGACATCACTGTGGCGGCGTCCACCACCGTGTAGCCCTTCATCGCCGCCTCTTCCTTCATCGCGGCATCCACCCAAGTGGCGGGCAGGCCGAAGGTAGGCTCCGTGGTATGTGTGCCGGGCAGGTTCACCTGGCCGCCCGCCGGATCCATGACCATGAACTGGCCGGTCCAGACCTTGCCGCTGCCGGCTTCAACTTCCTTGATCTTGATGACGTAGGCGTTGGCGTCGATCTGCACGTTGTCGAGGATCCGCACCGCCGGCATCACGAAGCCCATCTCGATCGCCAGTGACCGGCGCAGCGCCTTGATCTGCTCGGTGAGGCGGTCGGTACCGTCGGGCGAATTGACCAGCGGAAGCAGTGCATAGCCGAGTTCGACCTTGAGATCGTCGATGCGCAGCGCGGTCGAAATCGGCTCATCGGCGCTGGCTTCGGTCTTGGCGTCGGCCGCGGTCTTCTTGGCTTCGGCGGCATCGGTGAGCCTGATACGCTTGTCGAAAATGTAAGCCAGCGCCGCGGCGCCACCGCCGAGCGCCAGGAACGGAATCATCGGAATGCCCGGCAGCAGCGACATCACCATCATGACGCCGCCGGACATGCCGAGGGCCTTGGGATAGCCGGACAGCTGCTTAAGTAGCGCCTTGTCGGCGGCGCCGGAGATGCCAGCTTTGGCGACCAGCAAACCGGCCGCAGTTGACACGATGAGCGCCGGCACCTGGGTCACTAGGCCATCGCCGACAGTCAGCAGCGTGTAAGAGTGCGCCGCCTCGGCAAAGCTCAAGCCTTGTTGTGCGATGCCGATGATCATGCCGCCGATGACGTTGATGAACACGACCAGCAGGCCGGCAATGGCGTCACCGCGCACGAATTTCGAGGCACCGTCCATGGCGCCGAAGAAGCCGCCTTCGTCTTCCAGGTTCTGGCGGCGGCGACGGGCTTCCTTTTCGTCGATCATGCCGGCGGACAGGTCGGCGTCGATCGCCATCTGTTTGCCCGGCATGGCGTCGAGGTGGAATCTCGCGGCGACCTCGGCGATGCGGCCCGAGCCCTTGGTGATGACGACGAAGTTGACGATCACCAGGATGGTGAAGACGATGATGCCGATAACGAAATTGCCGCTCATGACGAAATTGCCGAAGGCCTCGATGACGTGGCCGGCGGCGTCGGGCCCTTCATGGCCTTTCGACAGGATCAGGCGCGTCGACGCCAGGTTGAGCGCCAGGCGCAGCATGGTCGCGATCAGCAGCACGGTGGGGAACGAGGAGAATTCCAGCGGCGTATGAATGAACAGCGCCGTCATCAGGATCAGGATCGAGATCGTAATCGAGACCGCGAGCGCCAGGTCGAGCAGCAGCGGCGGCAACGGCAGGATCAGCACCACCAGGATGGTGAGCACGCCGAAGGCCAGCGCCAGATCGCCGCGCTTGAGAAGCGCGCCGATTTCGCCGATCGTCGGGAGCTTGAATGTGCTGGCCGTTCGAGCCGGCGGTGCGGCGGTGGTGTCGCTCATGCCTTCAATTAGATTCACTGCCGATTGCCGCCTCGCCGGGGCGGCTCAGACTCTAGGAAAACGCCTGCGTCACAATACAAAGGTCATCGAAGCGGGCGCCGTGGTCGGCGCCTGCGTAGTGAGCAATAGAGGCGATTGAGCCCCGTACCCCGGCAATATTTGCCCAGTTTATGGTTAGCGCCCGGTTAACGCGGAACCGGAACGCAAAAAAGTCCTCTCCCCGGGGACAGGGAGAGGACCTTCGCAGCGCCGGTGCTTTGGGGAGGATCAGCCCGGCAGCAGCACGGTGTCGACGACGTGGATGACGCCGTTCGACTGCATCACGTTACCGATGGTCACCTGGGCGACGTCGCCCTTGGCGTCGGTAATCGTCAGTTTGCCGTCCTTTTCCGCGACGGTGAGCGACGCGCCTTCGACGGTCTTGATGACCGCCTTGCCTTCGCCGGCTTTGACCATTTCCATCAGATCCTTGGCGGTGAGACGGCCGGGCACGACGTGATAGGTCAGCACGTTGGTGAGGGTCTTCTTGTTTTCCGGCTTGAGCAGCGTGTCGACGGTGCCGGCGGGGAGCTTGGCGAAAGCTTCGTTGGTCGGCGCGAAGACCGTGAACGGGCCGGGACCCGACAGCGTGTCGACCAGACCGGCGGCCTTCACCGCGGCGACCAGCGTGGTGTGGTCCTTCGAATTGACGGCGTTCTGCACGATGTTCTTGGACGGATACATCGCCGCCCCGCCCACCATGACGGTTTTCTCGTTCATCTGGGCGAAAGCCGGAGCGTTGATTGCACCGACTGCGAGCAAGGCCGCGACGGCGGCGATCGAAAGGTGGAAAGACTTCATGGTTGGCTCCTGGGTTCTGATGTTGTCCCTGCGCTCGGGGTACACCCAGAGTTACGGAGGCCGGAGGCATCGGGATGCAAGCGAGTGCTAAATAATTTGCAACCTATGCGGATGCTTATCAAACTCTAAAGACTGGCAAGCTTCCCGGAGGCGATGACCGGCCCAGTCGGCAATCCGGTGGGCGAACCGCCCGGGGGCTCAAGCGATACGGCCAAAACGGCGTTGCCGACGGTCTGGGCGATCAAATCGGGCGGTATCGGGATGCTGACAGCGCGGTCGGCGCTGAGCAGGCCGAGCGGCCGCGGCTTGCCGTCAGCCGGAATCAGCCAAAGCTGCGGCACCCGCGTCGCATCGGGGCTGAAGGCGGCAGGCACCACGGCGATGCTGCCATGGGTCGTATCGACCGTGGCGACGAAGTGGTGATGACCGCCGCCGTCGAGGCCGGCCATCAGCGGCGCTCTTTGCGGCGCGTTGCCGAGATAGATCAACGCGCCGATGCTGGCCGCGGCCAGTGCCCCGGTCGCCAGCGAAAGCCCGCGCCAGAAGACGAGACTTTGCCACCAGCCGATTTTCGCCGTTCGTTGCGCGGGCAGGGCGGCCGCGATCCGGTCCCAGATTTCCGGCGGCGGGGCGGCTTCGGTAATTTCGCCGGCCCAGGGCGCCAGGCGTTCTTCCCAGGCTGCGACCAAAGCGGCGAAACGGCTGTCGCGCTCCATCCGTTGCTGCGCGGCCACGCGATCTGCACCAGCCAGCACACCGAGCGCGAATTCCGCGGCAAGCAGATCGTCGTCGGGCACGCCGTTATGGTCGGCTGTATCGCTCATGATTCGAGGCAGCTCTTCAGTTTGATCATCGCGCGCCGGATCCAGCTTTTCATGGTGCCGAGCGGCACACTCATGCGTGCCGCGAGGTCTTCGTAGGTGTTGCCGTCGAAATAGGCCCCGCGCAACGCCGCGCATTCATGCGAGGCGAGGGTGTCGAGACAGCCATAAAGCCGTGCGTTCGATTGTGCGCTTTCCAGGGCGCGGTCGGCCGCGGGGGCCGTATCGGCGACCTCCGCCGCCGTATCGATCGGCTCCATGTGGCGGCTCTGGCGGGTGGCGCGCAACCTGTCGATGGCGCGGTTGCGTGCGATCGCGATCAACCACGTCATGGGGCTGGCGCGCGCGGGGTCGAACGCGGCGGCTTTGCGCCAAACCGTCACATAAACCTCCTGCAAAACGTCTTCGGCTTCGCTGCGTTCTTCCAAGATACGCAGGCATACGCCGAAAAGCTTCGCGGAGGTAAGCCGATAGACGGTTTGCAATGCCGGCCGGTCGCCGGCCGGAATGCGGGCGAGAGCGGCGACGATCAGACTTCGGTTGGCGTCGAGGTCCATCTGGCGGGCGACACTACGGCCTTGCCGGCGCGGCGACAATTAAGCGGCTGCGCCGTTTTGCGTCAGCAGATGCATTTCGCCGCAACCCGCGCAGCGCAACCGGACGCGCGGGCGCGCGAGAGCCGAAAGCGCGGCATCATCGGTGATCAGCACGAAACTGCCGGTAACCGGACACTGATACCGCAGGGCGCCATGCGCCCGCCGCGTCGCCACGGTCCACCTGACCATACTGGCTGCCTGGCTAAAGGCCGTGGGGTGGATCGTCGCCCAAGGTAAAGCGGTCATGGCTGTGGCTTTTTGTTGCATTGCAACAATAAGCGCGCCGCCGCCATTTTGTTCCGTCTCTAGCGCCTAGTCCTTAAGTGGCGGGAACTTATGCACGCCGTCGGCGCCTAGCGGCAACAAATCGGCGCGCATGACCGCCGCGACGTCGAGGGCGCCATAGAGATGGGGAAACAGCCCGCCGCCGCGCGAGACTTCCCATTTCAGCTTGTCGCCGAGCTGGCCGGCGTCGACCCGCAGCAGCATCAGGTCGCTCTGGCCGGCGAAATGCTTGGCCGCGGTGTCCACCGCCTGCGCCGCGGTAGAGAAATGGATGAAACCGTCGCGCAAATCGAGTTCGGAACCCCGGAATACGCCGTCGCGTTCGGCGGCGCGCCAGAGCGCGGCAGGGCAGATTTTGTAGATGGCGGGCATGGCGGCCGGTGCTACGCCGCGCCCCTCATTGCCTCGCCGCCGGCCGGCGGGATCGGCGTGCCGTCGGCAGCATATTCGTTGAGCTTGTTGCGCAAGGTGCGGATCGAGATGCCGAGGATGTTGGCGGCATGCGTGCGGTTGCCGAGGCAATGCTTGAGCGTTTCCAGAATCAGGTCGCGCTCGACCTCGGCCACGGTGCGGCCGACGAGATTGCGCGTGACCTGCTCGGCGGCCATCGCCGCATGGGTCGCCGCGCCGGTGGCGCGCGACTGGTCAAGCCTTGCGCCGTCGGGCGCCAAGATGCCGTCAATGCCGATTTCCACGCCGGTCGAGAGCAGCACCGCGCGATGCAGCGTGTTTTCCAATTCGCGCACGTTGCCCGGCCAGCGGTTGGTGTTGAGCGCGCGGCGGGCTTCGGCCGACAGCGGGCGCACCGGCAGGCCGTTGGCTTCCGAATATTTCTTGACGAAATACTGCGCCAGTTCGCCGATATCGGCGGGCCGGTCGCGCAAGGCCGGGATCTTCAGGTTGACCACGTTGAGGCGGAACAGCAGATCCTCGCGGAATTTTCCTTCGCGGACTGCGTCCGTGAGATTGCGGTTCGAGGTGGCGACGATGCGGATGTCGACCGGCACCGGCTTGCCGCCGCCGACGCGGTCGATGACGCGCTCCTGGATCGCGCGCAGCAGTTTCGCCTGCAGATGCACCGCCATCTCGGTGATTTCGTCGAGCAGCAGCGTGCCGCCATTGGCTTCTTCGAATTTGCCGATGCGGCGGGCGAGCGCGCCGGTGAAGGCGCCTTTCTCGTGGCCGAACAATTCGGATTCCAGCAGGTTTTCCGGCATGGCGGCGCAATTGACCGAGATGAAGGGCTTCTTGGCGCGGGCCGAGCGCGAATGCAGGTAGCGCGCGAGCACTTCCTTGCCGGTGCCGCTTTCGCCGGTGATCAGTACAGAAGCGTCGGACCCGGCGATCTGCTGGGCGAGCTTGACCACCGTCGCCATGGCGTCGTCGCGATAGATCATGTCGCGGCTGTCGTTGGTGACGGCCGCCAGCACCGCCGCGATCAGTTCGGGATCGGGCGGCAGTGGGATGTATTCCTTGGCGCCGGCATGGATGGCGCGCACCGCGGCGCGCGCGTCATTGGTGACGCCGCAGGCCACGATCGGCACATGGATACGCTCGGCGTCGAGCCGTTCCACCAGGTCGCGGATGTCGAGGTTGACGTCGACGAACAGCAGGTCGGCGCCGCGGCCGGAGCGCAGCACGGTGAGCGCCTGCTCGCTGCTATCGGCTTGGGTGACGGAGGCACCCTTGTCCATCGCGATCTTGCTCGCGAGAGTGAGCTGTCCGCCCAGCGTGCCGATGATTAAAAGGCGCATGATCTGTTTCCTTCAGTAGAGTCAGTTCCGCTCGGACTTGATTATTTCCGTCATCGTTACGCCGAGCTTATCTTCAACCAGCACGACTTCGCCGCGTGCCACCAGCCGGTCGTTGACGTAGATATCGATGGCCTCGCCGACCTTGCGGTCGAGTTCGAGCACGGCGCCGGGTCCGAGCCTGAGCAGTTCGCCGACATCCATGCGGGCGCGGCCGAGCACGGCCGACACCTTCACCGGCACGTCGAACAGCGCTTCGAGGTCGGAGGCGCCGCGGTTGATGGAATCCGAGACCGACGGCGCCAGCGTTGCCGATTCCTCGATCGTCTGCATCTCGCCGCTGTTCTCGAGATCGGGGAGCGGCACTTTGCTGTCTTCGTCACTCATTGCGTCGGTCTCCGGAATTTCTAGTTCGTTGCCGGTTCGCGGGCGGCGACATAGCGGCCGACCACGTCATTGATCGCGGATAAGGTCGTAGCCTCGTCGCGGCTGACGCCGCCGTCGGCCCATTCGATGCGGCAGTCGCCCGGCGCCATCGCGGCGTCCGCCGTCACCACCAGCCGGCCCTCGAAGCCGCGCGCGCGGGCGGTTTCCTCGAGTTTCTCCTTGGCCATGTCGAGAATGTCGGCACCGACGCGCACCACGACATGCGGCGTCGTCACCAGATGGCGGAAGCACTCGGTGGCCAACGCCGAAATCTCGGCATAGGGTTCGCGCGCGATCAATTCGGGGGCGAGCTTGCCGGCGACCGCCACGGCGACCTGCACCGCCTCGGTTTCCAGCCGCGCCTCGATGCCGTTGAGCGCGCGGTCTAGCCGCGACAAGCCATCGGCGATCAGCCCGAGCGCGGTCGCGATGCGCTGCTCGGCTTCGCCTTGCGCCTGTGCCTGACCCGCGGCAAAGCCCTTGCGATGGGCAATCGCCTCGGCGTCCGCGCGCCGGCGATCGGCCTCGATCACGCTGATCGTCGGCTTGGTGCCGGTGGCGAAGTCCTCGTCGAACATGTATTTCGCGGATGTTTTCATCAGTAGATCAACTCTTCGTCGCCGCGGCTCTTGGAGATCAGGATTTCGCCCTTGGCCGCTAAATCTTTTGCGGTATTGACCAGCAGGCTTTGCGCCTCGTCGACGTCACGAAGCCGCACCGCGCCCATGGCCTGCATGTCGTCGACCAGCATCTTGGCGGCGCGCGTGGACATGTTGTTGAAGAAGAACTGACGCACGGTTTCATTGGCGCCCTTGAGCGCGATGGCCAGCTTGTCCTTGTCGATATTGCGCATCAGCGTCTGGGCTGAGGCGGCGTCGAGCTTGACCAGATCGTCGAAGGTGAACATCAGCGCCTTGATGCGCTCGGCCGCCTCGCGGTTTTCCTCTTCCAGCGCGGTGATGAAACGCGTCTCGGTCTGACGATCGAAATTGTTGAATATTTCCGCCATTACTTCGTGCAAGTCGCGGCGGCGGGTTTGCGACAGGTTCGACATGAATTCGGTGCGCAGCGTCTGTTCGACGCGCTCGATGACGTCCTTCTGCACCGACTCCATCTTGAGCATGCGGTTGACGACGTCGAGCGCGAAATCCTCGGGCAGGATCGAGAGCACGCGCGCGGCGTGTTCCGGGCGCAGCTTGGAAAGCACCACCGCCACCGTCTGCGGGTATTCGTTCTTGAGATAATTCGCCAGCACCTCTTCCTGGACGTTGGCGAGCTTCTCCCACATGTTGCGGCCGGCGGGGCCGCGGATTTCGTCCATGATGCCGCCGACCCGTTCCTTCGGCAGATATTGCTGCAGCAGGCGCTCGGCGGAATCGTAATTGCCCAAGAGGCCGCCGGATGCCGACATGTGCGAGACGAATTCCAGCAGCAGTTGTTCGACCTCTTGCGCCTCGACCGAGCCGAGCGAGGACATCACGATGGAGATTTCGCGCAGCTCGTCGTCGTCGAGCATGCTGAAGATCGGCCCGCCATATTGCTCGCCCAGGGCCAGCATCAGCACGGCGGCGCGCTCCGGCCCCGACAGCTTGCGCCGGCCCGGATTGACTTGCGGACGGCTGGCAAGCTCGGCCATCAGCCCGCCGATGTCCTCGCGCATCGCCGCGGCGGATGCGGCCGAGCTCTTTTCTTTTTTGTTATAGGCGGATGGCATGGATCAGGCCGCGTCCTCGTGGAGCCAGTTGCGAATGATGGAAACCGCCTCATGCGGGTTTTTCTGCGCGAGTTCGCCGACCTTCTGCACCGATTGGGCGTGAACCTGGCCCTGCACCTGCGCGACGTCGATCATGGCGGAGGTGCGGTTGGAAATGGTGACGGCTTCTTCGCCGCCGCCGATCGAGATATGCGCGCCGCCGGCGCTGGTGATGCTGCCGTTGGCCGCGCCGGCGATGCTCACGCCGCCTTG
>DASWPX010000040.1:0-26813 GCA_036398395.1 Pseudolabrys sp. | reverse complement strand
GCTTCGACTGGCACGCCAATTTTGCGCCAAGACTGTCAGCCTTGGCGAAGGCGAGATTTAAAATCCAAAAGTCGAACTTTTAATACCCCGCCGCCAGCGCGCCGCGGGTGCGGGGGTCGGCGGCGCCGACGTAGCCCAGCGGCGCGAACTGGGTCTTCGGCACCACCTGGATCGAATTGGCCGATGTGCCCGGCCGCGTCGGCGTGATCTTGTGACCGCGCGTGGCCAGCGCGGCAAGCACCGCCGGATCGAAGCCCGGCTCCACATAGACGTCCTCCGGCTGCCATTGCTGATGCAGGCGCGGGGCGCCGACCGCGTCGGCAACGCCCATGTGAAAATCGATCACATTACTGATCACCTGCAGCACCGTGGTGATGATGCGGCTGCCGCCGGGCGAGCCGGTGACGAGGAACGGCTTGCCGTCCTTGAGCACGATGGTCGGCGTCATTGACGACAATGGCCGCTTGCCCGGCCCCGGCAGATTGGCGGCAAAGCCGACCAGGCCGTAGGCGTTCGAGGCGCCGGACTTGGCGGTGAAGTCGTCGAGCTCGTTGTTGAGCAGCACGCCGGTGCCGTCGGCGATCAGGCCGAGCCCGTAGGAGAAATTCAGCGTGTAGGTGTTCGACACCGCGTTGCCGTCGCGGTCGATGACGGAGAAATGCGTGGTGTTCTGCCCTTCGAAATCCGCCGGCCTGCCGGACCGGATTTCAGCCGCCGGCGTCGCCTTGTCGCCGATGGCCGCGCGCAAGGCGGCCGCATATTTTTTTGACGTCAGCCCGGCGATCGGCATTTTCACCGCGTCAGGATCGCCCATGAACACGGCGCGGTCGGCATAAGCGCGCTTCATCGCCTCGATCTCGTCATGCAGCGCCTGCTCGCGCGGCATCTTGGCCAGATCGTAGCCTTCCAGAATATTGAGCATCTCGATCAGATGCACACCGCCGGACGACGGCGGCGGCATGGAGACGATGTCATAGCCGCGATAGCTGCCGCGCACGACCGGGCGCTCGATCGCCCGGTAATTGGCGAAATCGTCCTTGGTCATGATGCCGCCGGCGCGTTGCACGGCATTGGCGATCTGCGTGGCGGTGCGGCCCTGATAAAACGCGCGCGGACCCTCCTGCGCGATCGACTGCAGCGTATTGGCGAGATCGAACTGGATCAGCCGGTCGCCGGCCTCCAGCGGCTGGCCGCCGTTCTTGAGCAAAATGCCCGAGGTCGACGGCCACCGCATGAGGCGATCGCGCGCGCGGGGCAGCGAATCCGCGAGATCGTCCTCGATCGGAAAACCTTTGCGCGCGAGATCGATGGCCGGCTGCATCAGGTCGGCGAGCGAGATCTTGCCGGAGCCGTATTTCTCGTGCGCCAGCGCGAGACCGGCGACGGTACCGGGCACGCCTATAGACAGCGCCGAATCGCGCGACTTCGCCGGATCGGGTTCGCCGTTGGCGTCGAGAAACATCGTCGGAGTCGCAGCCGCCGGCGCGGTCTCGCGATAGTCGATGGCGATGTCTTTGTTTTCCAAGTCACGGTTTTTGGCGAGATGGATCACCATGAAGCCGCCGCCGCCGATATTGCCGGCGCGCGGATAGGTGACGGCGAGCGCAAAGCCGACGGCGACCGCGGCGTCGACGGCGTTGCCGCCCTGATCGAGAATTTCGACGCCGATGCGCGCGGCACGGCTTTCCTGCGCCACCACCATGCCGTGGTAGGCGAGGATCGGCGTCGCCGGCGCGAAGCCGGGCGACGGCGCAATGGGCGCGACCTGGGCGAGCGCGGCGGCGCTGAGAAGAAGAGTCGCGGCGAACGAAAAGATGCGGACTGAACGGTTCATTATTCACTCGTCATGCCCGGCTTTATGCCGGGCATCCACGCTTACTTTGAGACAGCAGGTTAAAGACGTGGATGGCCGGGACAAGCCCGGCCATGACGATGTTGGAAAGCTTTACCGTGCCTGGCCGTGATAAATTTGGTTCGGCCGCATGTCGGTGGCCGAAGCGACCCGGTTCGACATGTTGAAGAAGCCGGCGACCGCGGAAATGTCCCAGATGTCGCGGTCGGTGAAACCGGCGCGGCGGAGGCGCTCACGGTCCCCTTCTTCCACGCTGCCCGGCGAAGCCGTCAGCTTGACCGCGAAATCGAGCATGGCGCGCTGGCGCTTGGAAAGCCGCGCCACGCGGTAGTTCATCACGATCTGCTCGCCGAGCAGCGGATTGCCGGAATATTGCCGGATCGCCGCGCCGTGGGCGGTGAGGCAATAGTAGCAGCGGTTCTGCGACGACACCGCGACCGCGATCATTTCGCGTTCGAGTCTGCTCAAGCCGCTCTCGCCCAGCATCAGATCGTTGTAGAGCGCGGCGAAGCTCTCCAGTTTGGTCATATCGAAGGCATAAGCCAGCAACACGTTCGGCACGAAGCCGAGCTTGTCCTGGCATTTCTTGAAATAGGCGGCCATCGCCGGCGACAGCTTCACCGGCGCGAGATTGAGCGCGATCACCGGCACGTCGTCGGCCGCCGCCGGCGCGGGCTTTGGCGACAGCGCCTTCATCATCGCGGTCTTGGATTGCGTAGCCGGGACGGCGGGCTTCGCCGTCCCCAATTTAGGGGGCGGCGATTGCGCGGGCGCCGGCTTGCCGCCGTTTTTGCCGCCTTTGATCGCGCGCAGTACCGGCTTGCCCTTGGTGCTTCCTTTGAGACTTGTCTTGCCGGGTTTTGCGCTGGCCGCCTTGCCTGCGCTTTTGACTGCTTTATTGGCCTTGGCCATTCCCGTCGCCCCTGATTGTCCTTGCCCTGGGCCCAAGACTACAATGTTATAAGCGGAGGCGATACGACCGCAGGCCTCGCTTTTGGCCTTTCCGATCAACATGTTACCGTATCACAAAACCGATTTTCCTGGTTTCGTCACGTCGCCGTCACCATCTGGTGTGTTGCTTCCGACGCGGCTGGAAGCAAAGTAAAAACCCGAGGTTCTCATGCTCGAGCGTACCGTCCGCGACAACGATTCGGCCGCTCACGAGGCCCTCGACAATGCCGGCGTTGCGCTGGCCGCCCGCCGCAAGGACATCCCGCCAAGTTTCCTCGCGCAGCTGTATGCCCGCACCGTGCCGGAAGACGTCGTGCGCTACGGCGCCGACGATCTCGCCGCTTTCGCCGAGCGGGCTTACGACTTTGTCGCCGAGCGCACGCCCGGGTCGCCGAAAATCCGTTGCGCTAACGTGCCGCTCACCGCCTCCGGGGAGCGCAAGTTCGTCACGGTGCTCGAGATCGTCAACGACGACATGCCGTTCCTGGTCGATTCGGTGATGGGAGAAATTTCCGAGCGCCGTCTCGACGTACGGCTGGTGGCGCATCCGGTGTTCGGCGTGCGGCGAGATGGCGGCAAGCTCGTCGCGCTCGGCCCGGCCGATGCCGCCACGAGCGCACGTGAAAGCTTCATCCACATTCATTTCGAGCCGATCGAGGATGACGAGACGCGCGCCGAATTGATCGCGGCCATCGCCGTCGACCTCGGCGAGGTGAAGCAGGCGGTGCAGGACTGGAAGCCGATGCTGGAGCGGGTCAACAGCATCGTCGCCGAACTCAAGACCAACCCGCCGCCGCTGCCGGTGGACGAGATCGCGGAAGCCATCCAGTTCCTGCAATGGCTGCTGGCGGATAATTTCACCTTCCTCGGCGTGCGTAACTACAAGATCGACGGCTCCGCCATCGACGCCGATTTCGACAGTTCGCTCGGCATCATGCGGTCGCGCGACCTGCGCATCCTGCGGCGCGGCGACGTGCATCTGGAAATCACGCCTGAGATCATGGCGTTCCTGAAGGAGCCGCGCCAGCTCATCATCGCCAAGGCCAATATTCACTCGCGCGTGCACCGCCGCGTCTATATCGACTACATCGGCGTCAAGCGCTTCGATTCGGCCGGCAATCTGACCGGCGAGCACCGCATCGTCGGGCTGTTCACCTCGACCGCCTATACGCGCACGGCGCACAGTATTCCGTATCTGCGCCGCAAGATCGCCAATGTCGAAGAGCGCGCCGGCTTTGACGCCAACAGCCATTCCGGCAAATCGCTGGCCAGCGTGCTGGAGCATTATCCGCGCGACGAACTGTTCCAGATCGACGAGGACACGCTCTATCGCTTCGCGCTCGCGGTTCTGCAACTCGACGAGCGGCCGCGCGTGCGCGTGCTCGCGCGCCACGACCGTTTCGACCGTTTCGTGTCGGTCCTGGTATTCGTGCCGCGCGAACGCTACGACAGCGATATCCGGGCCAGGATAGGAGAATATCTCGCCGACGCCTTCATCGGCCGGGTTTCCGCCTTCTACCCGTTCTTCCCGGAAGGCCCGCTGGTCCGCGTGCATTTTATCATCGGCCGTTCCGGCGGCGACACGCCCGAACTGGAGCGCGCCAAGCTCGAGAAGGACATTTCGGCCATCGTGCGCAGCTGGAGCGATGGGCTGGCGCAGACGCTGGCGCTGGTCAATCCGCCGGAAAAGGCGCGCGATCTGGTCACGCGCTACCGCAACGCGTTTTCGGCAGGCTTCCAGGATTCCTATTCGCCGGCGATCGCGGCCGGCGACATTCGTGTTGTCGAAGGCCTCACCGAGCAGCGGCCGCTCGGTGTGGACTTCCATCATCGCCTGGAGGAAGAGCAGCGTGCGGTCGGCCTGAAAATCTGGAGCTACGCGCGCCCGCTGCCGCTGTCGGAACGCGTACCGGTTCTGGAAAACATGGGTTTCCGCGTCGTCGACGAGCGCACTTATCACATCCAGCCGCAGGGCGCGGCCGGCGCCTGGTTCCACGACATGCTGCTGTCGCGCAGCGATGGCGGCACGATCGATCTCGACGCCGGCAAGGCGCGGCTCGAAGCTGCTTTCCTGATGGTGATGCGCGGCGCCGCGGAGAACGACGGCTACAACGCGCTGACGCTGGCCGGTGACATGGCCTGGCGCGACGTCGCGCTGGTCCGCACGCTGTCGCGCTTCCTGCGCCAGATCCGCGTGCCCTATTCGCAGGACTACATGTGGGCGACGCTGGTAAAGCATGCCGGCATCGCCGCCGACATGGTCGAATTGTTCCACGCCCGTTTCGATCCGCGCCCGGGCGCGGCGCAAGACCGCGCCGGCAAGCAGAGCGCGATCGCGGCGCGCATCGAAGAGGCCTTGCAGAAGGTCGAGAGTCTCGACGAGGACCGTATCCTGCGCCACTTCGTCAACGCGGTGCAGTCGGCGATCCGCACCAATTTCTATCAGACCGATGCGCAAGGCCAGACCAAGGCGCTGATCGCGATCAAGTTCGAAAGCGGCAAGCTCACTGACTTGCCGCTGCCGCGGCCTTTGTATGAGATTTTCGTCTATTCGCCGCGCGTCGAGGGCGTCCATATGCGCTTCGGCAAGGTGGCGCGCGGCGGCATCCGCTGGTCCGACCGGCCGCAGGATTTCCGCACCGAGATCCTGGGTCTGGTGAAGGCGCAGCAGGTCAAGAACGCAGTGATCGTGCCGGTCGGCGCCAAAGGCGGCTTCGTGCCCAAGCTGATGCCGAAAGGCGCGACCCGCGAGGAGGTGCAGGCTGAAGGCATCGCCACCTACAAGCTGTTCATGTCGACGCTGCTCGACATCACCGACAATTACGCGCCCGACGGCACCATCATCACGCCGCCCAGCGTCATCCGGCACGAGGGCGACGATCCTTATCTGGTGGTCGCCGCCGACAAGGGCACCGCGACCTTCTCGGATATCGCCAATGCCATCGCCATCGAGCACGACTACTGGCTGGGCGATGCCTTCGCGTCGGGCGGTTCGGCCGGCTACGACCACAAGGTCATGGGCATCACCGCGCGCGGCGCCTGGGAATCCGTCAAGCGGCACTTCCGTGAAATGGATATCGACGTCGGCGTGACGCCGTTCAGCACGGTCGGCGTCGGCGACATGTCGGGCGACGTGTTCGGCAACGGCATGTTGCGCGAAGAGACCACGCGGCTGGTCGCGGCCTTCGACCACCGCGACATCTTCATCGACCCCGATCCCGATCCGAAAGCGAGCTTCGCCGAACGCAAGCGGCTGTTCGCGCTGCCGCGCTCGAGCTGGCAGGATTACGACAAGACGCTGATCTCGAAAGGCGGCGGCGTCTATCCGCGCTCGTCCAAGGAAATCAGGCTGTCGCCCGAAGTCCAGAAGCTTTTCGGGGTCGCAGAAGCCGTCACGCCGCAGGACCTGATGAAGGCCATCCTGAAGGCCAAGGTCGATCTGTTGTTCTTCGGCGGTATCGGCACGTACATTCGCGCGTCGAGCGAAAGCGACGACGCGGCCGGCGACCGCGCCAACGACGCCATTCGCATCACCGGTTCAGACGTGCGCGCCAAGGTGATCGGCGAGGGGGCTAACTTGGGCATGACCCAGCGCGGCCGCATCGAGACGGCGCTCGCCGGCGTCAGGCTCAACACCGACGCCATCGACAATTCCGCCGGCGTCAACACCTCGGACGTCGAGGTCAACATCAAGATCGCGCTCAGCGTGCCGGTGCGCAGCGGCGCGCTGACTTACGAAGCGCGCAACGCGTTGCTCGCCGAAATGACGCAGGAAGTCGCGCGGCTGGTGCTGCGCAATAATTATCAGCAGACGCTGGCGCTGTCGCTGGCGCAGCGGCGCGGCCTGGAAGACCTCGGCTTCCAGCAGCGGCTGATGCAGACCCTGGAGATGCACGGCCAGCTCGACCGCGCCGTGGAATTTCTGCCCGACGAATTGGCGATCGCGGACCGGCGCAAGCGCAATCTGGCGCTGACGCGGCCCGAGCTCTCTGTGCTCCTGGCTTATGCCAAGCTCACGCTCTACAGCGATCTGCTCGATTCGACCGTGCCGGACGACCCTTATCTCGGGCGCGAGCTCAACCGCTATTTCCCCAAGGAAATGTCCGAGCGCTACCCGGACGCGCTGCATGCACACCGCCTGCGGCGCGAGATCATCGCCACGCAACTCACCAACTCGATGATCAACCGCGGCGGCGCCACGCTGATCGTGCGCATCGCCGACCAAACCGGCGCGGCGCCTGCCTCGATCGCCGCCGCTTTCGCCGCCGTGCGCAACAGCTACGACATGGTCGAGCTCAACAGCGAGATCGACGCGCTCGACAACAAGTTGCCGGGCAAGACCCAGCTCGATCTTTACGCCGCGGTGCAGGATTTGCTGCTCGACAGGCTGGTCTGGTTCCTGCGCAACGTCGATCTCAAGCAGGGTCTCGAAACCATCGTCAAGCATTACCGCGACGGCATCGCGCAGGTCGCGGCCGCGCTCGACGGCGCGCTGTCGAAGCCGGCGCTGGCCGCGCGCGACTCGCGGCAGGCCGAGCTCGTCAAGGCCGGCGTGCCGGCCGATCTGGCGCGCCGCATCGCCAGTCTCGGCTGCCTGAAGGCCGCGACCGACATCGTGCTGGTGGCCGATCGCGCCAAGAAGCCGGTCGGCGAGGTGACGGCGACCTATTTCGCCACCGAGGCTTTCTTCCAGCTCGACCAGATCGCCGAGGCGGTGCCGGGCATCGTGGTGTCGGATTATTTCGACCGGCTGGCGCTCGACCGCGCGACCGACTCGATCGGCGATGCCGAACGCCGGCTCACCGCGGCGATGGTCGGCAATGGGATTGCCGGCGCGGGCGCCGTCGAGGAATGGGTCAAGCCGCGCCAGGCCGAGGTCGAGCGCATCCGCGCCGCGATCCACGAGATCGCCGGCTCCGGACTTACGCTATCGAAGCTGTCGGTGGCGGCGAGCTTGCTGGGCGACCTCGCCCGCGAATGATTAATGCCGAAAGTGCCGCACGCCGGTGAACACCATCGCGACGTTGTGCTCGTCAGCGGCTTTGATCACCTCGTCGTCGCGCACCGAGCCGCCGGGCTGGATCACCGCGGTGGCGCCGGCCTCGATTGCCACCAATAGACCGTCGGCAAACGGAAAGAACGCGTCGGAGGCGACCACCGAACCTTTGGTCAGCGGCGCCGGCAGTTTCAGTTCGCGTGCCGCGTCTTCAGCCTTGCGTGCGGCAATGCGCGCGGAATCGACCCGGCTCATCTGGCCCGCGCCGATGCCAACGGTGGCGAGGCCCTTGGCATAGACGATGGTGTTGGACTTGACGTGCTTGGCGACGCGAAACGCAAAGCGCAGATCGGCCAATTCCTTTTCGCTCGGCGCGCGTTTGGTGACGACCTTAAACGGCATGTCGTCTACGACGGCGTTGTCGCGCGACTGAACCAGCAGGCCGCCGGCCACCGACTTCACGGTCAAGCCGGTTGCACGCGGATCGGGTAGGCCGCCGGCCAGCAGCAGGCGCAGATTCTTTTTCGCCGCCACGATCTCGATCGCCTCGTCGCTGGCGTCGGGCGCGATGATGACCTCGGTGAAAATCTCGACGATGGCACGCGCCGCATCGGCGTCGAGTTTGCCGTTGAGCGCGACAATGCCGCCGAAAGCCGAAGTCGGATCGCAGGCCAGCGCTTGCCGGTAAGCTTCCACCAGACTCGCGCCTTCTGCGACCCCGCACGGATTGGCGTGCTTGACGATGACGCAGGCCGGCGTGCGGTGCGGGTCGAACTCGGCGACGCATTCGTAAGCCGCGTCGGTGTCGTTGATGTTGTTGTAGGACAACTCCTTGCCCTGGAGCTGGCGCGCCGAGGCAACGCCGAAACGCTGGCCCGGCGTCTTGTAGAACGCCGCATTCTGATGCGGGTTCTCGCCATAGCGCAGCGCCTGGATCAATTTGCCGCCGAAGGCGCGGTAACCGGGCGCGTTGTCGTGAAGTGTCTCGGCAAACCAGTTCGAGATCGCGGCGTCGTAAGCCGCGGTGCGCGCATAGGCTTTCGCCGCCAGCTTCTGCCGCAATTCGAGCGTCGTCATGACGGCGTGCTGTGTCAGTTCTTCGAGTACCTTGGCGTAGTCGGCGGTGTCGACCACGACGGTGACGTCGCCGTGGTTCTTGGCCGCGGCGCGGATCATCGCCGGGCCACCGATGTCGATGTTCTCGATGCAGTCGTCGAACGAGGCGCCTTTGGCGACCGTTTCCTCGAACGGATAAAGGCTGACCACCAGCAGATCGATCGGCTTGATGCCGTGCTTGTCCATCGATGTGGCATGTTCCTGATTGCTGCGGATCGCCAGCAAGCCGCCATGCACTTTCGGGTGCAGCGTTTTCACGCGCCCGTCCATCATTTCGGGAAAGCCGGTCAGGTCGGCGACGTCGGTGACATTGAGGCCGGCGTTCTTGAGCGCCATGGCGGTGCCGCCGGTGGACACAAGTTCGACGCCGAAACCGGCCAGCGCCTTGGCGAAATCCGTCAACCCGGTCTTGTCGGATACCGACAACAAGGCGCGGACGATGCGGCGCGGGTGGCTGGCCATGAATGACGGGCTAGCACATGAAGCGGGCAAAAGTGTATTCGCGACTGCTATTGCAGGCGGAGCATCCACAATTCTCCGCTGTCGTCCCCGCGAAGGCGGGGACCCAGTAAACCCTGTTTTTCCGCATCGTGAGCACAGAGTTTACTGGATGCCCGCCTTCGCGGGCATGACGATAAGGGTCACAGCGGCAATTCCGGTTCGTCGGCGCGCGCCGGCCGCGCGCCGGGCGCCAGCGGCGGGGTATGGCCGAAACTCCATTTGACCTTGGCCTGCTCGCGCGCATGGCCGTAGATCACGATCTGCACGGCGCGGCGCGGGCCGTCGGTGCCGGCCAGGAACACGCTTTCCTCGATCTCGACCGGGTTGCCGAGGGTCGCGAAGGTCCACACCTCGCGGTCGGGCAGCAGCAGAATGACGCCGCGGCCGTCCGACAGCCGGCTGGCCTTGATCGCCGGATGAAGATGAAAACGGATGGCGAATTCGTCGGCCACGTTCGTGGGGATGGCTGGGCCGTGGGATGGCGTAAAGCTGTCCTCGCCGTTGAGCGCGCGGCCGTCGGCGCTGATCTGGATCGTGCGGTTATGGACGATGCCGAAATCGGCGGCGTAGCCGTCATGCGAAGTGCGCAAAAGCCCGCCTTCGGCCGCGTCCTGGCGATCGACCGTTACGTTATGCGGTCCGGCGACGATCGGCGTGCCGAACAGCAGACGGCGGAACGACCCCGACTCCAGAAAATGGCAGGACGACTGATCGTTGAACGTAACGGTGGAATGCGCCGCGGTGGCGCGCGCCACCTGTCGCCATGTTTCCTTGTTGACCGCAGGCAGGCCGCAATTGATCACCAGCCGATGCTGCTTCCACGACAGTTCGAAGGACAGGCATCCCGCATGCGCCTCCTGGCTGAGCGCGAGCGGCGGCGGCCGGCCGGTGTCCATCAGCAATGCAGTCTGTCCGGCGTCGATGCGCTGATAGCCCGAATGCGGCGCGTTCGACACCGGCGTGCCGCGCGCGTCGTCATAGGCGAGCACCGTGGCGAGCAGATCGACCGCGGTCGGTCCCATGCCGTTGAACTGCGCGAAATTGCCGTCGCCGTGCCGGAAGAAGCGCAGCATCGGCATCATGCGGTCGATGGCGTTGTTGAGCGCCGCGGGCGGCTGCAATTCGCGCGCGGAGAACAATTGGCGCAGCGGCAAGAGGTCGGCCAGGAGTTCGATCAGCGCGCCGGGATTGCGACTGATGTGGCCGCCGTCGGGCAATATCTGCCCGCGCAACTCCTCGACCAGTTTGCGCGCGTTGGCGCGCAGCGTGCCCGATTGGCCCTGGATGCAGAGCGAGGCGTAATTGAGCGCGATCAGGGATTGCAGACGCGGCAAACCGTCGCGCGACTGCTTGAGCGAGCGGCGCAGGTAACGCACCTGGCGCGACAGGCTGCGGATGAAGCGGCGATAGAAGCGCGCATCGGCGTCCTGCAAGACGAACGGCGCCTGGCTCAGCCAGCAGATCACGCGCCGCGAAAGTATATCGTGCCGCCAGCCGACCGGATGCCAGCCGCCTTGCAGATTGATCCAGTCGTCGATCAGCGAGCGCGCGTTGGCGCGGGTGATGGCCGAGTCGGCGGCGCGCAAATGCCGCAGCCAGGAGAAGTTCAGCAGGATCACCGCCCACTCGTCGGAGGGCGGCGTCATCTCGAAGGGGGAGCGGCGGTCGCAGATCACGACCTTGCCGGCGAAGGCGAAGCGGCCGGCATAGATTTCGCTGGCGCGCGTGGCGTCGGCGGTGCGCAAGTCTTGCGGCGCGATCACCAGCCGGTCGGTCTTGGCCGAGCCGAAGCGCCAGCGCAGCAACGGATGCGCGTTGACGCCGCCGACGAGCCTGCGGAACGCGCGGCGCCCGATAAGCACGGAGAGCCCTAGTCGCTCCGTGACCGAAACCCCTTTCATGAGGTTGCTCGTTCCCTGCCATGCGGCCCGATTCGCGCGCCCTGCCCACACGATAGCGAAGGGTGAGGGTAGGGCCAATATGCGCGATTGATCAGTGAATTGGCGCATAATCCCGAAAAGTGGGTACCGGTTTTCAGAAAAAGATCATGCGCAAGCAAAGTACTATGACTTAACAAGGCGCACGGCAAAAAAACCGTCGAGCCCGCCCCAATGCGGATCGGGATCGGGAAGATGCAGCGGCAGCGTGCGCAAATCGCCGTCGGCGGTCAGCAGTTCGGCGTGTCCGAATACCTCCGACGGCAGGATCGCTTTGCGGGAGACGCCGCCGTTGCGCGCGAGCAAAGCTGCGATCTGGTTGACGCCTTCCTCCGGCTCCAGCGAGCAGACGCAATAGACCAGCGCGCCGCCCGGCTTGAGCAGATCGATGGCGCGGTCGATGAGCCGCTGCTGCAAGGATGTCAACTGGATGAGATCGGACTCCGACTTGAGCCAGGGCACGTCGGGATGGCGGCGGATGGTGCCGGTCGAGGAGCAAGGCGCGTCGAGCAGCGCGGCGTCGAAGGACCCGGCATCGGACGATTCAGGTTGCCACTCCAGCACGTCGGCCACGACGGTCTCGGCCTGCAACGACAGCCGCGTGAGATTTTCGCGCAACCGCATCAACCGTGCCGCCGAACGGTCGACCGCGGTGACGCGCGCGCCGGCATTGGCAAGCTGCGCGGTCTTGCCGCCGGGCGCGGCGCAGAGATCGGCGACGCTAAGCCCGCCGACGTCGCCGAGCAGACGCGCCGGGATCGATGCGGCTGTGTCCTGCACCCACCAGGCGCCTTCGGAAAATCCGGGCAGCAGCGCAATGTCGCCGTGCGCCAGCGTGCGCACGCTGCCGGTCGCCAGCACGCGGCCGCGCAGGCGCTCGGCCCAGATGTCCGCATCCTGCTTGACGGTGATGTCCAGCGCAGGTTCGTGACCGTTGGCTTCTGCGATCAAGCGGGCGGTTTCGGCGCCGTAGGTTTTCGTCCAGCGCTTCACCAGCCATTCCGGCGTGTCGCGTGTGGCGCGCGCGGGCAGCTTGGTCTCGCGGCTTTGCGCCACGCGGCGCAGCACGGCGTTGATGAGGCCGGCGTAGCGGGCCGCGCGCCGGTCGGCCTGCGCCAGCCGCACCGACAGATCGACCGCGGCATGGTCCGGCACTTCGAGCCAGAGGATTTGCGCGGCGCCGATCAGCAGGATCGTTTCCGTGCGCGGCGCCTCGGATGGAAAGCCCTTCTCGAGAAAGCCGCCGAGCAAGGCGCGCAAGGTGCCGAGGCGGCGCAGCACGGTCGCGACCAGCCGGCGCATCAGCGCGCGGTCGCGGTCGGCGAGCGCGGCTAAGCCCGGATGCGCGGCCTTGCCGGAAAGCTGCTCGTCGAGCGCCATCTTCCGCCGCAAAACGCCGTCGAGAATATCGGCGGCGATCCGGCGGGCGGCGAGGCCGGGAACTTCCGGCTGGGGAGAGGTGCGCGGTCGCGCCATGACGCCATCATTGCCACGAATTGTGGCTTGCTCGCGAGCGCTGAAGAAAAAATTCCCCGGACGCACAACTTTACGCAGGGAACGCGGCAGCGGCGGCCGGCGCGGGAGCGGTACAGGTGGCTGCTAAAATACAAAAACCTCGGTCCCGACCGGCACCCGCTGGTAAAGGTCGAGGATGTCCTCGTTGAGCATGCGGATGCAGCCGTGCGAGACGAAGTGGCCGATGGAGGCGGGCTCGTTGGTGCCGTGAATGGCGTAATTGCCGCGGTTGAGTCCCATCGCCGCCGCGCCCATCGGATTGCGCGGCGAGCCGCCGGGGATGGTGAGCGGCAGGTTCGGATTGGCGAGTGCGATATCGGCCGGCGGGCCCCAGGCCGGTTTCAGAAACTTTTCGGCGATCTGCGCGTGGCCATGCCAGGCCATGCCGGCGCGGCCGACGCCGACCGGATAGCGAATCGCCTGGCCGTTGCCGAGCACGAAATACAATTCGCGCGCTTGCGTGCTGATGACGACGGTGCCGGCTTGATAACTGCCGCCGAACCCGACCATGTCGCGCGCCGACGCGAACGGCGCAGTCAGCGTCAGGGCAGTCGCCGCGAAAATAAAGCGGAGCCAACGCCGACGAATAATCATCGCTCGACAATCACCGGCGTGCCGACGGCGACCAGATCGTAGAGCTCGACGATGTCGCGGTTGTACATGCGGATGCAGCCGTAGGAGACGAAGCCGCCGATCGACTGCGGCCTGTTGGTGCCGTGAATGGCGTATTCGCCGCCGCGCAATGTCAGCGCGGCTTCGCCCATCGGGTTGTTGGCGGCGCCACCCGGAATGACCTCGGGCAGGCTCGGATGGTCGCGGCGGATTTCTTCCGGCGGCGCCCAGGCCGGCCGCACGAATTTGCCTTCGACGCGCGCGGCGCCGGTCCAGGTCTTGCCGCTGCGGCCGACGCCGACCGGAAACCGCAAGGCGCGCTGCTCATCGAGCACGTAATAGAGGCTGCGCTCGCCGGTCTTCACCACGATGGTGCCGGGCGCAAAGCCGGAGAAAGCCACGACGTCGCGGTCGCGTGTCGCGGCATGAGCCGCGGCTGCCGCCAGCAGCGCCAAGCCCAGCACAAACGCGATGAAAAAAGCCGCCCGTCTCAGAATGAGGAACATTGCATCCGCCCGCCACTATCACCGGGCGATGATAGTGCGGCGGCGGACAAGCTCAGGCGAAAGCTCGAAATAGCGTAAATGACGACTAAAGTTGGCGGTTAACCAAACTTGCCGTCGCCGATGCTAGTTGTCGTCGAGCAGCCTTTGCCCGTTGCGCTGGACTTCCTGAAAACGCCTGGCGGCTTCCTGATGCGCGCTGAGCAGCGGGCTGAACTCGGCCAGGGTCTGTTTGTCCTTGGCCTGGATTTGCGCGCCGTTGAAGACGAGCTTGTCGCGGTGCGCGTTGACGTAGTCGGCGATCTTCAACGATGCCTTGAGGCCCTCGGCCATGGTCTTGTTCGACAACAGCATCGCCTGCGCGGGCGCGGTGACGACCTTGGCGTAGGTTTTGTCGTAGACCGCTTTCAAGTCGTCGGGTTGCTTGAGCGCGGCGCGTTCGGCGTCGGCCTGCGCCAGCCGCTTCTCCATGGCGGGCTGATCTGTCGTGATCATGTCGTCGATGGCCACCAGGTCGTCACGATGCGCGGCCATCTGCTCGATCGTGCGCGCGCCCGGGCTGCCGATTTTTCTCATGACCTGTTGGTCGTGCTCGACGATCGTGCCGACATCCTTGCTGAAATTGACAATGACCGCGTAGTGCTTGGCGTAATCGCCGAAAGACTTGGTCTCGTCGGCGGTGGGGTTGAGAATGTGAACGCCCGTCCGCTGGTTGACCTGTTGCAGGAAGGCAATGAAGGCCTTGCGCTGGTCGGGCTCGCTGTCGCCGCAAGCCGCCAGCCCAATTGCCAATAAAATGAGCGCGGCGATCTGGAAACGTCATTGCGGATTTGCCCCCGTATCCGGCCTGAAGTTCCGCCACTTTAACCTTCACCCCGAGCCTGGAACAAGATCGTTAAAATCGGCGGATTTACCCTAAAAGACCAATAAAATTGCACTGTGCCGCCGCCGCAACTTGAATTATAATTTCGGGGGTTAAGGGCGACGGAGCGGGTTCGATGTTGGCACCGGCCTCTACTTATAAGCGGAGCTTTCAGCTCGTGCTGATCAAGCCGTCGCATTATGACGACGACGGCTATGTCGTGCAGTGGGTGCGCTCCGGCATTCCGTCGAATTCGCTGGCCTCGACTTATGCCTTGGCGCGCGACGCCGCGCGCCGGGAGGCGCTCGGACCCGACGTAACGCTCGACATCACCGCGGTGGACGAAACCAACACGCGGGTCCGCATCAAGGATATCATCGCCCGGTTCAAGCGCCATGACGGCTTCGGCATGGTCGGACTGGTCGGCGCGCAATCGAACCAGTTCCCGCGCACGCTCGACATCGCGCGGCCGCTGCGCGCGGCCGGCATCCCGGTGGTGATCGGCGGCTTTCATGTTTCCGGCTGCCTCGCCATGCTGCCGAGCATGCAGCCCGATCTGCAGGCCGCGCTCGATATGGGGTGCAGCCTGTTCGCCGGCGAGGCGGAAGAGGGCCGCATCGACAAGATATTGCAGGACGCGGCGCATGGCATGCTGGCGCCGATCTACAATTACATGGCCGATCTGCCGGCGCTTGAATCGACGCCGACGCCCTATTTGCCGCCGGACGTTCTCAAACGCACGCTCGACCACTACGGCAGTTTCGACGCCGGGCGCGGCTGCCCGTTCCAATGTTCGTTCTGCACCATCATCAACGTGCAGGGCCGCAAGTCGCGCCGCCGCTCGCCCGACGACATCGAACATCTGATCCGCGAGCACTACACCCAGGGCTTCCGCTGGTTCTTCGTCACCGACGATAATTTCGCCCGCAACAAGGACTGGGAAATCATCTTCGACCGCATCATCCGGTTGCGCGAACGCGACGGCATCGCCATCAAGATGGTGATTCAGGTCGATACGCTTTGTCACAAGATTCCGAACTTCGTCGAGAAAGCCGCGCGCGCCGGCGTTAAAAAGGTTTTTCTCGGCTTGGAGAACATCAATCCGGCCAATCTGCTGGCGGCCAAGAAACGGCAGAACAAGATTACCGAATATCGCAAGATGATTCTGGCGTGGAAGGCGGCGCGCGTCATCACGTATGCCGGCTACATTCTCGGATTCCCGGCCGATACCGCGCAATCGATTCGCGAGGACATCGAGATCATCAAGAAGGAGCTGCCGCTCGATATCCTGGAATTTTTCTGTCTGACGCCGCTGCCGGGCTCCGAGGACCACAAGGTGCTCGACAGCAAGGGCATCTGGATGGACCCCGACATGAACAAGTACGACCTCGAGCATGTCGTGACCGCCCATTCAAAAATGTCGAAAGAGGAATGGGAAGGCATCTACGCCGAGGCGTGGAAGATTTATTACACACCCGAACACATCAAGACGATTTTGCAGCGCGCCGCGGTGTTCGATCTCGGCGTCTCGCATCTCAGCGGGCTGCTGTGGATTTTCTCCAAGGCCTTGGAGCTCGAGAAGGTGCATCCGCTGCAGAGCGGCCTGTTCCGCCGCAAATACCGCACCGATCGCCGCTCCAGCATGGCGATCGAGCCGGTATGGAAATTCTACCCCAAGCTTGTCTGGGAAGTTGCCGCCAAGCATGCGCTCGGCATTTATCATTATCTGCAGATCGACAGCATGCGCCGCGCCATTCAGAAGGACCCGCGCCGCAAGGACTATTTCGACCCCTCGCTGGCGCCGGTCGAGGACGGCGAGACCGAGACGCTGGAAATGTTCACGCACAACGAAGGCGCGCGCAACGAAGTCGTTCGCGCGCGCAAGATCCACGATCTTACGCACGGCCCCGCCCACGCGGCGGAAGCGGCCGAAGTTTAAGGCAGCGGAAGTTTAAGCCCCTGCCTTCACCGGCCGCTTGTTCTGCCTGTTGCTCACCAGATCGTCGACCACCGCCGGATCGGCCAGTGTCGAGGTGTCGCCGAGATTGCCGAATTCGTCCTCGGCGATCTTGCGCAGGATGCGGCGCATGATCTTGCCCGAACGCGTCTTCGGCAGGCCGGGCGAGAACTGGATCAGATCGGGCGAAGCGATCGGGCCTATCTCCTTGCGCACCCAGCCGACCAGTTCCTTGCGCAACTCTTCGGTCGGCTTCTCGCCGGCCATCAGCGTCACATAGGCGTAAATGCCCTGGCCCTTGATGTCGTGCGGATAGCCGACCACGGCCGCTTCCGAGACCTTCGGATGTGCCACCAATGCGCTTTCGACTTCGGCGGTGCCGAGGCGATGGCCGGCGACGTTGATCACGTCGTCGACGCGGCCGGTGATCCAGTAATAGCCGTCCTCGTCGCGCCGGCAGCCATCGCCGGTGAAATACTTGCCGGCGTAGGTCTTGAAGTACGTGTCGATGAAACGCTGATGGTCGCCATAGACCGTGCGCATCTGGCCCGGCCATGAATCGGCGATGCACAGGTTGCCGGTACAGGCGCCTTCCAGCACCTTGCCTTCGGCGTCGACGATCTGCGGGATGACGCCGAAGAACGGCCGCGTCGCCGATCCCGGCTTGAGCGGCGTCGCGCCCGGCAGCGGCGTGATCAGAATGCCGCCGGTCTCGGTCTGCCACCAGGTGTCGACGATCGGACAGCGGTCGTCGCCGACCACGTGATAGTACCATTCCCAGGCTTCCGGATTGATCGGCTCGCCGACCGAGCCGAGCAGGCGCAGGCTTTTGCGCGACGTCTTCTTCACCGGCCCGTCGCCGCCCTGCATCAGCGCGCGGATCGCGGTCGGCGCGGTGTAGAGGATGTTGACCTTGTGCTTGTCGCAGACTTCCCAGAAGCGCGAGGAGGTCGGGTAATTCGGCACGCCTTCGAACATCAGCGAGATGGCGCCGTTGGAAAGCGGCCCGTAGACGATATAGCTGTGACCGGTGACCCAGCCGACGTCGGCGGTGCACCAGTAGATGTCGCCGTCGTGATAATCGAACACGTATTGATGCGTGATCGAGGCATAGAGCAGATAGCCGCCGGTGGTGTGCAGCACGCCTTTCGGCTTGCCGGTCGAGCCCGATGTATAGAGGATGAACAGCGGGTCCTCCGCCTTCATCTCCTCGCAGGGGCAATCGGCCGGCACAGTCTTGGAGATTTCGTCGTAGAAGACATCGCGTCCCGTCTTCATGGCGACCGGCGCATTGGTGCGTTTCACGACGATAATTGACGTTACGCCGCCCACCTTGTCGCAGGCGGCGTCGACATTGGCCTTGAGCGGAATCTTGCGGCCGCCGCGCAAGCCCTCGTCGGCGGTGACGATGCAGGTCGATTGGCAGTCCTCGATGCGGCCCGCGATCGAGTCGGGCGAGAAGCCGCCGAAGATTACCGAATGCACCGCGCCGATGCGCGCGCAGGCGAGGATGGAGATCGTCGCCTCCGGGATCATCGGCATGTAGATGGTGACGCGGTCGCCCTTCTTGACGCCGCGCGCTTTGAGCACGTTGGCGAATCTGCACACGTCGGCGTGCAACTGCTTGTAGGTGATTTTCTTGTCGTCCTTGGGGTCGTCGCCTTCCCAGATCAGCGCGGTCTGGTCGCCGCGCTTGGCGAGGTGGCGGTCGACGCAATTGTAGGACGCGTTGAGCGTGCCGTCCTCGAACCATTTGATCGAGACGTTGTGCGGATCGTAGGTGGTATTCTTGACCTTGCTCGGCTTCTTGATCCAGTCGATGCGCTTGGCCTGCTCGGCCCAGAAGCCGTCCGGGTCCTTGATCGAGCGGGCGTACATTTCCTGGTACTTGGCCTCGTCGATGAAGGCGCGCTTTTGCCAATCGGACGGAACCTCGTAGATCTTGTCGGTCATCTTAAACATCCTCCCAACCCGCGTGTTACGCCGCAGGCGATTATTGGCTCGTTGTTGTGCCTATTATGCGCTTGCGGCCCGCCGAGCGACAAGCGGGCAGCATCACACTTTGGTCGTGGCCGGATCGGGAAATAACAAGGCAAACGGGGGTTTAGGGCGCTAGGGGCCCATCCAGCCGATGATCCCGCCGATGATGACGAGGACGCCGAGCCAGTGCGCGCCGTCGACGACACTGAGCATCGCTTTGCGCCCGGCATAGGCATTATTAATCACCACCGTGGTCAGCACGAAGCCGAACCAGCAGAACGCGCCGGTGACCATGCCGGCGTGCCAGCTCCAAAGCCCGCTATGCGTCAGGATGCCGTAGATCACGACGCCGGTGATCAGCGCGCCGACGAAAGACAGGATGAACGGCACGAATTTCGCCAGACCCGACTTGGCGGCGAATTCGGCCTTGCAAGATTCAGCAGTCTTGCCCTGGGCGGCCATCCAGACCTTGCCCAGCGTGGTGTAATAGACCGCGCCGAAGATCCAGGCCGCGACCGCGGCGACGACGACGCTGGGCAGATTGATATGGCCGAACATTGGACCTCCGCTGTCATGCGCGGGCTCGACCCGCGCATCCATCTGATAAATGAGTTCATGCCGGATGGATTGCCGGGTCAAGCCCGGCAATGACAGGCTTATTTCATCCCGCCCATCTTGCACACGATCTTCCATTCCGCCTCGGTCACCGGCGGAACCGACAGGCGGGATTGTTTGAGCAACGCCATCCCGGCCAGTTTCGGCTCGGTCTTGATCGCGGCCAATGTCACGGGTTTTGGCATCGGGTCGCCCGCCTTAATGTCAACCGCCACCCAAGGCTCGCCAGCTTTCGCGGTCGGATCGGGATAGGCGGCGCGGACGATTTCGCAGATGCCGACGATATCCTTGCCGACATTGGAATGGTAGAAGAAGCCGCGTTCGCCCTTGTTCATCTTCATCAGGTTGAGCTTGGCGGTGTGGTTGCGGATGCCGGTCCAGGGTTCGCCCTTGGCGCCGCGCTTGACCAACTCGTCCCACGAAAACGCATCGGGCTCGGATTTCAAAAGCCAATAGGACATTTTACTCTTCCGCCTTGATCGGCCGCGTCAGCAGCGAGCCGATGGCCTCGTCGACGCTCATCTGTCCCGCGAGCAGCGCGGCGACGGCCGCCGAAATCGGCATGTCTACTTTCTGCGCCTGCGCCATTTCCAGAAGCACCGGCGCGGTGAAGGCGCCTTCGGCGAGTTTGCCGCCGGGTTTTTCATTTTTGCCCAGCGCCACGCCGAAAGAGAAGTTGCGCGACTGCGGGCTCGAACAGGTCAGGATCAGATCGCCCAATCCCGAGAGGCCCATCATGGTCGCCGGCTTGGCGCCGAAGGCCTTGCCGAAACGCACCAGCTCGGCAAAGCCGCGCGTGGTCAGCGCCGCCGAAGCGCTGGCGCCTAGGCCACGCCCGGTGACGATGCCGGAGGCGATCGCCAGCACGTTCTTGATGGCGCCGCCGATTTCCACGCCGCGCACGTCGGTCGAGTGATAGGGCCGGAACGACGCCGAGGCCATGGCCTGCGCCAGCGCGCCGGCGATCTTGGCGTCGGTGGCGGCCAGCGTCACCGCGGTCGGCAATCCGCGCGCCACGTCGGCGGCGAAGCTCGGCCCCGACAAGATCGCCGGCAGCGCGCGCGGCGCGCACTCCGCAATAATCTCGGTCATGAATTTGCGCGTGCCGTGCTCGATGCCCTTGGCGCAGGCGACAACCGGCGTGCCGGGGCGAATCGTCTGCGCCAGCGACGCCATCACCGAGCGCATCGCCTGCGCCGGCACCACCAGCAGGATGGCGTCATTGCGCGCGGCTTCGGCGAGCGCCCGCGTGATCTTGATGCCGTCCTCAAGGCGGACGCCCGGCAGGAACTTGCTTTCGCGCTTGCTCCCGAGATGCTCGGCGTTGCCGGCGTCGAATTCCCACAGCGTGACGTCCCGGCCGGCGCGCGCGCAGGTTTGCGCCAGCGCCGTTCCCCAGGCGCCGCCGCCGAGCACGGCGATGCGTTGAATGGCGCCGCTCATTTATAGGCCGCCGTGCGCAACGCCGCGCCTTTGGCGGCGGCGACCTCGTCGAGCGGCCAGCGCGCGCGGGGCGGCACGTCGAGCGTATCGATGAGGCCGAGCGCCAGCCGTTCGCAGCCGGCCCAGGCGATCATGGCGCCGTTGTCGGTGCACAGCTCAAGCGGCGGTGCCACCAGTGTGGTGCCGACTTCGAGGGCGAGGCGTTGCAGCACCTTGCGGATCGCCTGGTTGGCGGCGACGCCGCCGGCGGCGACCAGCGCGCTCGGCGAACCGTATTTGGCGCGGAACATGCGCAGGCCCGCGCGCAGGCGGTCGAGCACCACGTCGACCACCGCCTGCTGGAACGAGGCGCACAAGTCTGAAACGTCCTGGTCCGACAGCGGCGCGATCTTTTCCGCTTCGAGCCGCAGCGCGGTCTTCAAGCCGGACAGCGAAAAATCCGCATCCTTGCGGCCATGCATCGGCCGCGGCAGCGCGAAGCGCGCGGGATTGCCGCGCATGGCTTCCTTCTCCACCTGCGGCCCGCCCGGATAGCCCAGGCCCAACAGCTTGGCGGTCTTGTCGAAGGCCTCGCCGATGGCGTCGTCCTGCGTGGTGCCGAGCCGCACGTATTGGCCGATACCGAGCACGGCAACGATTTGCGTGTGGCCGCCGGAGGCCAGAAACAGGCAATAGGGAAACGCCGTGCCGTCGGTCAGCCGCGCGGTGAGCGCATGCGCTTCCAGATGATTGATCGCGATCAGCGGCTTGCGTTTCACCAATGCGATCGCCTTGGCCGTGGTCAGCCCGACAATGACGCCGCCGATCAGGCCGGGGCCGGCGGCGGCGGCGACGCCGTCGATCCGGTCGAACGTGCATTTGGCTTCGGCCATGGCCTTCGTGATGATGACGTCGAGCGCCTCGACATGCGCGCGCGCGGCGATCTCGGGAACCACGCCGCCAAAGGCCGCGTGCTCGCTCACTTGCGACAGGATGATGTTGGACAGGATGCGGCCGCGCCCGTTGTCGGCGCGCTCGACCACCGCCGCGGCGGTTTCGTCGCAGGTCGTCTCGATGCCGAGAACGATCATTGCTTCCTCCGACCCTCCCGTTTACAGGGACGGTCATACTTGGCTGCGCATGATCTGATCCGAAAACCGGTACCCACTTTCGGGATCATGCGTAACCGCTGCCCTAGCATCGAGTGGTGATATGGCGCAATCCACGGCAATAATACTGCGTATCGGCACGCGCGGCAGCCCGTTGGCGTTGGTGCAGGCGCGCCTCGTGCGTGCGCGGCTGGCGGTTGCGTTGGGAGCGGGTGAGGCGGCAATCGAACTGGTCACCATCCGCACCACCGGCGACACGATCCAGGATCGCCCGCTGGCGGACGCCGGCGGCAAGGGCCTGTTCACCAAGGAGATCGAGGAGGCGCTACTCGATGGCCGCATCGATCTGGCGGTGCATTCGGCCAAGGACATGCCGACGCTGCTGCCGGAAGGCCTGATGCTGGCCGCTTGCCTCGAACGGGAAGACGTGCGCGACGTATTCGTCAGCCGCAAAGCCGCTTCTCTCGGCGATCTGCCGCAAGGCGCCAGCCTCGGCACCACCTCGCCGCGCCGCCAGGCCATCGCCAAACGCATCCGGCCGGACCTGCGCATCGTACCGATGCGCGGCAATGTCGAGACGCGGCTGCGCAAGCTCGACGACGGTGTGTGCGACGCCACCATTCTCGCGCTCGCCGGACTGAAGCGGCTCGGGCTCGAAGAACAGGCCACGAAAATCATGAGCCAGGACGAATTCCTGCCGGCCGCGGGCCAGGGCGCCATCGGCATCGAGGCGCGCAAGGACGACACGCGCACGCGCGACATTCTGGCGCGCATCGATCACGCCGACACGTCGATCGCGCTGGCCTGCGAGCGCGCCTTTCTCGGTGTGCTCGACGGCTCTTGCAAGACGCCGATCGGCGGTTATGCCGAAGTGTCCGGCGACACGATTCATTTTCGCGGCTTGCTCGCGCATCCGGACGGCGAACCGTCGTGCGAACACGCAAGCAGCGGCGCGCGCGCCGACGCGGTCAAGATCGGTACCGAGGCGGGGCGGTACATCAGGCGCACCGCGCCTCCGGGACTGTTGACCTGATCCATGCGCATCGCCGTCACCCGACCTCATGAGGACAGCGAACGCACCGCGGCTGCTTTGCGCGCGCGCGGTCACGAGGTGCTGGTCGCGCCGTTGATGCAGATAGAAACAGCGAAAACAAATCTGGCCGTCAATTGGGGCGCCGTCATCGTCACCAGCGCCAACGCCGCCGCCGCTTTGGCAAACCATCCGGCGCGCGACGGCCTGATCAAGCTGCCGCTCTATGCGGTAGGAAAGCGTAGCGCCGATGCCGCCCGCGCGGCCGGGTTCACCGAGATCGTCACGGCCGGCGGCGATTTGCGCGATCTGCTGCGGATCGTTTCCGCGCGCCGCCCGGATGCCAAGGCGCCGGTGCTTTATATCGCCGGCGAGGATCGCTCCGGCGATCTGATCGGCGATCTCGCCGTGCGCGGCATCGCGGCGGAGTTGGCGGTGATCTACCGCGCGGTGGCTGCGCCGTTCTCCGCTGCGCTGATCGCCGCGCTCAAGGCTGGCGAGATCGATGCCGTTTTGCATTTCTCCAGGCGCAGCGCCGAGATTTATCTGGCCGGCGCCCGCGACGCCGGCGTCCTCCAGCAGGCACTTGACGCGCGGCATCTCTGCCTGTCGGCGCAAATCGCCGAACCGCTCAAGGCCGCGGGTGCGGTCAACGTCGCGGTGGCTACGCGCCCCGACGAGGCTTCGCTCGTCGCGCTGGTTGATTGATTGGCGCGAAAGCGTCAATTGCGTTATTCCCTGCGGGCAAGTGGGGCCGATTCGTCGAGGATCTGCGCATGACGGACAAGCGCGCAACACCGGAAGGCTCTGAGGCGACGCCGGATAGCCCGCGCCCCAAGAAGCGCGCGGTGCCGACCATCGATCTCACCGCCACCGAAGTGCCGCCCGTTACCGCCGCCGAACCGCCAAAGCCGGAACCGCAGCCCGCGCCCGAACAAACAGATTCTTCCAGTAATTCTTCCGCTGATTCTCGGGCCTGGCTGCGCACCAACATTAACGTGCCCGCGTTTGCAGCCGGAGTTGCCGGCGCTGCCATCATGACGCTGCTGGTGTTCGGGCTTTGGCTGACCGGCGTGTTGCCGTCGCGCTATTCCGAAGTCTCGGTCGTGCGCGCCGACACCAAATCGATCGACGCGCTCAACGACCGCCTCGGCAAGCTCGAAGATTCGATCGCCAAGTTCCCGCCGGCCGACGCCAGCGCAAGCGACCGCGTGGCCGCGGTCGAAAGCGCCATGAAGGCGGTAGGCGTCACGCTCACCGCGCTCAGCCGCCGCAGCGACGACAATGCCGCCACCGCCGCGCTGGCGCGCGACCGCGTCGACGCGCTGGAAAAGGCGGTGACCGAATGGCGCGCCAGTGTCGATGCGGCCAAGACCTCGTCCGCCGGGATTTCGTCGGCCGACCTCGATGCTTTGCTCAAGCGCGTCGCCGGCATCGAGCAGGCCGCCAAGACCGCGGCGACCGACCGGCCGGCGCGGCTGGCTTTGAGCGCCGCGGCGTTGCGCGACACGGCCATCAGCGGCGCGCCGCTGGCCGACGCGCTGGCGCAGGCTAAATCGCTCGGCGGCGACACGAATACTCTGGCGCCGCTCGAACCCTTCGCGGCAACGGGCGTGCCGACGCAAGCGGCGCTGGCGCAGGAGCTGCGCGTGCTGCTGCCCGCCTTGCTCAAGGATTCCGGCGCGCAAGCGCCCGAAGGCGGCTTCCTCGACCGGCTGCAGGCCAATGCCGGCAAGCTCGTGCGCATACGCCCGGTGGACGCGCCGCCGGGCGAGGATTCGTCCGCAGTGCTGGCGCGCATCGAAATCGAAGCGGCGCATAACGACACCGCCGGCGCACTGAACGATCTCGCCAAGCTGCCCGACGCCACGCGCGCGCCGGCGCAAGCCTGGATCGCGAAAGCCAACGCGCGCCAAGCCGCGCTTACGGCCGCCAACGCTTTCGCGCTCGACACCGCCCGCGCTCTCGGCCAACCGTGAGGGCGCGATGATCCGGGTCATCCTGTTCCTCTTGTCGGTTGCGGTTATCGCTGCCGGCTTTGTCTGGTTCGCCGACCGGCCGGGCGATGTCGCCATCGTCTGGATGGGGTACCGCGTCGAAACCTCGCTGATGGTGGCTTCGCTGGCGGTGGCGGCGTTGATCGCTGTCGTCATGCTGGCGTGGTCGATTTTGCGCGGCATCTTGCGCGCGCCCGAGCAGGTGTCGCTGTTCTTCCGCCACCGCCGCGCCATGAAAGGCTATCTGGCGATCTCGCGCGGCCTGGTCGCGATCGGCGCCGGCGATCTGCGCATCGCGCGCAAAGCCGCGGCCGAGGCGGCGCGGCTGTCGCCCGGCGATCCGCTGGCGCTGCTGCTTACCGCGCAATCGGCGCAGCTGGCCGGCGACCGCGCCGAGGCCGAACAAGCCTTCCGCGCCATGAGCGCGCGTGACGACACCAAACTTCTCGGCTTGCGCGGACTTTATATCGAGGCGCAGCGGCGTGGCGACGCGCAGGCTGCGCGTATGGTGGCCGGCGAAGCGGCCAAGGTACAGCCGTCTTTGGCCTGGGCGGGGCAGGCGGTGCTCGACGATCATTGCGCCGCGGCCAATTGGGCCGGCGCGCTCGACGCGCTCGAACACATGAAAGGCGGGATGGAGAAGTCCGACTATCGCCGCAAGCGCGCGGTGCTGCTCACGGCTCGCGCCCAGGCGCTGGCGGACATCGACCGCGACGCCTCGCGCCTGGCCGTGCTGGAGGCGGTCAAACTCGCGCCGGATCTGGTACCGGCAGCGGCTTTGGCCGGGCGGCGGCTGGCGGAAGCCGGCGAGGCCCGCAAAGCCGGAAAAATCATGACCGCGGCATGGAAGGTCAATCCGCATCCCGACATCGCCGAGGCCTATGCCAATTTGCGGTTCGGCGACAGCGCCCGCGCTCGTCTCACGCGCATGCAGACGCTGGCCGAAAAGATGCCGGGCCATCTCGAAGGCAATCTGGCGGTGGCGCGCGCGGCGCTCGATGCGCGCGAATTCGGCGTGGCGCGCGCAGCGCTCGCGACGCATCTGCCGGCGCCGACACGGCGCGTCGCGACCTTGATGGCGGAGATCGAGGAGGCCGAGCATGGCGACCGCGGCCGCGTGCGCGAATGGATGAGCCGCGCCATGCGCGCCGCCGGCGATCCGGTGTGGACCGCCGACGGCGCGGTGTCGGATCGCTGGCTGCCGGTGTCGCCCAGTGGGCGGCTCGACGGTTATGAATGGAAGCTGCCGCTGGCCGAGATCGGCGTCAGCCGCCCGGTGATCGAGTTTGAGCCGCCCGGGCCTTTGCCTGCTTTGGACGCGATACCGGAAGCCGAGCCGGAAAAGCCGTTGCGCAAATCGGCGAAAGCCGCCGCCAAGGCAAAAGCCAAGCTGGTCGACGCCATTATACCGCTGGTGCATGCGCCCGACGATCCGGGACCCGATTTCGGCCCGGATGGCGACCCGGCGCCGGAACCGGCCTCGCCGCCGCCCCGGGACGCCTGGCATCGCATCATGCAGTTCTTCCGCTAGACGCCTGCCGGCCTATGCGCTTGCCAAGGCAGGCTGCCGCCGATAGTAGTGGCGCAGATTCTCAGCCTTTTCGCGTTATCCGCCGACGTAGCTCAGTGGTAGAGCATCCGCTTCGTAAGCGGGTGGTCGGGGGTTCAAATCCCTCCGTCGGCACCACCGGCATTGGCGCGTCGCGTCCCTTGCCTTCGGGCGCGGCGCAAAACGTGCTTTCACTGAAAATAGTAGCCATGCATATTCTCCGGCTCGGCTGTGCCGGTCAATCCGTTGAATCTATGAGAGAATTATATCCAGCGCACGGTCTTTGCTATAAAGATAGCGTGCAGCGGC
>DASWPX010000039.1:0-3313 GCA_036398395.1 Pseudolabrys sp. | reverse complement strand
CATGACAGCGTCATGGAATCGGTTTGGTCTCTCGATCCTAGGCTCGCCGCCGACACGGATCCGGTCGGCGACCTCGCGCTGACGCGCGTGCTGCTGGCCAACGACGCCAATTATCCCTGGCTGATCCTGGTGCCGCGCATGGCGGGCGTCACCGAAATCACCGACCTCGATCCCAACGAGCAGGTCCAGCTTCTGGGCGAGATCGACGCCGCGGCGCGCGCGCTCAAAGCCGTCACCGAATACGAGAAGCTCAACATCGCCGCGCTCGGCAATGTGGTCGCACAGCTGCACGTGCATATCATCGGACGCCGCCACGCAGACGCAGCCTGGCCGAAGCCGGTGTGGGGCGCAGCGGCGCCGGCGGTCTACGTTCCGGCGGCGCGCGACGGGCTGATCGGCGCGCTGCGGCGTGCCCTGAAAATGCCGCAGCCTCAAAGCTAGATGCGTTGCGCCGATTGATTGTCCGTGCTTCTTTCCCCACGCATGCCCCCTCGCCCCGATATCGGTCCGAAACCCCGCCTCGGATATACCGGCAGCCGCATTGAGCGCGCCGCCGAACTGCGCACCGACGCCGCGGCGATTGCCGCGATGGCGAAAGGCGAAAAGGCCGGCGCCTATGTGATCGGCGGCGACCTGATCGTCATGAAGAAGGGCGCTGCGCTCAACGATCCCCTTTTCACGATGCGCGAGGCGCAGGCGCTCGGCCCGGCCTCCGAGACGGTCTTTCTCGGTCATCTCGACGGTGCCGGCCGTTTCGGCTTCGGCATTGCGCAAGCGGCCGCGGAAGCGCTCAAGGCGCGCGACGAATTTCTGGTGACCGATTTGCGCTCGATCGCGGTGCAGGGTCTGGTCGATGCCGACCATCTGCCGCCGATCGCGGAGGCCAAGGCGGTGCTGCATTGGCATATCCGTCACAGGTTCTGTCCGAACTGCGGCGCGGCAACGGCGGTGGTCGACGCCGGCTGGAAACGCGCTTGCCCGCAATGCAAAGCCGAACATTTCCCGCGTACCGACCCGGTGGTGATCATGCTGGTGGTCGATGGCGACCGCTGCCTGCTCGGCCGCAGCCCGCGCTTCGTGCCGACCATGTGGTCCTGCCTCGCCGGCTTCATCGAGCCGGGAGAATCGATCGAGGACGCCGTGCTGCGCGAGACCCGCGAGGAAGCCGGCATCTCGTGCGGCCGCGTCACCTATTACCGCTCGCAACCGTGGCCGTTTCCGACTTCGCTGATGATCGGCTGTCACGCCGAGGCGCTGACGCGCGATATTGTGGTGGACCATGCGGAACTCGAGGACGCCCGCTGGTTTAACAAGGACGAGGTCGTCACCATGTTGCTGCGTCAACACGCCCAGGGCCTGACCACGCCGCCGCCGGTAGCGATCGCGCACCACATCATCCGCGCCTGGGTCGAGAACGAGATCAAATTTTGACGAGGCCTGCCCCGAAAATTCTTTGCGCCGGGGGTGCCGTGCAGGACATCGTCATGCGCGTCGATGAATTTCCGGCGCCCGGCATCAAGGTGCAGGCTTCGGATTTCCTCATCACCAGCGGCGGCCAGGCCGGCAATGCCGCAGTCGCGGTGGCCCGTCTCGGCGGCCAATGCAGTTACATCGGCGCCCTCGGCGACCGCGACGACGAAGTCGCCAACACCATCGTCAAGACTTTCGCCGGCGAGAATATCGACGTCAGCCGCGCGTTGCGCGTGCCGGGCGCGCGCTCGTCGGTATCGCTGATCATGATCGACGCCGACGGCGAGAAGATGATCGCGACGCGCCGCGACCAGGGCCTCGGCAAGGCCGTGCCGGACGACCCCAGTGGCGCGGTCGCCGGCCTCGACGCGGTGCTGCTCGACAACCGCTATTCCAACATCACGCTGCCCATCTGCGAAGCCGCCAAGGCGCGCGGCATTCCGCGCGTGCTCGACTTCGACAAATCGACGCCGGCCGACGACCCGCTGATGCTGGCCAGCACGCATGTGATCTGCTCGGCCGATGCGCTGCGCGGCGCCACCAGGCTGCAGGATATTGACGCCGCGCTATTGAAGCTCGGCGAAAACTACGAGGGGTTTCTCGCGGCCACTGACGGACCCAACGGTGCCTATTGGATCGACGGCGGCAAAGTGCGCCACATGGATGCGTTCAAGGTCGCCGCGATCGATACGCTTGGCGCCGGCGACACGTTCCACGGCGCCTTCACGTTCCGGCTGGTCGAGACCGGCGACGTGATCGAATCGATGCGTTTCGCGGCCGCCGCGGCGGCGATCAAATGCACGCGTTTCGGCGGCCTGCGCGGCGCGCCGACGCGGGCGGAGGTCGATGTGTTTTTAAAAGAGCACGCCTGAGCGGGCGAAGCCTCAGGCCGCTTTGGCTCGCGTCTTCTTGCGCTTTTTCCTTGCGGCGGCCGGTGCGGGCCGCAAGGCGAGCGGCTTGGTCTTTATCGAGCTCATCATTTTGTTGGCGACGACGCCGGTGACGACCAGCGCGCCCAGTGCGGCGGCTACATATTGCTCGCGCTTATGGTCGCTGGCGGCCTTCGCGGCCTGGCGCATGAACTTCTTGTAGCGCTTGGTCGCGCCCGCCAGCATCTTGTCGGTGCGACGGTAAAGCGCCTTTTCGGCGGTTTTCATCATATTCGGCATCGTTGATTCCCTGACTGAAAAGAATTCGATGGGCAACAGAGCCCCCTCTTTCAATGCTTGTGAGCCAATAAGGCTCCAATGATTCAGCTATTTCTTCGATGGACAGGGCGCGCCGCAGGGCGCGCAGGCGCCGACGAAATCTTCCGGCGATACCGCGCCGCCGCTGGATGGGCTGGTGAGATGATTGCCGACGATGGCGGCCACGGCGAGCACCACGACAACGATGAAAGTCTTGCGCATTGCGTTAATCTTTCGACAGACCGAACAGCGGCCGCAGCCTGATACCGATCAGGCAGCCGGGCAGCGCCGCGGCGAACCAGACCCAGCCGTGCAATGAGCCGGAGGCGACGCCGCCGACGAAAGCGCCGATGTTGCAGCCGAAACCAAGCCGCGCGCCCCAGCCCATCAGCAAACCGCCCAAACCCGCGGCCAGCAGCGATTTCAGCGGCGGCCAGGCGCCCCGCGCGTAAGGATGGCTGGCGGCCGCCGCCGCCATGGCGCCGAACAGCATGCCGAAGTCGGTCAGGCTCGAGGTGTCGGACAGCACCGATTCGGAAAGCGCGCGCTTGGGCCCCGGCCATTGCCAGAACGCCGCATGCGAGAAATCGAAGCCGAGCGCGCTGGCGATTTTCGCGCCCCATAATGTGTAGCCGAATGTCACGCTCCAGGGATGG
>DASWPX010000038.1:0-10723 GCA_036398395.1 Pseudolabrys sp. | reverse complement strand
GGTGCCGTTGGCGGCCTGCTGGATGTTGCGGGCGATCTCCCGGGTCGCAGAACCCTGTTCATTGATCGCGGACGCAATGGCGCTGCCGATCTGATCGATCTCGGCGATGACCTCGACGACGTTCTTGATCGCGACCAATGTTTCGTCGCTGGCGCCCTGAATGGCCGCGACCTGCTCGGAGATCTCGGTGGTTGCCTTCGCGGTCTGGCCGGCCAGCGATTTGACTTCCGCCGCCACCACGGCGAATCCGCGGCCGGCGTCGCCGGCCCGCGCCGCTTCGATGGTGGCGTTGAGCGCCAGCAAATTGGTCTGGCCGGCGATGGCCTGGATCAGCCCGACCACCTCGCCGATGCGGGTAGCCGCCGCGCCCAGTTCCGACATGGTGACGACGGTGCGCCGCGCTTCCGACACCGCGCGCCCCGCCACGTCGGTGGACTTGGCCGCTTGCGACGCGATTTCGCCGATCGAAGCCGCCAGTTCCTCGACCGAACTTGCGGCCGCGGTCACGTTGTCGGACGCGGCGGTAACACGCTGTTCGGCGGTATGGGCTTCGGACGATACCGTGTCGGCCGCCACGTTGAGATCGGCCGAACTCGTTTCCAGCTTCGAGGAGGCCGACCGCAGCTTGTGCAGCACGCCTTCCACCGATTGCTTGAATTGCGCGATGGTCGCCGAAATCGTGTTGCTGCGCAGTTCCTTGGCGTGGCTGTCCTGAGCCTGCGTTTGCGCCAAGGTCTCGCGTTCGATCATGGTGTCGCGGAAGACGATTACGGTGCGCGCCATCTCGCCGATTTCGTCGCGCGCGTGCGTTGCCGGGATGCGCGCGCTGGTGTCGCCGTTGGCGAGCCGCTTCATGACGTCGGCGAGCCCGTTGAGCGGCCGCGTGATGCTGCGTCCGATCAGCCAGGAAAATCCGAGACCAAGCGCGACCACGGCGATGCCGACCGCGATGATGCCGGTGCGGGTATGCGTCTGGCTGGCGGAAAGCGCGGAGGAAGCCGCGTCCGCGCTCCGGCGCGCGCGTTCGATGATCTCGTCGGCCCGCGGCATCATATGCTGGCTGTCCATGTCGATGATGGCGCGCAGCGAATGCACACGGTCGAAGACTTCGCTCCACAGCGCGAAGGTGTCGGCGTAGTTTTTCACCTGTTGCTCGAGCAGCGACTTCATCTCCGGCGTGCCGTCGATCAGCGCGAAGGTGTCGGTGAACTGCCGGTAGGCGGCGTGGAATTGCTGCAGCGTCAGATCGCGCTGGTTGAGCCGGTAGTCCGCTTCATGGTGGCGCATGACAAGAAGCGTCATCATCAATTTGCGGGCTTCGGTCTCGGCCAGCCAGGTCATGTTCTCGTTGATAATGCGCTCGACCGCGTTGCCGGCCGTGATGAGATTGCCCCGCAGCCCGGAACCGTCGTCATAGCCGAGGGTCTTTTGCTCCTGCACCAGCCGGGCGAAGGTCGCATGCAGACCGGCCACGTCCTTGTCGAGGCGCACGATATTTTCGGCGTGGGCGCCGTCGATCGCTGTGGCGATGAAATCGAGGCTGCGCTGCGCGACCTGATAGACGCGCTCATAGCTTTCCACCAGTCCGTCGCTCGGCTTGGCGCTGAAATCCTTCACGATGATCCGCATTTCCGCCACCGCGCCCTTGAAATCGCGGCTGGCGTCGGCCAGCGCCATCGAACGGTTGACGGTGCCGAAGGCGGCCGACACCTCGCCTTCGCCGGAGACAAAGGTCAGGCCATTGGCAAGAAAACCGACGACCGGGATGACTGCCAGCACGACAATGCGGGTGCGCACCGAGAACGTGGCGAGCAGGCTGCTCAGCCGTCCGAACGGTTTGAGGATTTTCATGAAGCGCATGAGGCCGGTGCGGATCTCGCCGGTGGAAAGGGGCGTTGCGCGATCTCCCTCTTATAGAAAGCCGGAATTGGTTAATTTTGTAGCAATTGGCCCGCCGGCCCGGATGAACCGCCGTGAAACCTTTGAATTTAGAAGGACTTTGCTTTTGTGCACCGCACGCGTAAGGTTGCGCTGCTGCCGGCAGACCAGCTTCCGCCCTTACCCGAGGATCTCATGCCGATTGCCGCTTCCCGCCCCGCCGACGAACACGAACTGATCGAACTCGGCCGCGAGGCCGTCATCGCGCTCGATGCCTTGCTGGCCGACGCGGTGCGCAAGGTCGGCGAGCGCGTGGTGGTGGAGGGGCATCCCGTCGCCAAGCTGTTCGACCGCGAACAGCGCGCCACCCACGGCTTGGCCTGGCTGGCGACCTACGTCGAAGCGGTGCGTCAGCTCGCCGCCTATACCGAGCGCATGGTCGGCAGCGATGCCTTCGGCGAACTCGAGGAAAATCTCGTGCGCATCGGCATCGGCGAATGCATCGCGCAGATCGCCGGCGGCATTCCCATGAGCCAGGGCGAAGTGGTGCGGCCGAGCGACATGGGGCTGAGCGCGGCGCAGGTCGCCTCGCGCATCAATCCGACGCTGGAGAGCCTCGTCGCCACCGGCAATACCGCCGAACGCCGGGCCCGTCTGATCGAACTGATGCGCGCCAGTCACCGCGCCACGGTCGGCATCGCCGGCCTCGATGAAACGCTGATTTCGATCCGCGAGGAAATGCGCAAATTCGCCGACACCGAGGTGATCGGCAATGCGCAAGGCTGGCACCGCACCAACAGTTACATTCCGATGGAAATCATCTCGCAGATGTCGGAACTCGGCGTGTTCGGGCTCACCATTCCGGAGGAGTTCGGCGGCATGGGGCTCGGCAAGGAATCCATGTGCGTCGTCTCCGAGGAATTGTCGCGCGGCTATATCGGCGTGGGCTCGCTCGGCACGCGCTCGGAAATCGCCGCCGAACTCATTCTCGGCGGCGGCACCGCCGAGCAGAAGCAGAAATGGCTGCCGAAGCTTGCTTCCGGTGAAGTGCTGCCGACTGCGGTCTTCACCGAACCCAATACCGGCTCCGATCTCGCCTCGTTGAAGACGCGCGCGGTGCGCGAGGGCAATGTCTACAAGGTCTACGGCAACAAGACCTGGATCACCCATCCGGTGCGCGCCGATCTGATGACGCTGCTGGTGCGCACCAATCCGCAGGAAAAAGGCCATCGCGGTCTGTCGATGCTGCTGGCGGAGAAGCCGCGCGGCGACGACAAGAACCCGTTCCCGGCAAAAGGCATGAGCGGCACCGAGATCGAAGTGCTCGGCTACCGCGGCATGAAAGAATACGAGATCGCCTTCGACGGTTTCGAGGTCAAGGCGGAGAATCTTCTGGGCGGCGTCGAAGGCCTCGGCTTCAAGCAGTTGATGCAGACTTTCGAGTCGGCGCGTATCCAGACGGCCGCCCGTGCGATCGGCGTGGCGCAGGCCGCCATGGAGCAGGCCATGGAATACGGCCAGAACCGTGTGCAGTTCGCGCGGCCGATCATCGAATTTCCGCGCGTCTCCGACAAGATCGTGATGATGGCGGTCGAAATCATGATCGCGCGCCAGCTCACCTATCACGCGGCGCGCGAAAAGGATTCCGGCAGGCGCTGCGATCTGGAGGCCGGCATGGCCAAGCTGTTCGGCGCGCGGGTCGCCTGGGCCGCCGCCGACAACGCGGTGCAGGTCCACGGCGGCAACGGTTTCGCGCTGGAATTCCCGGTCTCGCGCATCTTGTGCGACGCGCGCATTCTCAACATCTTCGAAGGCGCCGCCGAGATTCAGGCCCAGGTCATCGCGCGCCGTCTGCTCGACGGTACCAACTGACATTACCTCCGCAACGAAATCGCCTGCCCGCGCGTTGATCCGGAACAACAAGCCGGTGTCGCCGCTGTTTAGGGCCGTGACGCGCAATTCAGGGAGGTCTCATGTCCGATTTATTGATTCACCGCGGCGAATGGGTAGTTGTGTGCGACGGCGCCAAAGCGTTGATCCTGGAGAATATCGGCGACGCCAAATTTCCCAATCTCAAGACGCTCGAGCATTTCGAGCAGAAATCCCTGGCCACCCATGAAATCGGCAGCGGCGCGCCCGGGCGTTCGCATAGTTCGCTCGGACATGGCCGCTCGTCGGTCGAGCAGACCGATTGGCACGATCAGGCCGAACAGGCCTTCCTCGCCACGCTGATCAAGCATCTCGACGCCGCGCTGACGGCCGGCAAGGTCAAGTCGATGATTATGGTTGCGCCGCCGCGCGCGCTTGGCGTGCTGCGGCCGGCCTATTCGCATGCGCTCAAGAGCGCCGTGCGCGCCGAGCTGGACAAGGATTTCGTCAAGCTGCCGGTCCATCAGATCGAGAAGCACCTGACCGGCGGCTGAAAGCGTTACCGCCCGGACCTTAGCGCTTTGCGATTACCGCTGGCCCGCCACAATGGCGATGCTATGTTGCGCCGCCAATGAATCGAACGCTCCTTCAATGCACCCGCGCTGGCCTCTTCATGCTCGCTCTGATGGCGGGAATGAAGGCGCCGGCGCATGCGCAACCGGCCAATCCGCCGCAGGGTGCGTCGCCGGCGCCGCCGACGGTGGTGCCGCCCGACAATACCCTGGCGGTGCCCGGTTTCTGGGATCCGCGGCGGCGGCCGGAGCGGCCGGACCTGTCGCGCATCGGTATCATCCGCTTTCTTACCGAGACGGACTATCCGCCGTTCAATTACGCCGGACCGGATGGCGCGCCGGCCGGGTTCAATGTCGATCTGGCACGCATGATCTGCGAGGAGATCGGCGTCGCCTGCACCATTCAGCAGCGGCGCTACGACACTTTGATCTCGTCATTGAACACCAACAACGGCGACGCGGTGATCGCCTCGATCGCCGAGACGCCGGAGAACCGCAAGCTGCTCGATTTCAGCGATCCCTATTACCGCACGCCGGCGCGCTTCGTGTCGCGGCGCGGTGTCGAGATCAAAGACGTGCGGCCGGAGGCGCTCGAAGGCAAGCGCATCGCGGTTGTCGCCGGCACCGCGCATGAAGCTTATCTCAAGACGCTGTTCACCGAAGCCGAGTTGCATCCCTATCCGGACGAAGCGGCGGCGCGCGCCGCGCTGACCAAAGGCGAGGTCGATCTGCTGTTCGGCGACGGCATTTCGCTCGCCTTCTGGCTCAACGGCACCGACTCGGCCAACTGCTGCGAATTCCGCGGCGGACCCTATCTGGAAAGCCGCTTCTTCGGCGAAGGCGTCGGCATTGCGGTCAGACGCGGCAACGATCTGTTGCGTCAGGCCTTCAACTGGGCGCTGTTCCGGCTGTGGGAGAAGGGCCGCTTCACAGACTTGTGGCTGCGCTATTTCCCGATCAGTCCTTATTAGCGCATGATCCCGAAAAGTGGGAACCGGTTTTCGGATAAAATCATGCGCAACTAATATGCTGCCATTCAACGGCCCCGCGCGCCGCGGCGACCGCGGTCGCGAACGAAGCCTGCAGCAGATAGCCGCCTGTCGGTGCTTCCCAGTCCAGCATCTCGCCGGCCACGAAGATTCCGGGATAGCGCCGCAGCATGAAGTGCTCGTCGAGTTCGGCGAAGCTGACGCCGCCGGCGGTCGAGATCGCGGTGGCGAGCGGCGCGACGCCGGTGAGCCGCACCGGAACGGCCTTGATCAGGCCGGCGAGGTTTTGCGCCGTCATCGTCTGCAGCGCCGGACCGCCCGATAACGCGGCTTCACGCACAAGCGCGATGGCGGCCGGCGACAAATGCGTGGCCTTGCGCAGAAAATTAGACAATGACTGTTTGCCGCGTGGAGCGGAAAGCCGCTCCGTGAGCTTGCTTTCGGCAACATCCGGCAGCAGGTCAATCGCGATTGTCGCCCGTCCGTCGCGCCCGATGGCGTCGCGGATCGGCGCCGACAACGCGTAGACGGCGCCGCCTTCGATGCCGTCGCGTGTGATCATGGCCTCGCCGCGCACGCTGCGGCCGCCGATTGCGAGCGCGATGCGTTTGAGCGGCTGGCCTTCGAAGCGGCGAAACACCTCCGACCACGCGGCGGTGAATCCGCAATTGGCCGGCTTCAACGGTTCAATTGCGATTTCCTGCTCACGCAGCGTCTCGACCCAGCCGGCGTCGGAGCCGAGCTTCGGCCAACTGCCGCCGCCGAGCGCGAGCATGGTGATGTCGGCTTCCACGAGCATCCCTTCGCCGTTCGTGAGGAACCGCAGATTGCCTTCGTCATCCCACCCGCTCCAGTGATGGCGAAGCTTCAGCGTGACGCCTAGATTGCCGAGGCGAAGCAGCCATGTCCGCAACAGCGGCGAGGTCTTCAGCGCCGTCGGAAACACCCGCCCGCTGGAGCCTACGAATGTCGGCTGACCGAGACTGTCGCTCCAGGCGCGCAACGCCGCCGGCGGAAACGCCTCGATTGCGCCGCGCAGCAGCGGATCGATATCGCCGTAGCGCGTGAACAACAACGGCAGCTCTTCGCTGTGCGTGAGATTAAGTCCGCCGCGCCCGGCCAGCAGGAACTTGCGTCCCGGCGAAGCCATCCGGTCATAGACGGTGACCGAGGCGCCGGCCCGCGCCAAAACTTCGGCGGCCATCAAGCCTGCCGGCCCCGCGCCGATGACGGCGGCTCTGGTACTGGCGGGCAGGCGGGAATCGACGGCAACGGTCACAGTGGCTTTTCCAGTCTGCCCACTCATTTGACGGGCTGGGGCGGTTTCCCTATGTCTGCGCCCGGAGCGTCAAGATGTCGATTACCGCCGAAAGCGCGCAAGATCTACGCAGCCTCGCCGAGCAATCGGGCGCCTGGCCGTTCGAGGAGGCGCGCAAGATCGTCGCGCGTCTCAAGAAGCGTCCCAAGGAAGAAGTGATCTTCGAAACCGGCTACGGCCCTTCGGGCCTGCCCCACATCGGCACCTTCGGCGAAGTCGCGCGCACCACCATGGTGCGCCACGCCTTTCGCGTTTTGACCGACGACAAGGTCAAGACGCGGCTGATCGCCTTCTCCGACGACATGGACGGCCTGCGCAAGGTGCCGGACAACGTGCCGAACAAGGAGATGCTGGAAAAGCATCTCGGCAAGCCGCTGACCAAGGTGCCCGATCCCTTCGGCACGCATCCGAGTTTCGGCGAGCATAACAATGCGCGGCTGCGCGCCTTTCTCGATCACTTCGGTTTCGACTACGAATTCATGTCCGCGACCGAGTGCTACACCTCGGGACGTTTCGATACGGCGCTTCTGAAGGTATTGGAGCGTTTCGACAAGGTGATGGCGATCATGCTGCCGTCGTTGCGCGAGGAGCGCGCTTCGACCTATTCGCCGTTTCTGCCGATCGATCTGCGCACCGGCGTGGTGTTGCAGGTGCCGGTGCTCTCGCATGACGCCAAGCGCGGCACCATCACCTACGAGGAACCCGAAACGCAGGAGCGCTTTACCGTTCCGGTTACCGGTGGCCGCTGCAAGCTGCAATGGAAGCCGGACTGGGCGATGCGCTGGGTCGCCCTCGGCGTCGATTACGAAATGGCCGGCAAGGACCTGATCGATTCTGTGAAATTGTCCGGCGAAATCTGCCGCGCGCTCGATGGGCTGCCGCCGGAAGGTTTCAACTACGAACTGTTTCTCGACGAGAACGGCCAGAAGATTTCCAAGTCGAAGGGCAATGGCCTGACCATCGACGAATGGCTGCGTTACGCCTCGCCGGAAAGCCTGTCATGCTTCATGTATCGCGAGCCGAAGGCGGCCAAGCGCCTGCATTTCGACGTGATCCCGCGTACGGTCGACGAATACCAGCAGTTCCTCGACGGCTATCTGAGGCAGGATTCAAAGCAGCGGTTGTCGAATCCGGTCTGGCACATCCATCAGGGCAACCCGCCCCAGGTGGACATGCCGGTGACCTTCAGCATGCTGCTGACGCTGGTGTCCTCGTCCAATGCCGAGAACGCCGAGACTTTATGGGGCTTCATCGGCCGCTACCGGCCGGGCGTTACCGCGCAGACGCATCCCAAGCTCAAGGCCATGGTGGAATATGCCATCCACTATTTCCGCGATTTCGTGCAGCCGACCAAGACCTTCCGCAAGCCGACCGATGCCGAGCGCGCGGCCCTGACCGATCTGCGCGACGCGCTCGGGCAATTGCCGGGCGATGCAACCGCCGAGCAAATCCAGGATGTGGTTTATGAGATCGGGCGGCGCGAGCCGTTCCTCGATCAGAAGAAAAAGGCCAAGGACGGCAAGCCGGGCGTTTCGCTGGACTGGTTCAACATGCTCTATCAGGTGCTGCTCGGCCAGGAGAAGGGCCCGCGCTTTGGTTCCTTCGTCGCGGTCTATGGCTTGCAGAACACCGTCGAGATGATCGACGGGGCCTTGGCGAGATCGGCTTAGCTGAACATCTCCACCTTGCCGTCGAGCGACATCAGGCCAAGTTCGACTTTGAGGGTCGGCTGCTTTTCGGCAACCTGTTTCTTGAACTCCATCAGCGCAGCCTTGTGGGTCTCGGTCTCTTTCTGCCGGGTTGAGACGCTATCCGCGCCGTAAGCGATCTTGGCGGCGCCGCAGTCGCGATGGTTCATCGCGATCACTTTCGGAATATGGTGCAGTTGCATGGAGGTCGCGAGGTTGTCCCAGAACGCCGGCTCCCAGGTCTTGAACGCCGGTGCGACCACGCCGATCGAGGCGCCGGCAAAGGTGAATTGGCTGTATTTGCCGACCATCTGGCGCTTCTGCATGTAGTTGAACGTCGGCTTGGGAAAGCGCGGATCGATGCAGGTGAGCAGCATCGCCTCGTAATTTCCTTCGGCGCCGAAGGCGAGCGAGGGAAATGCCGCGAGCGCACCGGCGCCCGCGCTCAGTTGCAGGAAGCGCCGCCGGTCGAAACGCATGCTGAGCATATCGCCGCAGCAGGCGCAGTTTCCCGAATGAATGGTCTCTTGAATCATGCTCGCCCCCGCGCTGTATTGATCGAACCCGATCTTAGCGGGAGCGGCCGGGCGAGGCCAGACGCGGGACAGATGTATCTGTTTATTGGCTCGCCCAAACGATGCGCGCGACCCACTCGACGTCGGACATCTGCAACGTGCGGTCGCGGTGCGCGGAATTGAGCGATTGCAGCTCGATGCTCTTTGCGGTTTTACGCTTGAGCTCCTTGACCATGACCTCGCCGTTCTTGGTCTTGACCACCACGCGGTCGCCGCGGCGCACAGGCGCCGCCGGCGAAACCACGATGACGTCGCCGTCGCGATAGGCCGGTTTCATCGAGTCGCCGGAGATTTCCAGCGCATAAGCATGTTCGTCGTTGACCGAGGGGAAGGCGATGTCTTCCCAGCCTTTGCCGACCGGGAATCCGCCGTCATCGAAATAGCCGCCGCTGCCGGCTTCTGCGAAGCCGATCAGCGGCACGTTCGAAATCGTCACCTTGCCGCCGTCGGTGATCAGGCTGACGAAAGTGTCCACCTTGGTGCTCGTGGCGGCGAGCGATTTGGCCACGGATTCGGTCGACGGCCAGCGTTGCCGGCCTTCCGGCGTAATGCGTTTGGACTTGTTGAAAGTGGTGGGATCGAGGCCCGCGCGCTTGGCAAGGCCGGACGGCGTCAGCTTGTTGCGGGCCGCCAGACGATCGATGGCATTCCAGATTTGGGTATGTGTCAGCATGACAAGTTGAAACCCCGCATGAGGAAACGGTACTGAGACTCCAGTCCAATCTGTAGGAATTATAGCCGTGAGTCGGCGGTTTGTCACAAGAGTTTTGCGGCGGCCTTGGACAACGGCATGGTCGCGCCGATAGGGTCGTCTAAGCCCACGAAAAACCGGAGCCGCCTTTGGTGATCGGCCTCATCGACCGCCTGTCCCGCCCGCTGCTGCGGTTCCTCGACCCGGAGGACGCGCATTCCTTGGCGATCAGGGCCTTGCGCATCATGCCGCTGGCCAAGGCGGGACAGGACGCTCCGGAGCTGGGAGTGCGGGCTTTCGGGCTCAATTTCCCCAATCCGATAGGCCTGGCAGCCGGTTTCGACAAGAACGCACAGGCGCCGGATGCGCTGTTGCGGCTCGGCTTTGGCTTTGTCGAAGTGGGCACGGTGACCCCGCGCGCGCAGATCGGCAATTCGCGCCCGCGCCTGTTCCGGCTGGAAGCCGACGAAGGCGTGATCAACCGGCTCGGCTTCAACAACGAGGGCGGCGCGGCGGTGCTGGCGCGGCTGGCGGCGCGGGCCAACGCCGGCGGCATTGTCGGCGTCAATATCGGCGCCAACCGCGATTCGGCCGACCGCACCGAGGACTATGTGCGGCTGATCGAGACCTTCGCGCCAGTGGCGAGCTACTTCACCGTCAACGTTTCGTCGCCCAACACGCCCGGCTTGCGCGACCTGCAACAGGCCAAGGCGCTCGACGATCTTCTGGCGCGCGTCACCGATGCGCGCGAACGCGTGCAGTCGCGCGCGGGTCCGACCCCGGTGCTGCTCAAGATCGCGCCCGACCTCACGCTCGCCGAACTCGACGACGTAGTCGGTGTCGCGCGCAAGGCCCGCGTCGACGGTATGATCGTCGCCAACACCACGCTCACCCGGCCCGGCTCGCTGCGCGATCGCGCCAAGGGCGGCGAGGCCGGCGGTCTGTCCGGCCGGCCCTTGTTCAAGCTCTCGACCCGCATGCTGGCGGAAACCTTCGTGCGTGCCGAAAGCGCGTTTCCGCTGATCGGCGCCGGCGGCATCGACTCCAGCGCCGCGGCCATCGCCAAAATCAAGGCCGGGGCGACGTTGCTTCAGCTTTACAGCGGGTTGGTGTTTCGCGGTATCGGATTGGTGGCGGAGATCA
>DASWPX010000037.1:0-4963 GCA_036398395.1 Pseudolabrys sp. | reverse complement strand
TTCATGGTGTCGCCGCGGCTGAAGCTGCCATGCATGCCTTGGCCCTGTTGCAACGGAGTGTCGGCGACTTCGACGGTGCAGAGCACCGGTTGGTCGCAGCCGGTGGCGTAGGAACGGAAGTTGATGACGATGGTCGGCCTTGGCGTGCGCGACGCGCCCTGCATGTTGATCGCCGACATCGGCAGCGTGCCGGGGATCGAGCCGAGGTCGCTGTCGACGAACAGGCCGCTGACGTAATCCTGCTTGAGCAGCGCCTCGACGACTTTGGCCGCGAGCGCGCGGTCCTTGCTGGGAATATAGACGAGGTCCGAGCCGCCATTGGCGGCCACGACGATGTCGGGCTTGCCGGCATCGGCGCCGATCAGGCCATTGCCGCGCTTGGGATAGGCGCCGGCTTCCAGTGCGCCGTTCTTGTTGTCGGGATCGAACAGCGGCAGACCGAGCGCCTTGGCCAGGTCGATGGCGACGAAACCCGACGGCAGCAGACCGGCCGGCACGTCCTTGTATTCGGCCTTGGCGGCCGCGCTGGTCTTGCTTTCCTTGGAGATGGTCGAGAAGCCATGATCGGCCGACACCACGATGTCGGTATTGGCGGCGAGGCCGAGATCGTCGAGCGCCGCGCGCAGCGCCGCGAGATTGTCGTCGGCATTCTTGATCGCCGCCAGCGACGTCGGTCCGTTGATGCCGGGTGTTACGCTCAAGAGGCTGTCGCCCTGGTTATGCTGGGTGCCGTCCGGATCGCGCGACCAGAACACCAGCACGAAGGGCTTGTTGCGCGCCTTGAACATCGGCAGCACGACCTTGGCCGCGACATTGGCGAAATAGCCTTGCTGCTCGAGATTGGCGACGACGGTGCCCGGAACCTTGTTGTCGCCCGGTTTGCCGTTGGCGCCGCGCGAGGGCGCGGCCAGCGGCAGCCCAGCGGCGGTCAACGCATCTTTCATGGCTTGCGACAGCGGAATGCCGGTCGGGCTTCCCGTGGAATCGTCGACCAGGATGGTGTTCTCGCCGGTCCGTTCGGTGTGGTCGAACATCAATGCCGGGCCGAGCTTGCCGATCGCCGCCGTGCTGAAGCCTTGATGGCGCGCGATGAACAGGATCGAGTCCTCATCGACGAAGTTGCCGGAAAAATGCGCGTCGATCTCGCCCATGATCGGATCGTTCTCGATGAAAGGCGTCACGCTGCCGGCCGCGCTTTGCAGCGGGAAGGCGGTGTAGATGGTGTTGCTGAAGGTGCCGATGTCGCCGAGGAAATGTCCGGTAGCCAGCCCCGAGGCATTGGCCATGGTGAAGGTCGGGAACAGCGAATGCGGATTGGCGAAATTCACGCCCTTGTCGCGGATCGCGGCCATGGTCGGCGCGGTTTCCGGCGTCACCTTGAGGGCGCGCAAGCCGTCCGGCACGAACAGAATGAGGTTGCGTTGGGACTGAGCGGCGGCGGGTCCGAATTGCAGGCTCAGCACGGCGCAGGCCACGAGCAGGGTGTTCAACCTGGCGGACATGACAGTTCTCCCTGTTATTATTGTGCAACGCAGCGCTAGATACGCCCGCGACAAGACAGTAATGTAACAGATGCCGGTTATCCGCTGCCATCTCCCGGTTGGGCGAGGCGTCACTCTCAAGGCCGCATGTTCAAGCGTATTCTGATTGCCAATCGCGGCGAAATCGCCTGCCGGATCATCAAGTCGGCCCGCAAAATGGGTATCGAAACGGTCGCCGTTTATTCGGAGGCCGACAAGGACGCGCTCCATGTCGAGATGGCCGACACCGCCATTCTGATCGGCCCGCCGGCCGCCGCCCAGAGCTATCTCGTCATCGAGAAGATCATCGCCGCCTGCAAGGAAAGCGGCGCCGAGGCCGTGCATCCGGGCTACGGCTTCCTGTCGGAACGCGAGGCTTTTCCGATCGCGCTGGAAGCCGCCGGTATCGTCTTCATCGGGCCGAACGCCAAGGCCATCGCGGCCATGGGCGACAAGATCGAATCCAAGAAGGCGGCGGCAGCCGCCAAGGTCTCCACCGTGCCCGGTCATCTCGGCATCATCGCCGACGAGGCGGAGGCCATGAAAATCGCCGACGACATCGGCTATCCGGTCATGATCAAGGCCTCGGCCGGCGGCGGCGGCAAGGGCATGCGCATCGCCTTTTCGCGATCGGAGGTGGCGGAAGGCTTCGCGCGTTCGAAGTCGGAGGCCAAGGCCTCGTTCGGCGACGACCGCATGTTCATCGAGAAATTCATCACCGACCCGCGCCATATCGAAATTCAGTTGATCGGCGACAAGCACGGCAACGTCGTCTATCTCGGCGAGCGCGAATGTTCGATCCAGCGCCGCAACCAGAAAGTCATCGAGGAGGCGCCGTCGCCGCTGCTCGACGAGGCGACGCGCAAGAAGATGGGCGAGCAGGCCGTCGCATTGGCAAAAGCGGTCGGCTACGACAGCGCCGGCACGGTGGAATTTGTCGCCGGGCAGGACCGCAGCTTTTTCTTTCTGGAGATGAACACGCGGCTCCAGGTCGAGCATCCGGTCACCGAACTGATCACCGGCGTCGATCTGGTCGAGCAGATGATCCGCAGCGCCGCTGGCGAGAAACTGTCGTTCACGCAGAGCGACGTGAAGCTAACCGGCTGGGCGGTGGAAAGCCGCGTCTATGCCGAGGACCCGTACCGCAAATTCCTGCCCTCGATCGGGCGTCTGACGCGCTATCGCCCGCCGGCCGAACGCACCGCGGGTGGCGTCACCGTGCGCAACGACACCGGCGTCTATGAAGGCGGCGAGATCTCGATCTATTACGATCCGATGATCGCCAAGCTGGTCACCCACGCGCCGACGCGCGCCACCGCCATCGAGGCGCAGTCCAACGCGCTCGATTCGTTCGTCATCGACGGCATCCGCCACAACATTCCGTTCCTGTCGGCGCTGATGGCGCATCCGCGCTGGAAGTCGGGCAAGCTCTCCACCGGTTTCATCGCCGAGGAATTCCCGGAAGGCTTTGCACCCATCGCGCCCGACGGAGAGCGTGCCGAGGTGCTGGCCGCGGTCGCCGCGGCCATCGATCACGTGCTGGGCGAGCGCAAGCGTCAGATTTCCGGCCAGATGGCCGGCCGCAGTGTCACGCGCGAAAGCGAGCGCGCGGTCTGGCTCGGCACGGCGGAATATCGCCTCGAAGTGAAGCGGGAAAACGGCACCATCGCCGTGCGCTTTCCCGCGTCGGACAAAAGCGGCTTGCGCCACATGCATTCCGACTGGAAGCCGGGCGATCCGATCTGGACCGGCACGATCAACTCGCACCCGGTCGCGGTGCAGGTGCGCCCGATCCCAAACGGCTTTGCGCTGTCCTATCGCGGCGTCGAGACCAAGGCCTTCGTCTACACGGAGTGCGAGGCTGCTTACGCGCGGCTGATGCCGGTCAAGAAGGCCGCCGACACCGGCAAGCAGGTGCTTTGCCCGATGCCGGGACTGGTGGTGTCGATCGCGGTCAAGGAAGGCCAGGAAGTCAAGGCCGGCGACACAGTGGCTGTGGTCGAGGCAATGAAAATGGAAAACGTGCTGCGCGCCGAGATCGACGGCACGGTCAAGAAGATCAACGCCAAACAGGGCGACAGCCTGGCGGTGGATGCGGTGATCCTCGAATTCGCTTGAGCGTGCGATGACGCTCTACTTCGCCTACGGTTCCAATATGCAGCGCGGCGCCATGAAGGCACGCTGCCCTAACGCGCGGGCGATCGGGCCGGCGGGACTCGCGGGCTACCGCTTTTTTGTTGGCTTCGACGGCTGGGGTTCGGTCAAGCCCAGCCCCGGCGGCATCGTTCACGGCGTGCTGTGGAAGCTCACGCCGCGCGATATCGCGGCGCTCCATGCCTATGAATTGCTGCACAAGGGTCTCTACGACGTGCGCCATCTGCCGGTTCGGCTAGGCTCGCGGCGGGTGACGGCGATGCTTTATCTGTTGCGCCGGCGCGCGCCCGGGCGGCCCAAGCCCGGCTATGTCGAGATGATCGCGGCCGCCGCGCGCGGCTGGAAATTGCCCACGCGCTATATCCGCTCGGTCGAGCGCTGGTCGGTGTCGCGCTGGACCGGCACGCGCGTGATCGAGGATTTCGGAGAACTGGCATGACCGGCGAAACGCAGATCGTCCGCCATGTCGCCGTGCGCGGCCGCGTCCAGGGTGTCGGCTTCCGCGCCTTCGTCGAGCATCGGGCGCTGCAACGGGGCATCGCCGGCTGGGTGCGCAACCGCCGCGACGGTTCGGTGGAAGCGGTGTTTGCGGGCCCGGCAGAATCGGTTGATGCAATGATCGCCCATTGCCGCGTCGGCCCACGGAGCGGCCATGTCGATATGGTCGATCAGCGCGACGCGACCGAGGACGAACTCAAACTGCGCGCGCCGGGGGATTTGTTTTCGGTGCTGAGAACGGTCTGATCCGCAATCGCGCCGAACAGCGGTTCGAACGCGCGCTTGAGCGCCACATCCACATCCGCCATCGAAACCGGCAGGCCGAGATCGACGAGGCTGGTGACGCCGTAGCGCCGTTCGCTCACGCCGCAGGGCACGATGCCGGAATAATGCGTGAGGTCGGGGTCCACGTTGATCGCCAGGCCGTGCATCGTCACCCAATGCGACACGCGGATGCCGATGGCGGCGATCTTGTCTTCGGCGCCCTCGGCTTTTTCCGGCCGCCGCACCCAGACGCCGATGCGGTCCTCGCGCCGCTCGCCGCGCACGTTGAAGGCGGCCAGTGTGCGGATGATCCATTCTTCCAGGCTTGCGACGAAACGGCGCACGTCCGGACCGCGCCGTTTGAGGTCGAGCATCACATAGGCCACGCGCTGGCCGGGCCCATGATAGGTCATCTGCCCGCCGCGGCCGCTTTCGAATACCGGAAAGCGCGCGTCCAGCACGTCTCCCCGTTGCGCGCTGGTTCCGGCCGTATAGAGCGGGGGGTGTTCGACCAGCAAGACCAGTTC
>DASWPX010000036.1:0-7863 GCA_036398395.1 Pseudolabrys sp. | reverse complement strand
GGTTGACCACGCGGCCGTCCCACAATTTCGACGCCTTGACGACGTCGTTGAGTTTCGCGCGGATGGCGTCGACCGGCGCGCGGTAATCGACATAGATGAAAGACGTGCCGATCAGCGCCGCGGTTTCGCGCGTCCAATTCTGGAACGGCTTTTCGATGAAATACGTCAGCGGCACGATCAGGCGGCGCCAGTCCCACAGCCGCACCACCACGTAAGTCGCGGTGATTTCCTCGATCGAGCCCCATTCGTTTTCGACGATGACCTGGTCGTCGATGCGGATCGGCTGCGTCATCGCCAGTTGCACGCCGGCGAACAGATTGCTCAACACCGGTCGCGCGGCGAGGCCCGCGACGATGCCGGCGACGCCGGCGGAGGCGAACAGGCTGACGCCGTATTGCCGCACCGGCTCGAAGGTCATCAGCGCGGCGGCGATGGTGACGATCAGCACGAACAGATCGGCGGTTCGCATCAGCACGCGCACTTGCGTCACGTGCTTGCGCGCCAGCAGGTTGTCTTCGGTGTCGATGCGGAATCGGCGCAGATAAATATCGGCGCCGATATTGAGCGCGGTGATCGCGCCCCAGCCGAACAGCGCGATGATCGCGATCACCAGCATGCGCGCCAGCCAATAGGATGTAACCGGGTCGAACGGCGCCACCGGCACGGCGATGATCATGGCCACGATCAGCAAGGCGAGCTGCGTGACGCCGCGCATCCTGGTGAAGATCGAGAACGCGTAAGGATGGCGCGCGGCCAACAGATGGCGGATCGCCTTGCGTGCGCTCCGGTGCAGTGAATAAGCGGCCGCGCCGGCCACCAGCACGATGACCACCGCGACCACAGGGTTCGGCAGCCAGTACAGCCAGGATGTGAGGTTGCTCAGGCCTTGGCGGATGGAATTCATCTGGAATTCAATGCCGTCCTAATACTTTCGACTAGCCAATGGCATCACGCTCCCGGTACGCACGCTGGGCATCGGCCCTAGACTTGGCGGCGGGGAGGTGGCAGAAAAACGCGTCTCACCCAGTCAATGCGCGATGGCGATGAAAAGTTTCCTCCTGAAAGTCTTTACCTGGTGGAACGGCCAGACCTTTGGCACCCAGCTCTGGACCCTGCTGTACGGCGAAGCGGTGGGTGATGACGAATTCGGCAACCGCTATTTCCGCACCCGCGGCGGCAAGATCGACGCCACCCTCGGCTTCGAGCGGCGCTGGGTGGTCTATAACGGCTATGCGGAGGCCTCGAGCATTCCCTCGTCCTGGCACGGCTGGATCCATCACACGGTCGATACGCCGCCGACGCAGGAAAACTACAAGCCGCGCCCGTGGCAGAAGCCGCACCGGCCCAACATGACCGGCACGCCCGGCGCATTGCGCCCGCCCGGCTCGACGCTTGCCGCCGGCCGCAGGCCCAAGGCGACCGGCGATTACAAGGCTTGGAATCCGGAGCGTTAGCGCGCGAAGGCGACCGGTCCTATTCTCCCGATGTATCGACCTTGCATTTCGGCGCCTTATTTTTTGCATTGGTATTCTTGACCGCAGCCTCCGTTGCGTTTGCCGCGATTTGCGCGTCCGCGTTGGGGCTCGCCGGTTTCTGCGAGTCTTCGGTCGCCTTTGCGTCGGTTTCGGCTTTGGTGACCGTTTGGGTGAGCTTAATAAGTCCGGCGGGCGCGGTGCCGGCGCGGTAATAGGATTCAAGGTCGGAGAGCGCCATCGCCATCGGATAGCTTTTCAGCGAGCATTTCATGTTCGCGTAGATGACGGCGGCCTGGTCGTGACGCGCCGTCCGCATCGAGGCCTGAATGTCCTGGATGATCTGCGCGCGCAGGATTTTCTCATTGTAGGCATCGTCCAGAGTGAGAGTCCCGACGCCGATCTCGTTGAGCATATTGCTGGTGTGCGCGACCGGAATGAGATTTGCGGTCGTCGTCAACGCTATGTTGGCGGCCTTGGCGCCGAAGTCGAGCATTTGCGCCTCGTGCGTCAGCGCGGCTTCGTATGTGGTGTATTGGACATCGATGGCGTATTTGCGCGCCGTTATGATGTTGTTGCGATCGCGCTTGGTATAATTCGTGGACATGTTATGGACCGCCACGGGATCGGACAGGACGCTTTTTATATCGGCCATCTCGTCGTTGACGGCGTAAAGCCGCTCGGGCGTCTTCATCGAAGCGCAGCCCGCAATCAAAGGCGCGATAAAAATCGGGATGACGACGCTCAGCTTCGTCAGCAGCGATCCCGCTTTACCCGATTTCCGAATTTTCAAAACATCGAAAGCCTGCGTGCCTGCGCATTCCATCGTAATCCCCCCATTGCGTGTCCCGTCGCGCCAAGCGAGCCGTCCCGCGAGCACGCGGACGATATTTACGTTAGTTAATTCCAAATACTCGCAAAAGTTGTTCTGTGATTTTGAGGCTCCATACACAGTTCATCCACAGGCTATCCACAGGGTTTTGCAGGAGTTATCGACAGCGCATGAACGGCCGTACCGGTTGTAAGCGAGTGGCCGGCGCCCTTCCGCCGCCGCAATCCCCGTGTTAACCGGGCGCCGGCATGGCGCATCCCCGACTGAGAACGATTTTGCTGACGGCCGCGGCCTTGCTGGCGGCGGCGCCGGCCTTCGCGCAATTCGGCAGTATTTTCCGCGACGACCCGCCGCGTCCGCCTGCCGACGTGCCGAGCGCGCCGCGCGGCAATATTCCGCCGCCACCCGATAATTACCCGAGCCCCGTCGATCAGCCGCCGGCGCAGCCGCTGCCCGCGCCGATGAGTTTGCCGCCTTCGAGCAGGCCCGGCGCCGGCGAAATCGAATCCGCGCCGCTCGCGCCATTGCCTGGGGGGCGAGTTGCGCCGCAGCCGCCGCCGCAAGAACAACCGCAACTGCAGCCGCAGCAGGGCGCCGGCACCAATCCCGGCCAGACGCTGCCGGGGCTGCCGCCGGGGCAGAAGCAGCCGCGTGGCGCTCCGCAGCCGGCCAATACCGCGCCACAGCCGGGCGACGAGGTGGTGGTGGAGCCGCCGCCGCAGCGCATCGCCAACCCGCAGGCGGTGTTCAACGGTCTCGACAAGATAACCGGCCGCATCATCTCGTTCGACGTCGCGATCAACGAGACCGTGCAGTTCGGCGCGCTGCAGGTGACGCCGCGGGTCTGCTATTCGCGGCCGCCGACCGAGACGCCGAACACCGACAGCTTTGTCGAAGTCGACGAGGTCACGCTGCAAGGCGAGATCAAGCGCATCTTCGGCGGCTGGATGTTTGCGGCAAGCCCCGGCCTGCACGCGGTCGAACATCCGGTCTATGACGTGTGGCTGACCGATTGCAAAGGCGGGCAGGGGCCGAACGTCGCCGAAGCGCCGAGCGATCCGGCACTCAAGCCGCCTGCGCCGGCAAAGCAGCCGGCAACGCCCAAGCAGCCGACGGCGGCACCCAGGCCCATGCAGCCGCCGATCCAGCAGCAGCAGCCGCGCGCGCAGCAGGACCCGGGATTTTTGCCGGCGCTGCGCTAGCGCTTCAACTTCATCCCGCTTTGCGATTTAACGCCGGCGCGGGCGCTTGCCCGCTTCGACGGTCATGAACGACCATGCGTTTAACGTGCATATCCAGATCAGGCTGAGGCAGGACGCCGTCACCAGATACAGGCCGCCGCCGGTCTCGGCGATCAAGCTTGCGCCGCCGAGGCCGCCTGCGATCCAGGCAATCATGCCGCACAGCAATCGAAGCGTCGGCATTTTTACGTCGAGCCGCGACAAATGAACGAATGCCCGGACCGGAACGTAAAGCAGCAAGAACAGATTGATCGCGACGATCTCGGCGCCCATGAAGATGTGGCTTTGCGGCACGAGCATAACCGAGGCTTCGATCAGCAGACCGATCAGCGCGAAGGTGTTGCCGAACGCGCGTATCCGCCAATGCGGCATCTGCCTGATTTCGTCGATGCGGATGGATATGGCGACGAACAGCAATCCGGTGAGCGCGGCCAGCGACCGCCCAGCATCACGTAAAGTTCGCGCCACGCCTCGGGGTTATATGCGTTGGTCATGGTTTTCCCGGACGGCCGGCGGTTACGCCAGCAGCGAAAGGGCTTCCTCGCCGCTCACCGGCCGGTCGAGCGGCAGCGCGCCGAAATCGCCGCCGGCCTCGACCGCCTCTTCGAGCAGCTTGTGATAGCGGCGCTTGGGCACTTCGGCCGCGCCGAAAGTTTTCAGGTGATCGGTGACGTATTGCGTGTCGAGCAGGCGGTAGCCGCCGGCGCGCAGGCGCGCGACCAGATGCACCAACGCGATCTTGGACGCGTCGCGCGCGCGGTGGAACATGCTCTCGCCGAAGAAGGCAGCCCCGAGCGAGACGCCATAGAGTCCGCCGACCAGATCGCCGCCGTCATAGACCTCGACGCTGTGGGCATGGCCGTGGTCGAACAGGCTGCGGTAGATCTTGCGGATGCGCTCGTTGATCCAGGTGCGGGTGCGGTCGGGCTTGGCCTCGGCGCAGCCGTCGATCACGGCGTCGAAATCGCGATCGACAAAGACCGTGAAGGGCGTGGCGCGCAGCGTGCGCGCGAGCCGCGCCGGTACGTGGAAACCGTCGAGCGGGATGATGCCGCGCATGTCCGGCTCGATCCAATAAAGCGCCGGATCGTCCGCGCTTTCCGCCATCGGGAAGATGCCGCAGGCGTAGGCCTTGAGCAGTACCTCCGGCGTGATCTCGATGTAGGTATTTTCACGATTGGCCATGCGGAGCGAAGTTCCAAATCCAGCCCGGCACGGCATTTTAGGCGCAAGGACGCGCGCCGGGAAATAGTTAAATTAACTTATCGTCCATCATAACGCGGCCAAATTGGTGAAAGTTTGAACATATCGGGACGGGGAACGTTGGCATTGTGAACTGAAGGTGACGACATGCGCCGAACCAACATTCTGATGGTCGAAGACGAGCCGCTGATCAGCGAGATGATCGCGGAAATTCTCAGCGACAACGGCTTCAACGTGCACACCGTCGCCGACGGGGAGTCGGCCCTGCGCTATCTCGAGGACGGGCCGCGGGTCGACGCGTTGTTCACCGACATCAATCTGGAAGGCCGGATGGACGGCTCGATGCTGGCCAAGGAAGTGCGCGAGCGGCGCCCGGAACTGCCGATCGTCTACTGCTCGGGCCGCTTTTCGGAATCGGCGCTGGCGCCGATGATGTCGCGCTCGCTGTTCTTGAAGAAGCCCTATAATCCCGACGATCTGTGCAAGCTGCTGACGCGGCTGACCGCGACCGAGCACTGATCGGCGGCGGCTGAGGCCGGCGCGGTTAAGACGCTTCGTCGTCCATCCCGCCCTTGGCGAGGAACTGCTCAAGCCAATGAATGTGGTAGTTGCCGTCGATGATGTCCTTCTCGCGCACCAGCGCGCGAAACAGCGGCAGCGTCGTCTCGATGCCGTCCACCACGGCTTCATCCAGCGCCCGCTTGAGCCGCATCAGTGCCTCGGTGCGGGTCTTGCCGTGCACGATCAGCTTGCCGACCAGTGAATCGTAATAAGGCGGGATGGTGTAGCCCTGATACACGGCTGAATCGATGCGCACACCGAGTCCGCCGGGCGCGTGATAGTGCAAAATCTTGCCGGGCGAGGGCCGAAACGACACCGGGCTCTCGGCATTGATGCGGCATTCGATGGCGTGGCCGTGGAAATGGATGTCGCTCTGCTTGTAGGCGAGCTTGGCGCCGGCGGCGGTGCGGATCTGTTCGAAGATCAGGTCGATGTCGGTGATCATCTCGGTTACCGGATGTTCGACCTGAATGCGCGTGTTCATCTCGATGAAATAGAACTTGCCGTCCTCGTAAAGGAATTCGACGGTGCCGACGCCGAGATAGCTGATCTCGCGCATGGCCCTGGCGACGGTTTCGCCGATTTCGTTGCGGGCCGTATGGTTGAGCGCGGGCGAGGGGCTTTCTTCCAGCACCTTCTGGTGGCGGCGCTGCAGGGAGCAGTCGCGTTCGCCGAGATGGATGGCGTTGCCCTTGCCGTCGCCGAGCACCTGGATCTCGATGTGGCGCGGCTTCTCCAGATATTTCTCCAGATAGACGGCGTCGTCGCCGAAAGCAGCCTTGGCCTCGGAGCGTGCCGTCGACAGCGCGGTGGAGAGTTCGGCGGCCGAGCGCGCCACCTTCATGCCGCGGCCGCCGCCGCCGGCGGCAGCCTTGATGAGTACCGGATAGCCGATCTCGTTGGCGATCTTGGTCGCTTCGGCGTCATTGGTGAGGCCGCCTTCCGAACCCGGCACGACGGGAATGCCGAGGCGCTTGGCGGTGCGCTTGGCCTCGATCTTGTCGCCCATCAGGCGGATATGCTCGGCCTTGGGCCCGATGAAGGCGACGCCATGGTCGGCGAGAATTTCGGCGAAACGCGCATTCTCCGACAAAAAGCCGTAGCCGGGGTGCACGGCGTCGGCACCGGTGATCTCGCAAGCCGACAGGATCGACGGCACGTTGAGATAGCTGTCCTTGGCCGCCGGCGGGCCGATGCAGACACTCTCGTCGGCAAAGCGCACATGCATGGCGTCGGCGTCGGCGGTGGAATGCACCGCGACGGTGAGGATACCGAGCTCCTTGCAGGCACGGATCACCCGCATGGCGATCTCGCCGCGATTGGCGATCAGGATTTTATCGAACATCAGATCGGCCTCATGCTGAGGAGCGCGCGGCACGCGCGCGTCTCGAAGCATGGGGCCGCCCGCATCCTTCGAGACGGCCGCCATAGCGCGTCGAAGCCGCGCGTAAGCGCGTTTAAGGCGGCCTCCTCGGGATGAGGGCGGAAGCGAAGCCGCGCGCGATACGAGCTATTCAATAATCACCAACGGCTCGCCGAATTCCACCGGCTGGCCGTCCTCGAACAGAATCTGCTTCACCGTTCCGGCGCGCGGCGCCGGAATCTGGTTCATGGTCTTCATCGCTTCGATGATCAGCAGCGTGTCGCCGACTTTCACGTGGCTGCCGATTTCGATGAAGGGCTTGGCACCGGGCTCGGCGGCGCCGTAGGCGGTGCCGACCATGGGCGAGGTGACGACGCCCGGGTGCTTGGCCGGATCCATCGGAGCGGCAATCGATTCAGCGACCAGCTGCGGCGCGGGCGTAGCGGCGCGCGGCGCGGCGGCAGGCTGGGCAACGCCACCGCGCGCGACGCGCACGCGCTGGCCGTCCTGCTCGATTTCGATTTCGGTCAGGCCGGTCTCGTCCAAAAGCTTGGTCAGCTCGAGGATCAAGGCGCGGTCGACAACAGGAGTCGCAGATTTCGGCGGTTTTGCCATTAGCCAACCCGGTTAGCGTTCGTCTTTATGCGTTATTCTTTGGCGCCAATCATGCCGGCCAGGCCGACGATCGCCAGCGTGTAGCTGTCAACGCCGAAGCCGCAGATGATGCCCTTGGCGACTTTTGACATATAGGAATTGTGCCGGAAGCTTTCACGCGCATGAATGTTGGTGATGTGAATTTCGATCACCGGCAGTTTCACCGCCAGCAGCGCATCCAGGATGGCGATCGACGTGGTGGTGTAGCCGGCGGCATTGATGATGATGCCGGCGGCGCCCTTGGCGTGCGCTTCCTGCACCCAATCGACCAGCGCGCCTTCCTGGTTGGACTGACGGAACACCACCTCGATGCCGAAGCGCTTGGCGGTGGCGTGGCAAAGTTTTTCCACATCGGCGAGCGTCGCGGTGCCGTATTTCTCCGGCTCGCGCGTGCCGAGCATGTTCAGATTGGGTCCGTTGAGGACGTAAATCGTCTTAGCCATGGTGTCCCGGCAGGGGCTGACGCTTTTCGTCGCCAAAAGCGTTTCGTCCGCGCTTTATAGGTGGCTAGGACGCCAAGGGGAAGCCCGGACGCGC
>DASWPX010000035.1:0-3678 GCA_036398395.1 Pseudolabrys sp. | reverse complement strand
CCGGTGCGGCCGAAGCCGTTGAAGATTTCGTCGACGATCAGCAGCACGCTGTGTTTGTCGGCGATCGTGCGGAGTCTCCTAAGCACTGCGGCATCGTGAAACATCATGCCGCCGGCCCCCTGCACTAGCGGTTCGACGATGATGGCGGCGATGTCGCCGGCGCGCTGCGCCAGCAGCTTGTCGAGCGTTGCCGAGCGCTCGTCGTTGTCGGGTAGGTCGACGATAATATTTTCCGGCAGCAACCCCGCGAATAGCGCATGCATGCCGCCTTCGGCGTCGCTCACCGCCATGGCGCCCGTGGTGTCGCCATGATAGCCGCCCTTGAAACCAACAAATTTCGTGCGGCCCCCGACGCCGCGATTGATCCAGTACTGCACGGCCATCTTTAGCGCGACTTCGACTGCGACCGAACCTGAATCGGAAAAGAACACGCGCGTGAGATCGCCCGGCAGCAGCGCCGTCAACCGCGCAGCCAGCGTCAGCGCCGGTTCATGCACCAAGCCGCCGAACATCACATGCGGCATTTGCTCAAGCTGGCGCGCGACCGCCTGCCTGATATGCGAGTGATTGTAGCCGTGACAGGCGGTCCACCAACTCGCGACGCCGTCGATCAACTCACGGCCGTCGGCGAGCACAATCCGGGAGCCATGCGTCCGCGCTACCGGCAAAGGCGGCGATGCCGTCTTCATTTGCGCGTAAGGAAGCCAAATGTGCTCAAGGCCGCCGGCATACCAGCCGGGCGCTTCGTTCTTTTTGCTGGTATCGCCCGCCATTTGGCGCTTTCCTACACCCGTGCAATCGCTGGATCAATTCGCGCAAGGCAAACTCGACGATTTGCAGCGCCGGCACCTGAGCCGGGCGCTCACCGAGACCTTGCGCGAGGACGGCATTTGGATCGAACGCGACGGCCGGCGATTGCTTTCGTTTTCATGTAACGACTATCTCAACCTCACCCAACATCCCGCCGTCAAACAAGCGGCCGCTGCCGCGATCGAAAAATATGGTGCGGGTTCAGGTGCCTCACGTCTGGTCACCGGCAATCACCCGCTTTACCCCGAACTGGAAACGCGGCTCGCGCACATCAAGCAGACCGAGGCAGCGGTCGTGTTCGGCTCCGGCTATCTGGCCAACGCGGGCATCATTCCGGTTCTGATCGGAAGCGACGGACTGGTGCTGGCCGATGAACTGGCGCACGCGTGCATTTTTGCCGGCGCGCAATTGTCGCGCGGCAAAATGCTGACGTTCAGGCACAACGATCTCGATCATCTCCGCGAATTGCTCGCGACGCATCGCACAGCGCATGAACATGTGCTGATCGTCACCGACGGCGTGTTTTCGATGGACGGCGACCTGGCGCCGCTCGCCGAACTCATGACCCTCGGTCATGAATATGACGCCTGGCTGATGTCGGACGATGCGCATGGGCTGGGCGTGGTCGGCGGCGGGCGCGGCTCGAGCTTTTCCGGCAACAAGCATATCCCGGTGCCGCTGCAGATGGGAACCCTGTCGAAGGCTGTCGGCTCCTACGGCGGCTATCTGTGCGCCTCGGCGCCGGTGATCGATCTCATCCGCAACCGCGCGCGCACGCTGATCTACTCCACCGGCCTGCCGCCGTCCTGCGTGGCCGCCAGCATCGCCGCCCTCGACCTGATCGAACGCGAGCCCGGCTACGCCGCGCTGCCGGTGCAAAAAGCGCAAGCCTTCACGCGCCGCGCAAAATTGCCCGTGGCGCAAAGCCCGATCGTGCCGGTGATCATCGGCTCGGAGGAAGTAACGCTGGCCGCCTCGCAAATGCTGGCCGACGAAGGTTTTCTCGCTGTCGCCATCCGCCCGCCGACCGTTGCGCCCGGCACCGCGCGCCTCCGCCTGACTTTCACCGCGCAGCATCCCGACGACGCGATCGAGCGGCTCGCCGATATCGTGCGCGAGCGGATTCTGAATTAATGGCCGCCTATTTCGTCACCTCGACCGGCACCGATATCGGCAAAACCTTCGTCACCGCCGGCCTGATCCGTTACCTTCGCGACGCCGGCCAGCCCATCAATGCATTGAAGCCGGTGGTGAGCGGCTACGATTCCTCCGTGGTCGAGACCAGCGATCCGGCCGTGCTGCTGAAGGCGCTCGGTCGTCAGGTCTCGGCCGACGAGATCGCCACCATTGCGCCGTGGCGGTTTCGCGCGCCGCTGTCACCCGATCTCGCCGCCGCGCGTGAAGGCCGCGCCATCGATTTCGATGCGCTGGTTGCTTTCAGCCAAGATGCCGTCAGGGCCGCTACCGGCATTTTGTTCATCGAGGGTGTCGGCGGCATCATGGTGCCGCTCAGCGGCAACCGCACGGTGCTCGACTGGATGGCGGCTTTGAATATTCCGCTGCTGCTGGTCGTCGGCGGCTATCTCGGCGCCATCAGCCACACGCTGACCGCGCTCGACGTGCTGGCGCAGCGCAAGCTGAAGATTGCGGCCATCGTGGTGAGCGAAAGCGAGCGCGGCACCGTCGAGCTTGGCGACACGGTCGCCAGCATCACGCGCTTCTCCGGCGGCGTCGATGTCATCGGGCTGCCGCGCCTGCCCGGCGGACTGACCCAGCATCCCGCCTTCGCGCAGATTGCAGCGCTACTTTAAAATATCCCTCAGTGTTGCCTCGACTACCTTGGTCGCGGCTTTCAGATCGCTGAGTTTCAAGTGCTCGTCGGCGCCGTGCGCGTTGGCGTCGAGAATGGTGCGCGGCCCCGCGCCATAGAGCACGGTCGGAATGCCGGCGACGCTGTAATGGCGCGCGTCGGTATAAAGCGGCACGCCTTTCACGTCTATCCTGGTCTTGAGTTCACGCTGGCCATAGCGCGTGAGTGGATCGACTAGTTTCTCGATTCCCTTAATCGGCTTCAGCGGATCGGCCAGGATCACGCGCTTGCAGTCGATACGGATTCCCTTGGCCCTGCCGGCGCGCTTGATCAAAGCGACCAGATCGCGCTCGACTTTCTTTCCGTTTTCTTCCGGAATCAGGCGGCGGTCGAGCCGCATGACGATCTTGTCGGGCACCACATTGGTGTTGATACCGCCCGAAATCAGTCCGACGGTGAGCTGCGGCGACCCGATGCCCTTCGACTTCGACTTTGTCCTGCGAAGCTTTTTACGCTCGCCGTAAAGCGCGGCGAGCACATGGGTCGCGGCCTCAAGCGCGTCAGATCCGGTTTCGGGCATGGCGGCATGGGCCTGCTTGCCGTGGACGGTGACTTCCAGATGCAGCACGCCATTGTGCGCCGTGACCACGGCGTAGGAAAAGCCCGCAGAGATCGCGTAGTCCGGTTTGGTGATTTTCTCGTCGAGCAGCCACTTCGGCCCCAGATAGCCGCCGGCTTCCTCGTCATAGGTGATGTGGATCTCGACAATGCCGTTAAGCCCGGCGGGATTGTCGAGCAATGAGAGCAGCGCAAAGCCATACGTGGCGAAATCCGATTTCGATACCGCCGCGCCGCGGCCGTAGATCGCGCCGCCTTTTTCTTCGGCGCCATAAGGGTCGTGATGCCAGCCCTGCCCCGGCGGCACCACGTCGCCGTGGGCATTGAGCGCGATCACCGGGCCTGTGCCAGCGCCGAATTTCTGCCGGATCACCAGATTGGTCACCGACTTCATGCCGTATTGGTCGACCAGCGCCTGCGGCACCGGATGACGCTCGACC
>DASWPX010000034.1:0-5910 GCA_036398395.1 Pseudolabrys sp. | reverse complement strand
TCCCCTCGATCAGCCTTTTGTCGAGCTGGTAGATGGCGGGATTGATGGGGAATGCGCCGCCGCCTTCGAGCTTCCAGGCGCCGGTCACCGCTGGAATGCAGCTTGCAGCGTGCATATTGGCCGCGCCGTTGCGCGAGCGCGAGAAACCGTAGCCAAGCCGGAAAAAGGCGCGCCTGCGTTCGCCGATCAAGGCGGCGAATTCCTCGATCGTCGCCACCGGCGTGCCGGTGATCGCCGATGCCCAAGCCGGGCTGCGGGTTGCCAAATGCGCTTCGAGCTCGCGCGGCGCATCGGTGTATTTGTTCAGATAATCCCAGTCGGCGTAGCCATCGCGAAACAGGCAGTGCATCACCGCGCAGGCGAGCGCGCCGTCGGTGCCCGGTTTTACCAGCACCGGCAGGTCGGCCTGCTCCATGGTGGCATTCATGTAGATGTCGACCGTCGCGATCTTGGCGCCGCGTTCCTTGCGGGCGCGAATGGCGTGGGTCATCACGTTGACTTGCGTGTTGACCGCATTGGTGCCCCAGATCACCACCAGATCGGACTTCGCCATTTCGCGCGGATCGGCGCCGGCGACCTTGCCGACGCCCGCCGTATAGCCCGCGTAGGCGGGATTGACGCAGATGGTGGAATGGAAGCCGGAATATTTCTTTGCGTGACGCAGCCTGTTGATGCCGTCGCGCATCACCAGGCCCATGGTGCCGGCATAATAATAAGGCCAGACTGCCTCGGCGCCGTGCTTTTGCTCGGCCTTGAGGAATTGCTCGGCCACCAGATCGAGCGCGTCGTCCCACGATATCGGCGAAAATTCGCCGGAACCCTTGGCGCCGGTCCGCCGCATCGGATGCAATAACCGTTGCGCGTGATGCTCACGCTCGGCATAGCGCGCGACCTTGGCGCAGATCACGCCGGCGGTGTAGTCGTTGTCCTTGGAGCCGTGCACGCGGCCGATGGTGCGGTCGTCGAGCAATTCGACTTCGAGCGCGCAGGTCGACGGGCAATCGTGCGGACAGGCCGAGTAGCCGACCCGTTTGGCAGCCTGCGGGCGAACGGTTTGATTCATCGCCCTCAAGCTAGGGCAGCGGTCATGACTTTTCCAGCGAGATATGGTGTTGCCGGCGCCAAATGTAGCCGGAACCTATCACCAACGCCGCGCCCAATATCTGCGCTGCCATTTCGACGTGATCTGGGGGGAAGGCCGTGAAGGCCCCGAGGACGATCGGGTCGCTGGCGAAGATATCGCCGGCCACGTAACCCAGAATACCGGCTCCGCCCCAGACCAGAATCGGGAAGCGTTCCAGCAGGGCCAAAATGATCGCGCTGCCGGCGATCACCATCGGAATGCTGACCGTAAGCCCGATCGCCAGCAGCAGATATTGGCCCTTGGCGACGGCGCCGACCGCGATCACATTGTCGAGACTCATGACAATGTCGGCAATCACCACGATGCGTACGGCACGCCACAAGTCCGCGACCGCCTCCGGCGTATCCTCGGCATCGTGCGCTTGAGGCGCCAGCAACTTGATCGCGATCCAAATCAGCGCGATCGCACCCGCCAGCTTGAGATAGGGCAGCGTCATCAGCATCGAAATGACGCCGGTGAATACGATCAACAGCACCGAGGCAAAGCCGGCGCCGATGATCATGCCCCACAATCGTTCGCGCGGCGGCAAGGCGCGGCAGGCAAGCGCGATCACCACCGCGTTGTCGCCGGACAGGAGGATGTTGATCCAGATGACTTCGACCACCGAGCCCCAAAAGGCCGGCTTCGTCATTTCGGCGGCCAGAAATTGCACGATCCGCCTCCGCCCAGGATTCCAGGATTATCTAGCCAACGATCTCGTTGCCCGCGAAGAATTGCCCGATCTCGATTGCCGCGTTCTCGGCGGAGTCGGAACCATGCACCGAATTCTCGCCGATCGACTTGGCGTGGACCTTGCGGATGGTATTGGCCGCGGCCTTGGCCGGGTCGGTGGCGCCCATCACGTCGCGGTATTTTGCGATGGCACCCTCACCCTCGAGCACCTGCACCACCACGGGCGCGGAAATCATGAAGTCCACCAGTTCGCCGAAGAATGGGCGCGCCTTGTGCACGCCGTAGAACTGCTCGGCCTGCGCCTTTGTGATCTGCACACGCTTTTGCGCGACGATGCGCAGCCCCGCCGCCTCGATCATGGCATTGATGGCGCCAGTCAGATTACGCGCGGTCGCATCGGGCTTGAGGATCGAAAAAGTACGCTCGACCGCCATCGGATTTATCCTTCACTGAGATTGATCGGAGAGTTCAGCGGCATTCATTGGTCTAGACAGGCCGCGGCGGCTTATACCGGGGGCCGCCAATCGCGGCAAGTCGAGCAATGTCGATGGGAGTTTCCATGAAGGCCCGATACCGGATGTTTGCCGGCTACAACACCTGGTGCAACGAGCGGCTTTACGACGCCGCCGCGCAACTCGCCGACGCCGATTACCGGGCGCCGCGCGGCGTCTTTTTCACGTCGCTGCACGGTACGCTTAACCATCTGCTGGTCGCCGACCGCATCTGGATGAAGCGCTTTACCGGCGCCGGCGAACAGCCGCCGAGCCTGGACGCAATCCTGTATGACGATTTCCAAGCCTTGCGCGCCGCCCGCCGCGCCGAGGATACGCTGATCGGCCGCTATATCGATGGCCTGAGCGACGAAGACCTCAACGGCACGCTGCGCTACCAGACCGTGGTCAAGCCGCAGACCATCGAACAGGCGCTCAGCCCTGCGCTCGATCATTTTTTCAACCACCAGACCCACCACCGCGGCCAGGCCCACGGGCTTTTGAGTGCTCTTCTCGGCAATGCCCGCACGCCCTCCTTCGACCTGATCATCTATCAGCGCGAGACCGGCCAAGGCGGCGTGCGCATAAGTCCCGTTGTTGTTTGAACACGATCTTTTCCGAAAACCGGTGCCCACTTTCCGGGATCATGTTCTAATTAACGATTGCATCGCGCGGTCTCGTCAGCCAAAAGGCGCGCATGCTGATTATCGACGATCTCACCGTACGCATTGCGGGCCGTTCGCTGCTGGAAGGCGCTTCCGCCCGCATTATCCCGGGCGCGCGCGTAGGCCTCGTCGGCCGCAACGGTTCCGGCAAGTCGACGCTGTTCAACGTCATCACCGGCGACATGGGCGCCGAGCAAGGCAGCGTCGAATATCCGCCGCGCTGGCGTATCGGACGGCTTGCCCAGGAAGCGCCGAACGGACCCGAAAGCCTGCTCGCGATCGTGCTCAAGGCGCCGAGCGAGCGCACCAAACTCCTGGCCGAAGCCGAGACCGCGCAAGACCCAAACCGCATCGCCGAAATCCAGACAAGGCTCGCCGATATCGGCGCGCATGCAGCACCGGCGCGTGCTGCATCGATTTTGTCGGGGCTTGGATTTTCCACCGCCGACCAGGCGCGGCCGTGCTCGGAATTTTCCGGCGGCTGGCGCATGCGCGTCGCACTCGCGGCGACCCTGTTCTCCGAGCCGGACTTGTTGATGCTCGACGAACCGACCAACTATCTCGATCTGGAAGGCACGTTGTGGCTGCAAGACCACCTGGCGCGTTATCCGCATACCATGCTGATCATCAGCCATGACCGCGATCTCCTGGACAACGCGGTCAACCAGATCCTGTCGCTCGAAAACAAGAAGCTGACGCTCTACAAAGGCGGCTACTCCGATTTCGAACGGCTGCGCAGCGAGCGCATGATGCTCGACCAGAAAATGGTCAAAAAGCAGGACGCGCAGCGCAAACATCTACAGGCCTTTGTCGATCGCTTTCGCGCCAAGGCGAGCAAGGCGCGCCAGGCCCAGTCGCGCATCAAGATGCTGGCCAAGATGCAGCCAATCAATGCGCTGGTGGCCGACGAAGTGCGCCCGATCCATATTCCGGCGCCGGAGAAATTGCTGTCGCCGCCGATCATCGCCACCGACGACGTATCGGTCGGCTACGAGCCGGGCCACCCGATCCTGTCGGGCTTGAACCTGCGCATCGACAATGACGACCGCATCGCGCTGCTCGGCTCGAACGGCAACGGCAAATCGACGCTGGTGAAATTGCTCGCGGGCCGCCTTGCGCCCGAGCACGGCACGGTGACGCGCGCGGCGACGTTGAAGGTCGGCTATTTCGCGCAGCATCAGCTTGACGAACTCGACGAAGACCGCAGCCCCTACGATCACGTGCGCGATCTGATGCCGGATCAACCGGAAGCCAAAGTGCGCGGCAAGGCGGGCGCCATCGGGTTTTCCGGGCTCGCCGCCAACAACGCGGTCAGGACGCTGTCAGGCGGCGAAAAGGCGCGGCTGCTGATGGGACTTGCGACATTCGCGGCGCCGCATCTCATTATCCTCGATGAGCCGACCAACCATCTCGACATCGACAGCCGCGCTGCGCTGATCGAAGCGATCAACGATTATCCGGGCGCCGTGATTTTGGTGTCGCATGACCGCTATCTGCTGGAAGCCTGCGCCGACCGGCTCTGGCTGGTGCAGGGCGGCAAGGTCGCGCCGTTCGACGGCGATCTCAACGATTACACGCGCCAGGTTCTGTCCGGCGATAGTCACGGCATTACCGTCGGCTCGAAATCGACCGCGCGGCCCGATCCGGCGCAGACCCGCCGCGCCGCCGCCGACAAGCGCGTCGAAACCGCGCCGCTGCGCAAACGCATTTCGCAGGCCGAAGTCATCATCGCGCAACTGACGCGGCAACTCGGCAAGCTCGACACTACGCTCGCCGACGGCGCGCTGTTTGCGAGCGATCCGGCGCGCGCCGCGGATCTGTCGAAGACGCGCGCCAATGTGGTGGCGGCGCTCGCCAAGGCGGAAGAGGAATGGCTCGCCGCCAGCGCCGCGCTCGAAACGGCCTGACGCTGTTATTGCTGTTGTTGGACCGGCGGTTTTTTGACCGGTTTCTTGGCGGACTTCTTTTTTGGCGGCGGCTTGGGCGGCTCGGGGGGAGCCGGGGCGCGATCGATGACCTTCAGCCTTCCGTCGGCAAAATGATAGATGCCCGGCCACGGCCCGCTGAGATAGGTGAGCACCACGCTGCGCTCGCCGCCCGCACCGGCGCCGATGGCGACATTGCCGGGAACGCCTGCACGTTGCACCGCCTGACATTCGGTCATGCCCAGCGCGATGCCGCCCATGACTTGCGGCATGCCCGCATCGGCCGGCATGGGCGCGCCGGCCAAATCGCCGGCCACCGATCCGACCGGCCGGTCGGCCGCCTGCGGCGCCGCGGCTTGCGCCATTTGCGGCGCGCCGGCGCATTGGCCGTCGGCGCCGACCAGATCGTTGGGTCCGACCGGGCCTTTGGGACCGAGATCGACACTCTTTGCGACGCTGTCAGGTTTGGCCCAATCGGGCGTGGTCAAGATCGGCTTGGCGAACCAGCCGCCCTCGTTCTGATCCTGGAACACTCCCGCGCTGTTCTTGCAGCCGGCCAGGCCCGCGCCTAGCGCGACCACGCCGACGAGCGCAATCCTTGAAACGACGCGAAGACGCGGCAAGCGGTTTCCCCCGGATAATCCATTGTCCTTTAAGCCAGATTTTGCGTCATCACCATGGCGGCGGGCAAGCCGAGGCCACGCTCGGTTAATTCGGTCATTGGCCGATAGGCCATTGGCTGAGATGAAGCGCACAGGCACCATCGCCCGCGTTTTTGACGGCCCCGGGTAGGCCGGCCTTCCTCCCCGCCTTCGCGGGGACAAGCTTCGTGCCCCTCGAAATACGAGGGGGGATGGAGCGCCGATCAGCGCGTCCATTCCTTATGGGTGCACCTTCAAATGGGAAGGTGCGGCGCCTTTCGGCGCTCCATCGCGGCGTCTGACGGGGTCCGGTCCGCGCTTTCTGACGGGGCTCACTCACCGAGGAACCCCGACAGTCAGCGAGCTCCTCGC
>DASWPX010000033.1:0-1722 GCA_036398395.1 Pseudolabrys sp. | reverse complement strand
TCAGATCGCCTTTCCAACCCGTTCTCGGACCCTTTCCGCGGCGATGTTGATCGCACGCCGACGGCGAGCATTTCCGAGCCGACGCAATCCTACGCACCATCGCATCCGGTCGAGTCGCGTCCGCTGACACCGCCAAGCGGCAGCTATTATTCCCATTCGAGTGCAGCTTACACGGCGCCGGCTTACCAGAGCCAGCATGTGGCTTCGCGCGGTTGGAGCGGCAGCGACACCCAGACGTCGCCGGTCCGTCAAAGCGTCGCTGGCTGGACCGCGGAAGGCGGCATGCCGGTCGGTGTCGCCTATGGCGAAAGCGCCGAGATTATCGCACGCCGTTATGGAATTCCGACCGAGGCCTTGGTTCGTACGAACGGCTATGCCTCTGCCGCGCAAATTCGCCCCGGCGCGCATATCGTTATTCCGACCTATAACGCCGGACTTGCAGCATCGAGCGGCGTACGCTTTTCCGCTGCGCGTGAAGAACAGCGCCGCGCGCAAGCACACCTGCATGAAGAGCATCTGCATTTCGTTCGCGGGCCGGACCCGGCGGATACGCGCCGCAGCCGCATCGCGGAAGCCAAAGAATGGGCGCATGAAAAGCTGGCGCATATCGCGAAGTCGCATATGCGCCACGACGCCGAGGCCGATCCAATCATGCCTGTTCATACAAGGACGGCCATGCCTGCGGCACCGACACATTCGGTCGATCGCATGCCTACCGCGACCCTGGAATCCGAGCATGACCAGCAAGCTGCGCTCGCCAATGCGGCGCCGGAATTCCGCTGGCCCGCGCGTGGTCGTATCACCGAAGGGTATCGCCGCGGCTCCAACGACGGCATCAATATCGCGCTGCCAGAAGGCACTGCGGTCAAGGCGGCCGAAGCGGGCGTCGTCGTCTATGCCGGCAACGAAGTGCGCGGATATGGCAACCTCGTTCTTATCCGCCATCCCAATGGCTTCGTGACCGCCTATGCGAATAATGGCGAACTCGACGTCAAGCATGGTGAAGTCGTCCGGCGCGGGCAGATCATTGCCAAGTCGGGTGAGACCGGCAACGCCACATCGCCGCAGCTTCATTTTGAAGTCCGCAAGGGCGCGACGCCGGTCGATCCGACGCAATATCTCGCCGGGCTTTAAGCCGCGGCCTCATCATCACGAAAAAAGCAGTCCAGAATTTCTGGACTGCTTTTTTATGTCTCGCGATGATTTTGTTACGTTTAGTTCGCCGGTTGGCCCACGTCGGCGTTACGGCGCGGGCGGCCGCGGAAGGCTGGCCGTTTTGTCGGCCGCGCGGGCTGTCCGGGTTTTGCTTGCGGCGCGCCACGATGGTTCGCGCGCTGCGGCTGACGTTTCTGCTCGTGCGAATTCGGCCGTTGCCTCTGGCGGTCGATTGGTTCGGCGCGGTGGGCGCCGGGTGTGCGTCGATCCGTGACCGACAGCGTCTGCCGGGTCAGTTTTTCAATCGCCCGCAAAAGATGCTTTTCGCTATCGTCGCAAAGCGAGACGGCGATGCCCTCTGCGCCAGCCCGCGCGGTCCGGCCGATCCGGTGCACATAGGTCTCCGGAACGTCGGGAAGCTCGAAATTCACAACATGCGAGACGCCATCAACGTCAATGCCGCGCGCGGCAATGTCGGTTGCGACCAGAACCTTGGTGCGTCCGGCCTTGAAGGCGTCGAGCGCGCGCTGGCGTTGCCCTTGGCTCTTGTTGCCGTGGATCGCCGCG